>CAYGZC010000086.1:0-18890 GCA_964354225.1 uncultured Chlorobiaceae bacterium | reverse complement strand
CCGGCTATGAACAAGTTCGATATTATCAAAGAACATATCTTGAACAGCTTTTGAGCAATTGGTTTATTACTAATTTTTTAAAATTTTGTATCTGTTTCTGTAAATCTATCTTTATCTCTAATTTTTCAGATGTCTCATCATGATATTCCCCATCTAAATATATAATTCTGAACCCATCTTGCCTCATTTTTCTGGCAATTGCAGATACGATAAAGTTATGTTTTTCTGATGCCATTCTTTTCCTTTTCAATTATTTTAACAACCTTTTGGCTCCATTCTGACAGATCTCTAATCATTTTTTCTTTTTCGCTATTATCTTCGTTAATGATTTCATCAAGCTCTTGTGCATTTATTTCTTTCAGTCCTTCAATAACATTTTCTATATCCTTATAAAAAGACGATACAAGGTGTGGCTTTTTAAATTCAAGTATTTGCATGGCGTTATCAAATCCTTTATCAATAAAAGCATTCCTTGTGTCTTCATTATCGAAAATATCTCGCAGTCTTCTAACATCTTGACCAGTTGGTATTTTTTCTTTATCGGCCACCCAATTACAAAAATCTTTAATATCCTTTGAACTTTTTTCCATTAACTTTTGCAATTTTTTATCTTTAACATATTCTACAAAATAGCTGAATTTATTCACTTCATTTGGGTCATCTGTATGAATTGGTAGATATTGCTCTTCCATGATTCTATATGCCTTAATATTTTCATCAATCTGCTTTTCTGTCATTTTTGTCTGTTTTTCAAGCCTATTTATGGACCAACCATCCTCTTGCCAAAGTTTATATAAATATTTCGCCTTTTCATAGGCATCCCATTCAGTTGTACCTCTTAAGTGTGATTGGAGTCTTATAAAATTTTTCTGTTCCTCATTAATTTCATGGGGCAATATATTACACAAAATTGTTTTCCATCTATCTTCATGGGGTTCTTCTTTTTGTAATTGCTGATAAATTACAACTCTTGTATTGCCTTCTATCACTTTATGTTTTTCCCCTCTCTGCCCTCTTAGAGGTTCTATCCAAATGGGATAAACAATCCCTTTGTTATTATGTATAGAATCCCTTAATTTTCGAAAAGCCTCTGGTTTCTTATTTGTCAAGGCAAATATAATCTGGTCTTCTGTTAAACTGTCAGCTACTTGGTTATCTCTGAAGAAACTTATTCTTGGGTTTAATTCATCCAATTCAAGATTAGTTATATCAATTTGCTTCAATTCGATCTTAGTTTCTTTTCCATCCAGTGGTATTATTAAATCTCTCATATAATTACCTCTTCATTAGTTCTTAGCATGCTATTCTAATTTACGTTTATCAATGAGAATTAAAAATCCCGCCACATGCCGTGGCGTTGGAACATCGCTCTCCAAGAAAAATACACCTTCTCCATTAGCCATAAACGCAAATGGTCGGAAGCTTTGCTTCTTTTCTATGGCAGTAACATAATCCAGAACTTGTTGCTGCCCTACTCTTGCATCTCTGCTGGTTCTCTTTGCCTCAACCACTGCCAGTACATCACCGTTCGTACGGTATAGGCAATAATCGGTAATTCCTTCAAAAGGAGTTGCATCGTATCCAGCGACTGGAATTTCAAACCCAACCTGAGTTCGATCAGATAGATTCCAGCCTGCTTTCTTGAGCTGGGGATCAATTATACTGTAGCGAGTTTGTTGTTCACTTATTCGATACGGTGTCAACCAATCTCCAACAAAATCAAGGTAGCATCAACAATAGATTGAATTATGGCAAATCCGCTGGTATGCCAATGCACTTTAACATCTCAAGAAATTACAAAAAAATACATCTACTGGCAAATTCATTTTATAACAATTTTCTTGAGAGTGCAAAGTATGGATGATCTAAGCAAAATATATTCACAAATTAAGAAGGTGGTGTTGGTGAGGTAAACTTGGCATTGCAAGGGAATCCCACTATAAATGGTTACTTCTGTTATGGATTCCCGATAGAAACATTCGGGAATGACAGCCCTTCTCTGTTTGTCATTCCCACATGCTTTTAGTGGGAATCCAGAAGACCGTTTATTCTCTCTGCAATAGTATAACGTCTCCATTATTATAAAGGTCTTGCCAGTGGGGATTGTACTTTTCGATCATATGTACTTTCCATGCTCTATTCCACTTTTTCATCTGCTTCTCACGCTGAATCGCACTATGAATATTTCCATGTTCTTCATAATAAACAAGCATCGATACATAATACTTTTGTGTGAAACCTTTTACTAATTTTTCTTTATGCTCATATATCCTACGTACAAGGTTGTTTGTCACACCAATATACAAGGTTCCGTTTCTTTTACTTGCTAATATATAAACAAAATATGTTTTATCCTCATACATTCAAGTTTCCTTTGTCATGCCCGCACGTTTTTAGCAGGCATCCAGACATTAGCTATCTTCTGGATTCCCGCTTTCGCGGGAATGACATTAATATCTTACATCTTTTCAGGTGCAGTGATGCCGAGAATGGCAAATCCGTTGGCAAGAACAGTCTTCGTTGCAAGACATAGTGCAATGCGTGTAGCGGTGATTTTCAAATCCTCCCCCATAACACGATGCTCATGATAAAATTTGTGGTAACTGCCGGCAACATCGTGTAGATACTCTGCAAGCCGGTGCGGCTCATAAGTTACTGCACACGATTCAACCATATCCGGGAATTGAGACAGGAGCTTCATCAAAGAAATTTCTTCTGGCTGAGTTAGTAACGATAAATTGTACGACTTATTTACATCAACTCCTTTGCTTTCGGCAAGTCGGATAATACTTGCGATACGGGCGTGTGCATACTGCAAATAATAAACAGGGTTTTCTTCCGATTGTTCCTTTGCAAGTTTCAAATCGAAGTTCAGGTGGCTTCCTATTCCGCGCATCAGGAAGAAGTACCGCACAACATCGGCACCAACTTCGTCTATTAGCTCATCAAGTGTAATAAAGTTTGCCTTACGGGTCGACATCTTTACAACTTCACCTTCCTGCAAAATCGTTACAAACTGGTGAATCAAAACTTTGATCTTCGATTCATCGTAACCGAGGGCTTTTATTCCGGCAAGAACATCGGGATATGTTGCAACATGGTCGGCACCAAGAACATCAATGATTAGTTCAAAACCCCTTCGGAGCTTATCACGGTGGTATGCGATATCAGGCAAACGGTAGGTCGGCTCACCCGTTGCCTTCACAATAACTTTATCTTTCTCACCGCCAAAAGCTGTTGCCTTAAACCATACCGCTCCATCTTGGTCATACGCTAAATCTTTTTTCCGTAATTCTTCAATTACTTCTTTCACCTGTCCGGTTTCGTAAAGTGTGTTTTCATTGAAGAAAACATTATGCTTAACACCGATTCTTGCCAAAGTTTTTTTGATGTCATCAAATATCTCTGTCTCGGCTTGTTGCTTGAATCTACCTCCGGCTGGCTCGTCTTTCAAATTCTTTTCATGAAGATCCATAAGATGTTGCGCAATTTCTTTGATATACTCGCCTTGATAGTAATCTTCAGGAAACTCAATCTTTTCTCCCAATAATTCCAGATAACGCATACGAACAGAATCACCAAGGATGCGCATCTGTCTGCCTGCATTGTTGAAGTAATATTCTCGTGTAACATCGTAACCGGTCCATTCAAGAAGTCGTGCAATTGTATCGCCGTAAACTGCACCGCGACCGTGTCCGACAGTGAGAGGTCCGGTTGGATTTGCACTTACAAATTCAATTTGAGTCTTCAATCGCTTGCCGAGATCAGCTTTGCCATATTGTCTGCCTTCTCGGATAATTTTCGCAAGCTGATCTTGATAGTATTTATCTGTGAAATGAAAGTTGATAAATCCGGGACCGGCAATTTCAGCTTTATCAACGAGAGTTGTATCTAATTTCAAATTATCTAAAATCTTCTGTGCAAGCTGGCGAGAATTTTCATGCATTTGTTTTGCCGCCATCATTGCAACATTTGTGGTAAGATCACCGTGAGCGGCGATGCGAGGCTTTTCAAAAGATGGTACGATACTTTCCGGTACACCTAACGACTTCAAAGCACGAAGTAATTGAGCTTTAAGGTATTGCTTCACTTTTTCTTCGTCGTTTTCTTAGCTGGTATTTTTTTTACTGGTTCATCCCCCACGGTTTCGATCTTTGCATCTCCCCATAGTTTTTCAAGCCCATAATATCTCCTCGCTTCTTTATGGAAGACGTGAGCGACAACATCCACGAAATCCAGTAAAACCCACTGACGGTTTGAGATACCTTCTTCGTGCCATGGTGACGAGCCAAGTTTTTCAGTTCCATCGGCAATGGCATCGGCGATGGCTTTCACTTGAGTATCAGAATCGGCGGAACAAACAACGAAGAAATCGGTCATGTCGGTGAGCTTCCTGAGATCTATAATCATAACGTTGGAAGCTTTTTTGGTGAGGGCTAAACTGGCAATCTTCTTAGCAAGTGTTTTTGGTGTCAATAGTTCTCCTTATGAAAATTAATGCGATGGATTTAATTGCGTATAATCTTTTCCAATGATGACAGAGATATCAACGAAATAATCCAGGTTAAGCTGCTGAACAATGTTATTTTCTTTAACACCAAGTGCAGTGGCAACACGTCGCGCAGCGGTGAGGTCGCCAATTCTATCAATCACTAAGGTTTGTGGAATCTGAAACGATTTGTAGTTTTTGCTTTCAACCACATCAAATCCTTGTGTACGTAGGTAATCTGTGAATTTCGCTCCGATTCCCTTTGCTCCGCAGCCATTAAGAACATCGAGCTGGAGAATCCGAGGAGGTTTGTTTTCAACCTTATTATCACTTGACTTTGTGCTCAATCGTGAAATGTAACCATAGCCGAAATAACCAATCACCAGTATCAGCACAATTATAACACCACTTAGAATTCGCTTGGTGATATTCCAAGATGTTATTGTGCTGTTGCTCGGTTGTTTTTTTTCCTGATGTTTTTCAATCATTGTGATGTCTCGCTTCCCTCAACATGAGAAGGAATAAATAAAAACCGAGTCAGCCATCTGTAGAAGACCAACTCGGCAGTTGATAAATTTTCATTAAGAGATGAAACCGTATTCAATGCCGCCTATTCACCTTCACGATAAAATGGGGATGAATATGGATTATACCATGGGTTGCTCAATCCGTAATAATTCATCGGGAGATGATTGTATTCAAATTTTATCAGAAAATTTTCCCATGGTTTGTAATTCAATTCTGCCCGACTGAGAAAGACGCCGCTCAATGAATTCTGATATGCCGCTGGTCCAAACGGTGAGCCTTGAAGCGTGACATCGAAACGGACATTAAGCGGGTCCGCTATTTTGTAGAACATGCTGTTGGTATAAGAAGCGATCGAGAGTCCGGTACCGCCAGACGACATATAGCTCAGCGAGAAGTTGTGCCGCATCATAAAGTTATTCGGATTAAGAAGACCGAGAAAACTATTGATACCTGTTGTTGGGCGTACGAGTGATTGAGAAACGCTCGGCTGCTCTGCTTGTGACTTAAACTGAGCCGGAGCCACAACAGATAAAAGAAATAAAACCATCAAAACTAAACATATTTTTTTCATACGATACCTTTCAAACCTCTATAGTAAGTATAAAGAAAAAGAGAGTGATTGTCAAACAATCAGGGGGTTGTCTTCGCTGACATTATTTTCTGTGCTTCCTCCAGCTGTTTTAGGTCATTTATGCCCATAACTTCAACTGCATCAATGGCTTTCACTGCAGAAACCCGCCACTCGTTTTTCCAGAACAGCTCGAATACATCTGTAAGATAATACTCCCGCTGCACGTTATTTGGCTCTACCTTTGGGAGGCACTCAAACAGCTTCTCTTTACTGAACACATATATGCCGGAGTTAATTTCTTTGATGACTATTTCTTTTTTCGATGCATCTTTGTGCTCGACAATTTTCTTCACACTACCATCTTCGTTGTGCACGATACGTCCATAACCAGTTGGATCATCAAGATCGGCAGTGAGAATTGTCGCAACCGCTTCGGTTGCCCGGTGATACCCGATGAGAGCTTTAGCAGTTTTCTCAGTAAGCAGCGGAACATCACCCGACAGCACCAAAACATCGCCGGCGAAATCCTTCATTGGTTCCATCGTTTGAAGAACCGCATGCCCTGTACCGAGCTGTTCATTCTGCTCAACGAACTCGACCTGATAGTTTAACTTTGAAAAATGTTCCGCTACTAATTGTTTCTGCCATCCGACAATAAGTAAAGTGCGGTGAGCATGGAGCTTACTTGCCAGATCAACAACGTATTCCACCATCGGCTTCCCACAGATTTCGTACATTACTTTTGCCTTCTCGGGATTTTTCATTCTTGTACCCTTTCCGGCAGCCATAATAGTAACAGCTAATTGTATTTCTTTTGTAAAATCGGGCATAAAGATATCTTATATTGTGAGAAGGATATTATCAATAAGTCGCGTTGTACCGAAGCGAACAGCAAGTGAGATGAGCGCCTGATTGCCATCTTGAAGCACTGAGAGCTCTTCCAATGTCTCTGCCTCTGTAATTGAAATGTAATCGATTTTTGCCGATAGATTTGCAGAAATAAGTTTTTTCATCTCACTGATAATTAATGAACAATTCCGTTCACCATGCTCGATTAGCTTTTTCGCTAATTGGAGAGACTGATGGAGAACGACACTTTCTTTTCGCTCGACTTCCGAAAGATACACGTTTCTCGAACTCATTGCAAGTCCCTCTGATTCTCGTACAATGGGAGCAATCATAATTCGTACATCAAAATTTAAATCTTTAACCATTTGCTGAATAACAATCGCCTGTTGTGCATCTTTTTGACCGAAAACGGCAACATCTGGTTTGGTGATATTGAATAATTTAGCTATAACCGTGGTAACACCGCGGAAATGTGTCGGGCGAATTTTCCCTTCAAGAACAGTGGTGATTCTTCCTACATCAACAACTGTCAAATAACCTGCGGGGTACATCTCTTCGTTAGATGGAGTGAATAGAATATCCGTTCCTGCCGATTCAGCAAGTTTTTTATCTCGTCCGAAATCTCGCGGATATTTGTCAAAATCTTCCGTTGGACCGAACTGCGCGGGATTCACAAACAACGTAGTTATGACAACGTCTGCATGTTGTTTGGCAAGATGAATGAGACTGAGGTGACCTTCGTGCAAATATCCCATCGTGGGAACGACACCAAGTTTCTTTCTGATCTGCCGCAGCTCATCGACTGTCTGCTGCATCTCATGAATTGTTGTAATGATCTTCATTGAAAATTAACTTTTGCCTCAAGCTTTATAGTTCTGTTCGGTGCCTTATATCCGCTCCACCATTCGTACGAATGATTGAGAAGATTTGCAATTTCAAGCGATAGAACAGTTCGAGGAATGATGCTTGATGCCGCACCAATATTCAGCAGGATCCGTTCATCAAGAGTTTTACTGCCAGCTATATCCACATACTGCTCATTCCAAAATTCAACAGACGACCATAGTGAAAGCGGTATGTTGAGAGTCAGCTCACCTCTTGCGGCAAGTTGAATAAGTGGAATCATCGGAAGCTGCCTGCTCTTCCCATCTTCAAACGATGGCTGGATGATCCCGGTAAATGTCAGTCGTGTATTGTTCAGCGGCTTCACGCTTCCGTCTGCCCGAACGGTAAACCGATCGGCATCAACAAATGCCAGATAAAGTTTGCCGCTGTCTGCGAGTGTGATACTTTTATTCGTGCTCTTTGCAAACGCACCATTGACTTCGAGAGAAAATGTGCCGCTGTTGTACCAGAATGTTCCTCCAAGATTAAACCATGTTCGTTCTGGATGCAACATAATTTCACGTACAAAATATGGATTCCCTATTGTATATCCTCCATACGATTCGAGAGACATTTCAGGCTTAAACCAAATGCTCATCGCACGATCGCGATCCAGTTCCCATTTGAGAACGGCAAATGGGGCAATAAGTGAATGACCTCCACCATCACTACCAGAACCATTCTGAAATTCACCGCCAACCTGCAGGAACCATTTATCCATCAGCAGCCACTTTGCAGCCGCAGAAATTCCAAACAGAGATGGTGTTTGTACGGAATGATCGTAATTAAGCGAGGTACTTGTAAAAGACATTTGTGCGAGAAGCTGAACACTATTCACTTTTGTTGAATATGAAGCAGCAATCTCAGGAGAAACGGCAGAGATTGATGAATTCCCTGTCGGCTGTTCATTGGAAAGAGACCAAATATTTGCCCGGAGACTAAAATCTATCGCGCTTTTCTGACGTTCCAGAGAATTCAGTCTGCTATCAAGCACAACGTTTGTGCGTGAGCGATCAACGGAAATATTCCGAATACCAAACATGCCGTACTCATCGTGCATCAACTGTAATCCGCCAGAAACACGGAACGATTTTAAAATTTCATTGTCTGTCGAAACAAGCGAGTGAGCGTTCGCTTCCATCTGGAATGAATTTCCTGAGGCATGTGCGATGTGTCCACGTGTTGACTGAAAACCGGTATTCCCGTATATCCCCCACTTCCTTCCTTTATAATCGAGAAAGGCACGGAGATGAGCTGTTGAGAAACTTCCGAACGATCCTTCAACCGAAACGTGCCAGGGAACGAGAGGTTCATCGTAACGAGGAAGTGAACCGATTGGAAGCGGCATAGCAGGGCGTTCTTCTATAAGAGATGTGTCGGGCGGCGATACCTCAAGGATGTTCACATCATAAATCTCACCTTTACGGGCAAATGGAAGCGTAATTGCTTTCTTTCCAACAATAGTGATCTCCGGAATCTCAAGTTTAGGCATTACCGTAGTATCTTTGCTTACAGACTGTTCCTGGCCGAGAGTTGGTGAGATGAGGACTAAAGAAAAAATTAATGAAATGAATATCTTCTTCATCGTCGCAACCTCTTCAATCTTTCTTGAGCATCTTTTTTCACAACCGGATCGATGGCGAAGTTTACAACCTTCTCGTATTCAGTCTGAGCCAGTTTTGCCTTCCTCAGGCGTTCGTAACATTCACCGGCACCGAGGTGAGCACGCTCTGTGAGAAGCGTGAATTCAGTATATTGATCATATACATCTTTGAATGCTTGCAGCGCATCTTGTGGTTTCTTAAGCGATAGATAATTTTCACCGACCAAGAGCAACGCTTCGGCAGCAAGATCATCGCTGCGGCGGCTGATGAGATAGTTCAATGTATCGAGGGATGCTTTAAATTCTTTCTTGCTAATATGCAGCCGTGCAATTTGAAGCCGACTTCTATCAGCAAAAACATCGTCTGGATGTTTCTGAATTACATTTTGAAATTGTATGAATGCGGGTTTCTTATCTTTCTGATCGAGCAGTGCCACAGCAAGATTATAACGTGCTTCCGATAATAATGGTGAGTCAGGATATTTTGTTTCAAAAACCTGTAAACTTTTTACTGCGGCAGTGTATTTTTTTGCTTTAATCTGAGCTAATCCCAGCGCAAGTGTGGCATTCGGAGCAAAATCAACATCGGGAAAATCCAAGAGAATCTTTTCATAATAAGCGGCTGCTTGCGGAGTGTTGTTTTCCATATCGAATGCGCGTGCAAGCTGGTAATATGCTTTCGCTTGGATCACCGGAGCCAGTTTCATTGACAAGAGCTTCTGATATTCGATTGTCGCTCCTGCGAAATCTCCTTGACCAAATAGAATGTCACCTTTTTTCATCAAAAGTTCTTCTTGATGAATTCCGGAAGAGGACGACGCAAGAAGAGTGTCGATTTGCGCAATTGCGGCAGCGGGTTTCCCTTCCGCTTCGTATGTGTACTGTAATCCCTGCAATGCATCTGTAACAAGCGGACTTGCGGGGAATTCTTTTGGGACCCGCTGATAATATACACGCGCACTGTCATATTGATGAAGATTATAGAACGCATCCCCCATGTTAAAGAGAATCCGCGGCATTAATTGACTTTCCGGGTACTGATTCATCTGCAGCCGGAACTCCATGATCGCCTGCTGATATTGGTTTTTAGAAAAGTACGTCCATCCAATATTGAATTGCACGATTTCATTGTAGAGAGATGCGGGAAATCGCGAAAGAAAATCCCGAAGCTGTACAATGCCGCGCTCTGCCTCTCCGCGCTGAATGTACGACATTGCAATTTGAAAAGCTGCGTACTCGGCATGCTGGCTGTTTTTCTTCAGATCGGTAATAGAAGCATAAAGTGCATTCGATTTCTCGTACTCACCCATGAAGTAATAGCAATCAGCCTGGCGCAGTGTTGCATCAAGAACACGTTCGTTGCTAGAATATTGTGCCATGAACCGATCAAACGAAGCAGCGGCTTGAGAAAATTTTTTCTGTTCGAAAAATGTCCACGCGATACCGTACATTGCTTCGATCCTTTTGGGATTATTCGGAAACAACCGAAGCGCATCAGCATACGAGTGTTCAGCTTCACCATATTTTCCATCTTGATATAGCGCTTCTCCTCTCCAGACATACGCCTCAGATGCATGTTCATCTTTTGAGAAACGTTTAAGATAATCAGCGAGCAACTGGGCGCTGCTCTTGAATCTTCCCAAATGATAAAGACAAACACTTTCCTGGAACATTGACAGCTCAATGAGGTCAGTCGAGCCGTTAAGCTGGCGGACGCGGGAAAATGCATACTGTGCATTCGAAAAATCACTCAGAGCCATGTTGGTTTCACCTAACATCCGATACGAACGTGCTCGATGTTTTGATTCAGGAAAAAGCCTCGCAGCCAATTGAAAGGCACGCCTTGCCTCACGATAGTGCTTTGCCCGATAGTGCGCCATTCCCATTTGGTAGTAAGCATTCTCTGCAATATTATCGTATGGTGAGTGTTCGGTCAATGTATCTAATCGCGCGATCGCATCCATTGGTCTATTTTGAAGAAGCGCAAGAACGCCGCTCTGATAGAGTGCCATGAATGCAAGCGAATCATTTCCAATACCGAGAGAATCAAATTCTTTTTGGGCAGCAGCGTAATTTCTCTTCTTTAAATACGACCATGCTAAACCGTACTGCGCTTTCCGTGCGTAATAACTTTCAGGATATTCTCTGAGCAAATTTTTATACTCGGTCTGTGAACTCTCAAAATGGTTCAATTGCAAATCGGCTTCCGCCATTAGGAGACTAAATTCTTGCTTTTGATGGCTCGAAGGTTTGATGGTATCAAGAACTTGAATTGTTTGGGATGGTAATCCTACACGCAGAAAGAGCGAGGCAAGCCGCACCTTCACATCGCTTACGAGTGCACTCTGCGGAAAATCATTCAGTAGTTTCTTTAGTAAATCTATTGCCTTTTGATATTCGCCTCTTCGTTCCAGCGACAGCGCCCAGCCCATCAGAGCAATGTCGCGATAGCCGACGGCAGAAGAATCTTCGAAACAATTCCGTACATCCGCCTCCGCCGATTGCCAGTCTCCTTTCTCAAGTTTTACCATCGCTCGCCAAAAGTGACCGGCTCCGTGCATCGGGTGATTAATTGATTCAGTAATAAACATATCTAATGTTTGAAGTGCGTCTTCAGACCGTTCAGTTTGAAATGCACTCACGCCATGGATAAAGCGGACAATGCTTATCTTACCATCATTAGGATATTCCGTCAAGAAATCGCCTGACCATTGGTAAGCATTTTCATATTCCTGATCTTCAAATGCACACTGAAGGAGAACAAATAAAATATCTCGCTTCTTTTCTGTCGTCGAGAGAAACGGGTAAAGATGTTCAAGTTCCTGTCGTGCTGCGTGATATCCTTTTGTGTCGATCCAGTTCTCACCTTTTAAAATCTTATCCGTCTGGATTGTTTGATCAACCGGCGGAACCTGTGCAGTAAGTAATGTGGGAAGCAGAATAAATACTCCGATCCCCGCCAGGAACAAATTCGACTTATTTTTAAAAAATATGAACAAGTCGAGTTTACCCTGGAACAATATCAATTATAACAGTGCGATTGTAGAACCGTTCTTCAGGTAAACGATTATCAAAGGGCGCCCTACGAACATCTTCGCCGAAACCATATGTATCAAACTTCACACGACGCTTTCCTGATTTCACAAGCGCTTGCTCAATGAGGTCCATTGCCTCGTGCACACGGTCCTGTGAAAGTTTTAGATTATGGCTTTCTTCGCCTATGATGTCGGTATGTCCATGAATGATGACATTGCTGCCGTCAGCGATAAGAGGAACTACGGTTTGCGTAAGAAATCTTTCATATGTTGCAACTGTTTTCGATTGATCGAACTCGAAGAGAATGCTGAAGCGGTACCCCGGTGCTTCTTCCGGTTCATCTGAGCGAAGAAGCTTCATCGTTTCTTCCTTCTTTACTATCTGACCATTACTCGTCTGACCTTCAAATTCAACTTTGTATTGTCCTTTCATTCTATCACCCATGATCGTTTTTCCTGAGATCCTCTCCTGTTTCGATGTGAAAGGCCCAAATCGATTTCCCTTTCCACTATCATCGGTAACAACGATTGACCAGGATGCAAAATAATCCTCTGCATTCTGCACATTGAAAAGTATATCACTGTCAAGCGGATCTTCCTGCAAAGAAATAATCTGAACGGGTTCGAGAATATCAGGCGACGTACTGGTGATATCAACACGCGTGTCTTCGGGTACAACCAAATCAAGTTCACGTGTAGCACCTGGTAAAACCGATGGATTTGTAGGTTTCACACTTCCTCTTATTTCAATCCGTTCGGAATTGATTCCAAAAATATCGACAAGATAATTTTTCACCGCACTCGCAAACCCCTCACCATCAGATTGCCCTTTTTCAGATGAGCCGATTAGTGTCACCAGTGCATCTGGATACCTTCGCATGCGATCACCAAGAATGTTCAATGCGTTGTAATATACTTTCATCTGGCGGCGTGAGCGACCGGTTAAATCTTTCGGCTCGGGCTGTAATAATTGTTCCTCCCTAAATCCGTCGGCTTGTACCTTTGTAAGCTTGACGTAGCGATCAGGAATTTCGGTCGAGCCCTGATCGAAGAAGATATAATTCCGCATGGGAAAAGTTTCTTGTACTCTTCTTTCTATTGGAATAATTTTAGGTGCGCGTACTGAGAATTGAACCTCGTGTTCCACTCTCGATTTAATTTCCTTTGTGTTACCGAACTTGATTGCCACGCCAGCCCGCAAAGTTGTTAACCCCCAGCTTTCCTCTGAACGCGGTCCCTGACCGAAATGAAGTGCAAGAAACGGCGAGGCAACAATCTGCCATTCTTTTTCAGAATTCGTCAAAGGAAATTCATAACCTGCGCCCAGTTGAGCACCGATTGTTGTCCCTCGAACATTATCAAAATCCTCCTCAATTCTGGATCCTGAGGAATTTTTAAACGAGAAAGATTTAGCAACATTAAATCCAAGTCGAGGTCCCGTGAAGAAATAAAGCGGATATGGAAATGGGGAAACTCTCACACTCGGCTCGAGACTTAAATAATTCATTGAAGTTGAAAGTGAATACCAAGTATCGTTCGACGCGACATCGGTGAAAGATCCTCCTCTTCCATCGAACCCAAAATATAACATTCCACCCCACACCGGATCGGGACGATACTCGAGCATCGGTGAAAGAAATAGTCCGACACCTGATCCCTTCGTGAACGGAGTTGGAACTGAGTTACTTGCGTTCAAGGTTTTAAAATCAGTGCTGTAAAAATTGAAGTTCATACCTAACGCTCCGCCGAACCACCATTCAGGTTGAATTCGCTTGATCTCTTGAGCTGAGAGTGAGTGAATAAACGATATACTCAGAGTTACAATCGATAGAAAAAAAGAAAATCGCTTTGCTTTATTAAACATAGATGAAATTACTCCTTTTTTAGTACAAATTTAAAAGTGATTTTACCTGTTTGAGATTTTTGCTCAAACTGAGGCGGGAGAGGATCGAACCGCCACGTTTGAAGAGCCGATATTGCCTCTCGTTCCAACAACTCATCACTGCGGTAAGCTGGAATAATTCCAGTGACGCTGCCATCCGGTAAAACGGAAAACTGAAGTATTACTGGTAATTCCTTGTCCGTTCCATCAGGGTAGCGGGGAATCCTTCCGCTTAATAATCTTCGCGAACCTGTACCCGCCCACTCAATAGAGTATCCAGTAGATTTTCCTGCACCACCTGCCAATCCTTCTTTTGCACGGCGATGACGGGTAGTGCTCGAACCTTCAGAAGATACACGTTCCTTTCTACTTCCTACGGAAGATTTCGTCTTCTCTTTCTTTGCAGATGGAATAACTTCATCAGATGGATTTTTTGCTTCGGGTATATCAATCTTCGAGCGTTCTGCGGCGCCACCGGCTCGTGCAGATTCTTTTGAACGATTCGGATCAGTTTCTGACTGTGCGATGCTCTGATTCGGTGCACCACTGCTGCCCGCCCAATCAAGCTCGATTAGCTCAAGCGGCTTCGGTTGCCATATGATTGTTAATGAAACAATAATCGCGATGATGATATGAAGGATCAGACTGCTGGCAGCGGCAGTTACATGAATTTTTTTTTCATCTGAATATGCAGATGTGTTAATCACTTTATCTCTTTCGCAGCTTCCGTGGCGATGAAAAGTTTTGTTGCACCTACACCTTTTGCGATATCGAGGATTTCAACAACATCTTGAAGTGTTAAGTCTTTATCAGCTCTTACCACAATCTGTTGGTCGATATCAATTTTGATCAATGTGGTAAGTTTAGTGGCAAGCTGTTCCTTTGTAACAGCTTCATTATTCAAAAAAAGATTTTTATCCTTTTGGATGGAAACCGAGATGGTTTTCCTTTGAGGCGGCTGTCCGACTGCAGTCTTCGGTAGTGTAACATTCATTCCACGGGTGTTCGCAAAAGAAAATGTCAGCAGAAAGAATATGAGAAGCTGCATCACAACATCGGTTAGGGAAGAGAAGTTGAACGATTCAAGATATCGCGATCGATGAACAGGTCGAAAATTCATAGTCAGTCCTCCTCACGTCGTAATTTAATTGTATTGTTGTTATTAAACTGTTGATTACCGCCGTAAATAATTTCTTCGATTGCATCTAATGTATCTCGTGCAATTCGCTCAGACGCCGAAGCTACAACTTGAACTTTGTTTACTAAATAATTATATGCCATTGACACAGGGATTCCGACAACAAGACCAAATACTGTAGTAATCAATGCTTCCCAGATACCGTCTGCAAGATCAGCAGGTGACGGCTGACCGGCTGCCGAGGCGACAGATTGGAATGCACTTAAAAGTCCCGTTACAGTTCCAAGAAATCCTAACATGGGTGCGATGCCTGCGATAGTCGCAAGTATTCCGAGATGGCGCTCGAGCAGTGTTATTTCTTCACGACCCTGATCTTCCATCGCTTGACGAACGCGCATCGATCCGTGATGAATCTTTTCTAAACCAGCTCCAATAATCTGACCGATAGGAGATTTCTCCTGGATGCACATTTCCTGGGCAAGCTGAAGATTTTTGCCCTCAAGCATTTTCCGAAGTTTTATTTGAAATGCACTCGTCGGTGGATTTGCCCTTTTGATCATCAGCCATCTTTCAATAATGATGTACACACCACCAAGTGAACATAATAAAATTGGGTACATAACGATACCCCCGCGCTGAAACCACGTAAATATTTCCATGTATCAAGTTAAGTTTAAAAATAAAAAGTTGAAAACGTATATTTAAAAAATATATGTAACAGTAAAGCTCTTTAACGCACTCTCTTCTATGGAAAAAACCTCTCTTGTTTTATTTCCACATTAATTTTAACAATTTTGTAATCGTTTCCTTCATATCTTTTCTATGAACAACGGCATCAACAAAACCGTGCTCAAGCTGAAACTCAGATCGTTGAAAACCCGGAGGTAAATCCTTGCCAATCGTTTGTCGAATCACTCGCGGACCTGCAAATCCGATAAGTGCGCCGGGTTCAGCAAGATTGACATCGCCAAGCATCGCATAACTCGCAGTGACGCCGCCCGTGGTCGGATCAGTCATCACCGAAAGGTAAGGGATCCCTGTATCCGATAACTGAGCCAGTTTTGCACTTGTTTTGGCCAACTGCATCAGCGAATAGGCAGCTTCCATCATGCGTGCACCGCCACTGGAAGAAATAACCACTAATGGGATTTCCGATTTCCTGGCTTTATCAATCGCTCTTGTGATCTTCTCACCGACCACCGAACCCATCGATCCACCGATGAAACTGAAATCCATCACTCCTATAACAACCTCGATGCCACCAATTTTTCCGGTTCCTGTTCTGACCGCATCATTCAAACCAGTTTTACGGATGGAATCTCTGACACGTTCTCGATAACCTTTCGTATCTTTAAAATCTAATGGATCTGTAGAACGCATCTTTCGATCCATTTCTTTGAATGTCCCTTCGTCCAAAAGTATTTGCAAGTATTCCTTGCTGCCAATTCTGAAATGAAAATTGCATTTTAAGCAGGTGTAAAATTGCTGTTCAAGCTGCTTGCGATGAATGATTTCACCGCAGCCATCACACTTTGTCCACATCCCATCGGGGATATCCTTCCGTTGGGGTCCACTCGTTATGCTTGCCTTAGATCTTCGAAACCATGTCATTATATTGAAACCTTTTGATATTGCGTTTTAACCAATGTAAAAAAATCTTTTATATACAGCGGCTCCATGGATGAGATATTCTCTGAGCCGTACATTGTTAATTTTTCTGCACCTAATATAGCCACAGCCGCAGCGCTGCATAAACGCATATCTTTCTCAGGTATAATATAATGAGAGAAATCATCAATTTCAGCTTTCTTATAGAATTGCTGAAATTTTCCCGCACCATCTCCGAGAATAACAACCTTATGCCGAGCGGGAATCTGTGCATTTAGTTCTTTAACCGACATAGCACATGAGGAAACTAGTTCTTCAAGTTTTTGCCCGTTCCACCGATATAATGCCATATACACTTCATCACGGCGGGCATCAATCAAAGGAAGCACAACATCGTTTGGTTTTACAAGATTAAAAGTTACCGCGTTCCATGCTAATGCCTTTAACGTTGGGATGCTGACGAGCGGTACCCCGCTTGCACACGACAAACCTTTTGCCACACTAAGACCGATGCGCAAGCCGGTGAATGAACCGGGACCTATTGAGACTGCGATGCCAGCAAGCGATTTCAAATCACAATTTACTGTTTGCAAACATTTATCAACAAGCGTGACCAATTTTTCTGAATGACTATATTGGGCTTCGATCCTTTGCTCGGTTAATAAGCTGCCATCATCAGCTATCGCTGCGGCGCAAACGGATGTTGCCGTTTCGATTCCAAGAATTTTCACGCTGGCACCTCTATTATTTCCTCGATTGATATTTCACGCGTGAATTCGTTTTCACCTAAACTGAGGTGAACATCAAACCGATTCGGTGGAAGTAATTCCTGAACTCTATCCGCCCACTCGATTACACAAACACCGTCACCATATATATACTCATCGAAACCTATCTCCTTAATTTCGATGACAGATTTTACCCGGTAAAAATCGAAATGAAAAATTTTTATAGTGTTAGATGTATATTCGTTAACTATAGTGAATGTGGGGCTTGCCACATGTTCTTGTACCCCTAAACCATTACAAATACCTTTTATGAAACGGGTTTTCCCTGTTCCCAAATCACCAAACAAAGTGACGACACTCCCCGATGTTAATCGTTTAGCAAATTTAATTCCCGCTAAAATCGTTTCATCTTCAGAATATGTTCTAAATGTTTGTTTCATCCTTTTGGTTTTAGTTTCACTACCGGCAAAATCATTTCTTCCATAGAGATACCGCCGTGCTGGAAGCTGTCCCGATATTGATTCAGATATTTGTGATAATCTGTGGGATAAACAAAATAATA
Source organism: uncultured Chlorobiaceae bacterium (assembly GCA_964354225.1). Classification (GTDB taxonomy): domain Bacteria; phylum Bacteroidota; class Ignavibacteria; order UBA10030; family SZUA-254; genus CAYGZC01. The sequence continues at coordinate 1,012 of CAYGZC010000086.1, read as the reverse complement.
ATCTTCTTTAGCGATCAGATAATTTATTGTCACGCTTCGCTTTGGCAGCCGATAATCGGAAGGATTCTTAATAAGGATAGCATGGCGTTCATCCGCTTTAAGATTTCTGCCAAACTTATAGCGGAGATTTGTTGATGCCTCACGATCACCGATAACCTTCACGCCGCGCAGACTTCGGATACTTCCATGATCGGTTGTAAGAATGATCGAAACATTCTTCTGGTGTGAAAGTGTGCGCAGCATCGAGAGAAGTGAAGAATGCATAAACCACGATGATGTTAACGATCTGTACGCCGATTCGTCGGGGGCGATTTCCTTAAGAAGCTGTGAATCCGACCTGCCGTGGGCAAGCATATCAACAAAATTGACCACGATGGCGGTCAATCGATTCTTGGTATATGAATTAATATTCTGCTCAATATTCCGACCGAACTCGGCATCCAATATCTTGACATATTTAGATTCGGGTTTCAATTGAATTTTACGACGCTCAAGCAGATTATCTAAAAACTGGTGTTCATACCTATTGCGGCTGTTATCATCATCTTCCCACTGTTCCCAAATTTCTGGAAACCTGACCTCAAGCTCGGCGGGCCACGCCCCACTGAAAATAGCGTTGCGTGAATATGGGGTCGCGGTTGGAAGAATGGAATAATAATACTCACGCGTGATATCAAAATACTCGCGAAGCACTGATTCCATGACCATCCATTGGTCAAGCCGCAGGCAATCGACAACAAAGAAGAAGATGGATTTATTCGTATCGCGAAGCTCGGGAATAAGATATCTTTCAACAATGTCGGTTGATAGCGTGGGACGTGTTTTTTGCTCGAGCCAATTCACATAATTGCGCTCAATGAATTTCGAGAATTCAACATTACATTCCCTGATTTGATCATTCAATGTTTGCTTGAGTCCCAGCTCTGAATGTTGATCCATCTCTATCGACCAATCGACAAGTTTCGCATAGATTGTTGTCCAATCTATAAATGACGGACTCGATTGAAGTATA
>CAYGZC010000085.1:0-16085 GCA_964354225.1 uncultured Chlorobiaceae bacterium | reverse complement strand
GCATCAATTTCATTCGATAAATCGTTTAATACTTATCATTGGAATGGGATCACATATTATAAAAATACATTTGGTCCCATGCTTCTTCAGATTAACGAGCAGTTCCTTTCAATGATTATCAGTGCAAACCGGAAGCTCATAACCGATAATCAAGCATTTGATTTACGAGCACGCTACCACTTGACCGATGATCTATCGGCGGCAGCCAAAGTTTCTTCGTTTATTTTATCTGATAATAAAAGTGTTAGCAGCAGCATTAGTGAAGCATCATCACATACAGCATATGGTGGAGTAGCATACGAGCCATTTGAACATATTGTGATCGAACCATTTATTGGTGTGCGTTTCGATAAACAAATGGGCTATCCCGATAGAGGCAGTTCGTATCTTCTCAATGTTAATTCAGATACACTTAATTTCTCGGGTTATACAGGCAGATTCAGCGGAAGTTTGCAATATGATAAACTCGATCCACGCACACTCGAAACTCATTCGGCATCTATCCGGATAGATAAAGAATTCTTCGAGCAAACACGTAATCACCTCCAGTTTGAATATTATCGGAATCGTCGGGACTTTTATATGCCCGCCGATTCTGCGCTTAGGGATCAGCATAACATTACCTTCAACATTGAATCGCGATCTGATAATGCATTTGCGGTAAAAGATACACTTGATTATAATGTGGGTGAAAGAATGGCTTGGACATTTCAAGGAAATATCTTTTCGCGGGAAATCAACAGAGCAGCACGCTATAGAAATCTTGTCGATGCTTCGGGATTTGCGCCTAATACGGATATAAATGAATTGAAAATAGAAGGAAGTATTCGTGGAACCTTTATATTCAGCAGCTCATTAAGCTCGTCTTTAGCTTTTTCTTACCTCGAGAGAGATGAAAAGCATACGGTACAGCGCGAAGGTACAACAGGATATTTCACTGAAGCTCTCAAGAACAATCATGCGCGCCGCACAACACTTACCAGTGAAACCTCGTGGCGGATTTCAGCATCAGATACCGTTCAACTATCTGGTTCATCGAACTTGCTTCGGTACGACACACCCAACCCTGAGAACGACGACGACCGTGATGAACTTTGGTACCTTTTGAATCTTTCAACGCACCACCGAATCAACCGACATTTGCATCTCAATGTTGCGGTGAATACCAGTCTTATCCATCTTGTTTATCTTTTTGCATCACGAAGTGCCGACAATAATTGGAATCGAATCGTTCGGCTTGCACCTAAACTTCAATATACTCCATGGAAAGAATTTTCAACCACCAATACATTCGAAGTTCTTGCAAATTATACAGCATACGATTTCGAGTATATCTCCTCGACTACACGAAGTTATGCATTTCGTCAATTTGCATTCATAGATTCATCGGTTCTCACGATGACGAAGCGTTTGGGAGTTGAATGGTTCAGCCACATTCGGCTCTACGAGCGTGGTGAGCTACGTTGGGATGCGTTCGCTGAACGACCGACGAATTATTTTGAAGAAAAAACTTTTTTTGGAAACATACGTTATATTTTACATCACGGTTTGCTTTTCTCTATTGGTATTCGTTATTTTAGTCAATTGCGATTTAGCTATAACGGGCATAATCGCACGCTTGATAATCAGCTTCGAAGCATCGGTCCGGTTACGAGCATAGAGGCAGATATCGGTGGAAGAACCAGGTTCTCATTTCGCGGGTGGTACGAGCGCCAATTGCAAACGAGCCAACCGGAACGCAGCATGACAACAATGACAATGTCACTTAATATTAGACTCTAAATTTTTTATGTCTCAACAACAGCATCTTAAAGAAGTATTAGTTCTTAAAAGCGACCCACAGCAGGTCACAAAGGTAGAAACTTTTATTGAAACAGTCTGCAAGAGATTGCATCTCGATGAATCACAATTCAACAAGATCCTTGTTGCAACAACAGAAGCGGTAAACAACGGCATCATTCACGGTAATAAGCGGGATCCGAAAAAAAAGGTAACCTTGATCTGTGAGTTTGTTCAGAAAATTTTCACAGTCACTGTCGAGGATGAAGGACCGGGTATAAATCCGGAGGCACTTCCCGATCCATTGGCAGAAGAAAATATATTACGTGAGAACGGCAGAGGAGTTTTTCTTATGCGCTCGTTAATGGATGAAGTTGAGTTTGAACATACAAAAAACGGATCTGCCGTAGTAATGAGAATAAAAGTAAATTGATCTGTTACTAATAATGTAAGAAGTAAAACAAAAAGCCATCCCGATTTTTCGAGATGGCTTTTTACATCATGGAGGCAATTATGAAACGAATATCATGCCTGAATAATATTCACCACTTTTTTTGCTTTACTATACTTATGGAATTGAACGATACCGTCACTCATAGCAAAGAGTGTATCATCACTGCCGATACCAACGTTCACGCCGGGCGTGAATCTCGTTCCACGCTGACGAACGATAATACTTCCTGCGCTGACTTTCTCACCGCCAAATCTTTTTACACCTAAGCGCTGAGAATTACTGTCCCGTCCATTTCTTGAGCTTCCGCCGCCTTTTTTATGAGCCATACAATTTTCTCCTTAACCAATATCTGTTATTTCAATTTCGGTATATTGCTGCCGATGCCCGCGACGGACACGGTATCCTTTACGTTTCTTTTTCTTAAAAACGATCACTTTTTCATCTTTAATATTACCGATGATTTTTGCAGCAACCGAATGATCCTTTATAAATGGATTTCCAATCTGAACATTTTTTTCATCCGCCATGAGTAACACACGATCGAATTTCACCGTACTTCCTATCGCTGCAGATAACCTTGGTACAAATACCCGCGCGCCGGGGCTTACTTTAAGCTGCTGACCACCAATATCAACTACCGCAAACATAATAAATTCCCCTTATTTTGAATGATTTTTCCAAATTTCTGGACTCAATTTACGAATATTTTGCCTGAAAGTCAAAGATAAAGATTTTGTTTGACTTTTATTGCGCATTTATCTATGTTATTTAGGAAATTCAATTCATATAGATCAGTATCTTCGTTATCGGGGAACAAGCTGTACTACATTATTCCTAATGACATTATCTCATTGTTGACACATGAAAAAAAAATCAGTACTTATTGTTGAAGACAGCCCGGGATTTTCGGAGCTTATGAAATATGTTGTTGAAGATGAGGGCTTCAAGGGTATCGTATTTCCACTCGAGGAAAATTTTCTCCACTGGGTGGATAAAGAAAAACCCACTGCCATCATTATGGATCTTGCTCTAAATCGACTAAGCGGGTTTGACCTTATCCGGGAGATCAAGGCAAATGCGAAACATAAAAACATTCCGATCATCGTTATAACCGGGCGCGATCTGGATGTGAAGGATATTACCGAGCTGAAGATGCATGGTATTCCTTATCTTAGAAAGGGAAGGGTTGACATGCACGAGATCCATCAATCAATTCGAAGCATCGTAGAGAAATCCGATAAGTAACCGTTACTGACCATTTTACTTATTTATTTTCTACAGAATATCGGGTAAATTCACTAAAAACCTAAGGAGTGAATTTTTCTCTTGCTATTTATCATTGATGGAAGTATATTTTGTATAGAATAGGATATGCCGATTTAATCATGACAATAACATTAGAAGAAAAAATATCAATTACATTTTGGTGGGTTGTTGGAGCTGCGATCACGGGCTATTTGTTCCTCGGTATCGTCAACACACTGATGGTAATACTTCACTAAGCTTGTACAGTTAGCAACTATAGTTTTGAAGGTATCCAGAAGGGCACCTTACATCCTCTCCAATTTTTAACCTCCTCAATCCTCATCACTCTTTAACAAACTCACTCTGATTTATTATGTTGATAACAAATCATTACTAACTAACGTTACGTACTTTGTGTCCCATTAACAATTTGGTTGCTGGAAATACTACTCTAATCGAACTCAACCCCCACCCGAACGGGGTTGACAAAAAAGTAAAAAGTGCCATGTCATTCCCGAATGCTTCAATCGGGAATCCAGAAATTTGCAAAATCTGAGCACTGGACTCCCGACAATCCCGACAAGTCGGGACGGGAGTGATAGTCTAGGTCTTTTTAGACATCTCCAAAGCAGGGATAGGGATGAGTATTTTTGCATATAATCCAACAATTTGGTACTTAGCACAGCATCCCGCTGGCTGGGAAACAAAACGGTTGACAATAGCAAGAATTTTTTGTACTATTTATGCAATGGATAATAGGGAATGGAGCGTAGAAATAAATTGCGATCTTGTCGAACAACGTTGATTCCCAAATGACTAAAATTATTAAACATTTTAACAAGTACCTGGAAAGATTATTAATCCAGATGATGCGGCGATGGATTAGCCCAAAGCGATATAACATTCCGATAATTATGGATGTTTATCACGAAGTATTGGGTGGATATACGTTATTCGTTAGTACACTAGTTAACTGCAATTGCCATTTTTACATTTCAGAAGGAATGAATAATGCACATGCATAAATCGTGCACTTTAATTTTATTTTGCTCATTGGCTTTTGTACTAACTCCAACGAAATTAATGAGCCAGAAAATCTCTTTTGAAAAGTTTTTCATTCGTAGTAGTATGGGAAATTATGGTTATTCTGTTCAGCAAACTCTTGATGGTGGATATATAATTGCGGGTGCAACCTCAACGGATCCGCGACATGGGCGTCCACAGGTCTATTTAATAAAAACCAATGAATATGGTGATACATTATGGACGAATATCTTCCTTTCCGGGCTCTCATCTTCTGGATATTCAGTTCGACAATGTTCTGATCGTGGCTATATAATAATCGGATCAAATTCATATTTTGGTCCGTTTGGTAATGATTTCGTAGCAATTAAGACCGATTCACTCGGTTCTGAGCAATGGAATAAGATATATAATATTGATTTCACGGATCAAGGAACTTGCGTGCAACAAACCTCCGACGGTGGATTCATAATTGCAGGTTACTCTTACGCCACATTAGACAACGACAGTTGCGGCGTCCTCATACGACTTAATGCGTTTGGTGACACTGTGTGGACAAAGTTATTTCGCACTAACCGATCCATCACGTTTAATGACCTTCTCATAACAAATGATGGTGGGTATCTATTGGCAGGTTCCTATTCTGATAGTGCTTGGATTGTAAAGACCGATTCTCTTGGCAACGTACTCTGGTCTAAATTGTATGGTGGAGGCAATATCACATTTGCAATGTCAATCCGTCAAACTCTGGACGATGGCTTAATTGTAACAGGATTTATTATGCAGTGCAATGATGACAGTTGTAGAATTATTTATTTACAGAAGCTCGATGATACTAGAGCCGTTGAGTGGACTCATTTTTACCCTGCTAATGGCAATTACTTCACACAAGGTAATCCCAACAACGTGATTGTACGACAAACCTCAGATAGTGGATTTTTTATAATGACAAATCGAACCACACCTTACGTGGAAATAAGAATCTATCTCTTGAAGACAAACTCTTGTGGAGATACGGTTTGGACTCGATTATACGGAAATGCCGGAGGTAATACAACTGCCAACTCCGCAGAGCAAACATCGGATGGTGGTTTCATCATCACAGGATCTTCCTACCCGGCCGTATACCTCCTGAAAATCACAGACGATGGCTTGCTCTCAGTCGGAAAAAACAATGATATACTTCCGACTCAATACGTCCTCGATCAAAACTACCCTAATCCATTTAATTCAATGACAATAATATCATATCAATTACCATTTCATAGTAAAGTAACACTTAAAGTATTTGATTTGTTAGGAAGAGAAGTATTTGTACTTGTAAATAGTATTGAAGAACCGGGATATAAATCTGTGAGTCTTAATGGCAATGATTTAGCAAGCGGATTGTATTACTATCGTCTTCAAGTGGACAACTATGTTGCAACAAAGAAACTACTATTGATCAAATAACCGACAATAAAATTCTTACAACATCCCACTCCTTTTTCTCATAAACCACTCAATGCCAAGCAAGAGAATAATTGCTGCTGCAAGGTATTGCCAGTTCCACAACTCAATCTCATTTGTCTGTATAATTTCCTTTGGTGAGAATTTTACATCTTTACCAAGATCGTTTGCTGTCTTGCCTGCCTCGTCAACATTGTAATACTTGCCGCCCGTCCTGTAGGCAAGCTGTTCAAGCAGCGGTTTGTTCATTCTTGTTTCAAGAAACTCAACGTTCATCTGCCCAACGGAGAATCTTCCTTTATCTTCACCATACAATCTGCTGTCGGCAGTTGCCTTTGCTGTAAACGTGTAGTCGCCTTCGCCAATACCGTCAAGTGAGCCCTCATATCGCCCGCTGCCAACAGCATTTAAAGCAATGTGGAAATTTTCTTTCTCCTTGCTGATCTCCACAATCACTTCGGCATCGCTCACCGGCTTAAGCTGGTCGTCGTAAACTTGTCCGGTGAACTCAACCGGCTCCGCAGTTGTAAATGTTTCCTTTACCGGAGTGATGCGAACATTCTTATCTTCTTCCTTCGTCGTTAACCACCGGACAGCGTTAGACATCAGGAGCGGGAAGAATTTTTCCGTTTGTGAATTTCCTTGTGCAAGCAGCCGCCACCGCCATACACCGTGCCCGGAAATGGCAAACGATTTTTGTCGATTGATGTTACGTGTTGCAACCAACGGCTCGGCAAGAACAATGTTTTGTAGTTTTACCGCAGCGAGCACATCCGATTCCGGCTTCGCATGGAAAATAGTCTGCGTTTTGTAAATCGGGGGCAGTTGCTGCCATCCATCGGCGGTTGTGTTCCCTTCAAGCGTTATTAGCGGATGATTCTTTTGCCGCTCAGTTATTGACGGAAACACCAAAAATTCTTCCGTATTTGCATTTAACCATGTGAAAGGTAAAATCGGCTCGAATATTTGCAGCTTTGTATAACTTATTGCCTTGCTGTTGATAAATAATATCGGTTTTTTCTTTTGATCAACGACATCCCAAATCTGTTTAATGGTCGCCCCATCGGTTGCAGACGAGGGAAAACCGATCAACACAAGACAATCGGCACTATCAACGGCGGCGATATTGAATCTGCCTTCATAAAATTCACCTGCATTTTTTTGAACGAGCGATCTTACCGATAAATGCTCATCCTCAATAAGCGCCTGCCGCACAACGGGAACATCGGGATTTGGCGCGCCGGCGAGGAGCAATACCTTCAATTTGCTCCTTAATATTTTCATGAAGAACGGGTGAGCGTTGTTCTTCTCGGTTAATTCGCCTGGAAGTTTTGATACGCTGACTATATATTTCTTAGTTCCCTCCTCCTTTGGCTCCACAAACAGCTTCACGGGGTATCCATGAGTACCCGGTTGGAGAGTCACAACTTTTCTGTCGATTATTGTTGAGCCATCGGCGAGTGCCACCTCGACATTCTCACCGCTGTAACCGGAGCTTTTAATTGTTACATCAACCGGCACACGCGTTTCAGCATAGGCAATATTATTAGTAATTAACTTTTCGACCAGAATATCCTTTTGCTCATTCGTATCTCCGATTCCTACGGTATAGAGCGGGATTCCTAACAGTTCCGCTTCATAGAGAGGATTCCTTCCCGTCGTATAATTTCCATCCGTAACAAGTGTAATCGCCTGAATGTTTTCTCTCTGAAGTTGTTCTTTTAACTCGGCGAGTATCGTTGAGAGATCGGTCGTTTCACCGTTGAAGGAAAGAAAATCAACCGAACCGCTCGGTGTTGGTTGAATTTTTGAAGAGAAAGTAAAAAACTTTGCTCTCACATTCGAGGGTACATTACCAAGCTGCTTTTTCTGCAACAATTGCTTCATAATTGCAGCACGATCTCCACTGCCATCTTTGATGGTCATACTTTGTGTGTTATCAATAAGAACAGCGACAGTCGGCGGTTGTTCATCTTTTCTTACTAATCGAAGTATCGGCTCGAACAAAATTAAAAGAATCAACACAAGTGAGAGCGAACGCAAGACCGACAAGATAATCCGAAGACGCGCGGGCAGCGGGGGCAATGTATAACGATAAAAAAGTATCGCACCCCCGACCGCAACGATAACCAGAAGTATCAAAACAAACAAGCTCCCGCCAAATGATAAAGATATGCTTGCAGGAATCATTAGTTTAACGGATAAGTATCATTTTTTTCGTTGATGAAAATGACGGTGTGATCATGCGGTAGAAATAAACTCCGCTCGGTAAATTAGAGCCATCAAAAGTTACAGGTGATTTCCAGTCAGCATCGCCTGCTTCTTGGATATCATCTAACAATGTTGTCACTAACTGTCCAAGAAAATTGTACACTCTAAGAACTACGCGCTCATGCTGGGATAAATCGAAATTGATCTTTGTGCTGTAACTAAACGGATTTGGGTAATTCTGTTTCAACTCAGGCATGGCGGGAGAATCACGAACATCTGTACCTCCATAATACGTAAGCCAAACATATCGCACAATCGGTGCCGGGCTTCGGTAATAATTCGATGCACTGTCTTTTGCATATATGTAAAAACGTATCGGTGTTCCGGTGGCTTGTTGTGGAAGTGTTACTTTATATCTTCCTGATGTTTGGAATAATATTAATGAATCCATATTCATAGGGATCGAAGAGAAAATGGGATTTGATCCAATTGCATAATGGAATATAACACTATCGGGATTAATCCCATATTTTGAAATCACATTTGTTGAAATAATACTCAAGCCGGCATTAACGCTTGCTGTAGGTTTGTTACTGAAGAAAGGACCTAAAGATAAAACCGCATTGAATGCATTTACAAGTCCCCAGCCGGTGAAATTATTTGGGCGAGTTGGATATGTTCCGGTATCGATAGTATCTGCGTTAGAGCATAACGCATCCCGAACTTGAATTGGTGTTAATTCAGGTCGGGCAGATAAAAGTAAAGCAGCGGTACCAGCAGCCAATGGAGTTGCGAGAGATGTGCCGTCGGAGTAACCATAAGTATTTGGACCGGGAACAGAGGCATGATATATGTGTACACCGGGCGCGGTAATCTCCGGCTTTTTCCGTCCATCACTTGTTGGACCTTGTGAGCTTAAATACCAAAGGTGCCGCGAAAACATGACTGCACCAACCGAGATAATGCTATCGGCATCTGCGGGTGTGAGCAGAGTTCCTACTGTATCGGTTCCATGTCCTTCATTTCCCATCGAGTTGCATACCACAACTCCAAGTCGTGCGGCGCGAACGGCAGCTTTAGCCGTAACTGAAGTCCGCCCATCAAAATCACGATGTTCCCATGTGTAATCTACTCCATCAACAAACGTATCATAGCCAACCGAGCTGCTCACGACATCCACACCATTGCCTTCCATCCATTCAATAGCTGCCGCCCATTTATCTTCTTCCCAATGATAATCGTAATATCCACCTGGGATATATTCTGTTTTTCCTAAAATGAAATCTGCATCGAATGCAGGACCGATCAGTTTTCCCGGTTTATATCCACCAATAACCGAAAACGTAAGTGTACCGTGAGCATCTTGATTAGAGACATCATTACTTTCGTTTGCAGTGTTATCATCGTTGTTGATAAAATCATGCTCTGCAACAACATGCCGGGTTTGCAATGCCTCATGAACTTTCCATCGAAATCCCGCATCCAACATACCGATGAGAACCCCTTTTCCTGTGATTCCTAAATCGTGAAGCAAGGGAACGCTGATCATTTGAACTTGATCAAAAGATGAGCCATAATCCATTGATGATAATTTTTGAAATGATTGGTTTGATGATGGCAGAAGATCATCAACATGCTTGCTTCTAAATCTTGTTACCGGTTTTATTTCTTTTACGAATGTCAGTTGGATGGCAGTTGAAATTTGATCAGAGGAAAGGTAAAAACTTGCTGCATTCAACCACCGGCTTTTCTCTACAAGTTTTCCACCAAGATTTCTAATTTGATCTATATATGATTCACAAAGTGGAAGATCATCGGCATCAAGCAAAGCGTTTTGAGGTAAAACTTTTGTGCGACGTGCAAGTGCACGAGAATTGACGTTATCCAGCGCTTGCCGGTATGCATCTGAATTCATATCAAGTGTACCTGAAGGTGCGGATGGACCTTTATCTTTGAAAAACACCCAATACTTATTTCCCGATTGGGTGTACGCTAATTGTAAGTTAAATACAAAAAGAATGAATATCAGGCTTCCGATATATGGAAATGCCTTCATAGACAGAGAGAATTCTTTAAAGGGTTGCGAGAAGTTTCTCGACGATTTGAATTGCAGCTACACCATCAGCTTCTGCGTTAAAATTAGGAACGATGCGATGTCGGAGAACTGGTCCGACAACTTTTCGGACATCTTCAATATCGGGTGAATGCCTGCCGTCGAGAATTGCTTGTGTCTTGGCACCAAGGATCAAATACTGGGAAGCCCGAGGTCCTGCACCCCAGCTAAGCCAGTCTTTAATAAATTGAGGCGATCCGGAAAGTTTTGGTCGTGTTTTTGTTACCAGATTAACAGCAAACGCGATCACATTATCGGCAACGGGTACACGCCTCACCAAATCCTGATAAAACAGAATCTCTTCCGCTCCAAGAATACGTTTCAGGGTCGGTGTGTACATGCTCGTAGTTGATTTAACAATTTCAAGCTCTTCCTTCTCCGACGGATATTCAAGCCAGAGATTGAACATAAAACGGTCAAGCTGGGCTTCAGGCAGCGGGTATGTTCCTTCCTGTTCGATTGGATTTTGTGTTGCCAGAACAAAGAATGGCTCCTCAAGAATATATTTCTGACCGGCAGCTGTTACATGATGTTCCTGCATGGCTTCTAAAAGTGCCGCTTGGGTTTTCGGAGGGGTTCTGTTGATCTCATCCGCTAAAAGAATGTTTGCAAAAACCGGTCCTTTAATAAACTTAAATGATTTACTGCCGGTTGCACGATTATCTTCGATGATCTCTGTACCCGTGATATCGCTGGGCATCAGGTCGGGTGTAAATTGGATTCGGCTGAATTTTAAATCCAATACTTCCGCAAGCGTTTTAATAAGAAGGGTTTTCGCCAGACCCGGCACACCGATAAGCAAACAATGCCCACGGGCGAGAAGCGAAATCAGCAGTTGCTCTACAATTTCTTCCTGCCCAATAATAACCTTGGCAATTTCTTTCTTTATTGATTCGAAGCTCGATTTGATAGATTGTACTGCTTCGACATCGTTCAATTCTTTTAAATTTTGATTTGTATTCACTTTTACCTTTTCATTTTTTATAAACGAACTTCCCAATAAATCTCAGAACGCAATTGTTTGATCCATTTTTGGTACTCGTTGCTTTGCTTGTAAGATGAAGCCATCTGCTGGAGGCGATTCCAATCCCCTTCTAAGCTTATCGGATGCTCAGGGATTCGTTTCTTCACGTAGATGATCTGATAACCGCGATTTTTTTCAGAGGGAACTTCTATGGGATCACTTATCTCGCCATCTTTCAAATTTATGATTGCATCTACTACAGTTTTATCGAATTGGGTGACAGGAAGCTGTCCTAAAAAACCACCGAGCGATGCCGATTCCTTATCATCAGAGTAACGCTTTGCAAGATCAGAAAAATTAACCCCATTTTTGACACTATCTTTTAACGCTTTCAGAAATGCGATAGTTGAATCAGCTTCCGATACATCGCGTTTAAATTTAATTAATATGTGTCGAGGGTGAACCTGCTCGCCCCGTCTTTCAAGCAGTTGGATGATATGAAAGCCAATCGGAGATTCAACAACGTCCGATAACTGATTATCTTTTAATGCAAAAACGGCTTCCTCAAATTCCGTAAAAAATTCACCGCGGCGAACAAATCCTAAATCTCCACCCGATGACTTGGTGCCCGGGTCTTCAGAATACCTCCGCGCAAAATCAGTAAAATCTCCACCGGCTTTTATTGAATCCAGGATCTTCTGTGTCTGCGCTTTTAGTGTACTTTTTATAGATCCACTTATTTTAGGAATCTTAAAGATGAGATACAGCTCCAATTCCTCAGGAACCCGTGGAAGACTATCTCTAAATTGACTATAGAATTCTTCGACCTCCCGGCGAGAGATTGTGATAGAATATTTTTTAGTCTCTAATAATTTTGAAATCAGAATTTTTTTTCTCATGCCATCGCGATACTCATGTCTTAACCGGGTAATAGACATCCCGAACGCTTCTTCAACCCGTTTCTCCGAACCAAGCTGCTGAACCCGCTGTGCAATTTGGGCGTTCAATTCATTCTCTACCTCATCGTCTGATACTATAATATTTGTATCTTGCAGGGCTTTTGAAAGTATCAGTTTTTCATTGATGAGCAAATCAAGAACTTGGTTTTTTAAACCTGGTGTATTCGGGTCAACATGGTTAGTAAAAGTATATAATTCGATCTCAGCATTCAGATCCGAGAGAAGAATCGGCTCTCTACCAACAACAGCTACAATACGATCCACAACTTCCGGCTGAGCCAACGATGGTAGAGTGTTAACGACGAAGAGAAAAATTATGTAGAATTTTATTTTATTCATGTTGAAAAGCTTGATTACTGTCTGATGGCGTGTTTGAATTTAGTAGAATTTCGACCCTATACCTTTTCCGCAGATTTTCTAAAAGCTCGTTATAGCGTAAACGGCGGTGCTCAACAAAAAACCGCTCACGAACTTCATCTCGGACAAGCATATAATCTGCTGGTTCTCCTTTTTTTATTGAGGAAGTTACTTGAAGTATGGAAAAACCGATTGATGTTTTGACGGGGAATGAAATATCGTTTATATCCAGTGTTAAGGAAACCTTCCAAAGTTCTGTCGGGAATAATGTATGTTGTGTATAGAATATTTCAGTCGCATTAGATACAACGTTTGATGCAGCGGTTGTATCATAGAGGATGGCATTTACAGCATCTTTCCATGATGTGCCACGCAATACCGACGAAGCAAAAGAGCTGGCACGTTCCCTATTTTTAAACGTAATAATATTCATTTTCCTTGCATCTTCTTGAACAAAAAATTCGGAAGAATGGTTTTTGAAATATTCCTGTGGTGGCTGCTCATCTGTGCCTGTTGTATCCGAATAGATATATTGCTCAAGGAAATATTGGTTTTCGAGCAATCTAACTGTCTCTTGCAGTTTGCGCTCGAATCGGTCTGAGTTTTCGATACCTTTACGTTTTGCTTCCTGATTGAGAAGCTCTTCATTCATCCAGTGTGCAACATACCTGCGTAGCTGGTCATCGAATGGAAAGCGTGCAGTATCGATGCTGGTTTTCGCGTCTTCCAGTGTCAACTCTGCATCGCCTACTCGCGCAATAATAGTGCCTTTTGGCTGCTGATGGCAGCTTGATAGAAAAAAAGTAAATGCATATGCTAAACAACAAATTACACTTTTCATTTACTCTGGGGTGGCGAGGTAAATGCTTTGGAGAGCATTTCCTTATACTGTTTCACAGGATGTTTTTGTTTTATCCTTTCAAGCCATTGCTGTTCTAGAAGTTTCGACATATGTTCCTGATAGGCGTTGGATACTTCTGCTCCTGCTTCTGTAAATGTTTTTTGGCGCTCCGCTTCTTTTGCGATAAGCTTAATAATAAAATAGAAGCCGTCTTCGGTCCGTATTGGCTCAGACATTTCACCCACCGAAAGTTTTTCAGCATGCATAGTCAATTCATCTGTTTTCACAGGTTGAAGCCCGCGTGAGCCATCTTTTGATCTGGACGGAGGATTTTCTCGGTATCGGCTTTGAAGCTCTACGAAATCAGCACCATTTTTTAACGAATCATACACCATGAATGCCAGCGTATCAGTTTCAAAAGCAAGAACGTTTATGTTAACCCGTTCAGGGAAGATAAACTTGCTGCTATTTTGGTCGTAGTATTCTTTCAATGCAGAATCAGAAACCGATGTCTTATTCCAGACTTCAGTTTGCTCCGCTTTATAAAGAATTATACCATCTGTATATTCTTTCATAAGCGCTGCAAATTCGGGCAACCGCTGTTCCAGTCCAATAGATTTTGTTTCAATTAGGAATGCCTCTGCCATTTGATCGACACGTTTCCTCAGTTCATTTGCTCGTAGAGTTGTGTTTTGATACTCGGGGCGCGTTTCCAGAAGAACAATAACGGTGTCCAATAAAATCCGTCTGTCCTTCATTGATAGTAATAGCAGTTTGCGCAATTCCTGCGGTACGGAATATGACCACGCACTATCATAGGTAGTTTTCGTAGAGTCAAGATAGGAAACAAATTCGCTAAAGATTTTTTCATCAAAGAAATAATTAAAATCTTTTTTTAATTGCGTTAGATAAACAGCATAGTCATTATTGTAGCGTTGTTGTTGATATACTTTCTTAAGCTCATCACGAAATTGTGGATCGGATAATGTCTGAAATGGTTTTACACTATCGCAGTAGATAAGATGAAACCCGAACGGTGTGCGGACAATGTCCGATATCTCACCTGGTTTGAGCTTGAATGCGGCTTCATCAAATGGTTGAACGAATCTTCGACGCTCAAACCAGCCCAGACTGCCGCCTTGCGGTGCGCTTCCACCATCTTCAGAAAGTTTAATCGCCAAATTATGAAAATCCCAACCTTTCTTTAAGCTATCATGAAGCCCCTTGATTCGTGTAAGTGCTGCGATTGTATCAGCGGAATCCGTTGCAGATTTTTGAAAGCGCGCCATGATATGGCCAACTTTGATCAAACCGCGAGCTGGTTGGCGATCATTGACTTTAATGATGTGATAACCAAATGTTGACCTGGCGGGTTTAGAGCTAATTTCACCTTCCTTCAGAGCAAAAGCTGCATGCTCGAATGGTCCAACCATTTGTCCGCCTGTGAACCAGTAAATATCACCATTATTGAGTTTGACAGAGGGATCTTCGGAATTGCGAATGGCAAGTGAATCAAAATTTTCTCCTGCTTTTGCGCGATTGATAAGTTCCATCGCTTTGTTGTATACTTTCAATGTTTCATCGGGTGAAGCATCAGGAGTCACTTTTAGTAAAATATGTTGTGTTCGGATTTCCTCTTTCTTATGATTATATAACTCCTTAATCCCAATATCGGTGATTTCTCTATCTAACATAAATGTGGATGCAAGACTTGCCCGGTACTCAGCTACTTCCCTGACCACATCGGTGTCATTCATCAAGTTACGGTCAATTGCATCCTGAAGCTTAAGCTTATAGTTTGTAAGGAGATCTAAGAAATGTTCCCTTTCTTCAAGTGTGCTTTTACGCCCCGCCTCCCAACCACCACTGTTGCGTGTAAAAAAGTTTTCATATTCAGCAAGATTGACATTTGTTGGTACTACTTCCAGAACGATAATGTCACTGCTTTTTGGAGAACAACCAATAAAATAAAGCGCTATAATGAAAGGGACGATTATCATCCCATGTATATTTTTCATGCTTATAATTCCTTTCGTTTGCAAGTATTCCGGTTGGATTATGAGATTTTGAAGTTAAATTATAAGCAAAATTTATGAAATAATCAAAAAGTTTAGATTTAGAAGGGATATCCGTTCCTTGCTTCAAACTCTATTTTTGTCTATATTTTTTTAATCAAATACACAATTTGAAAGTTTGTTCTTGAGAAAGTTTATTAATTTCGTTAAAATTGAGCACACTCTTTTTACACTTCCTCTAATATATTGTGGTGTTATTCTCGGTTCTACTGAATTACCGTCAATAGAGTTATTAACAATGGTTTTAATTGCCGCTGTGGGTGCCCGTACTGCTGCCTTTGCCTTAAACCGTATAATAGATCGAGAGTTTGATTTCAGAAATCCGAGAACAAAGCATCGCGAATTACCCAGCCGTATAATAACACTCAGGGAGGCCATCGGAGTTTTTATTGTCGGCTGCATTCTGTACTTCGGCTCCGCTGCGTTTATCTCAAACTTCTGTTTGATGCTATCACCGATACCGCTCATCATTTTTGTTATCTATCCATACATGAAGCGCTTTACAATCCTTGCGCACTTCGGTGTTGGAGTAGGAATGGCTATGGCGCCGCTCGGCGGTTGGTTTGCCGTTTCGCCTTCATTTGATAATGTTCTTCCGGCAATTTTGCTGTGTGT
>CAYGZC010000084.1:0-4368 GCA_964354225.1 uncultured Chlorobiaceae bacterium | reverse complement strand
TTGATAGTGACAACACCATTAAGATATTGCGGATTTGTGGTAATGGTCAGATTCAATCTATAGTACGAAACATCACACCATTCGCTGGCAACGCTTTTTTGCTCTCGGACTGAAACCTGTTTTTCATACCGTTTCATTTCGGGTTGAAGTAATACTTTTTCTTGCCCAAATGAAAGCAGGGGACAAAAAAGGAGAATCCAACCTATAAAAATTTTATACATTTCGATAGTGAATTCTCCTTAATAAGTATTTAATATCTGGAGAAAGGTAGTTTATTTCTTCCCTACTTTCTCTAATAATCTTCTTCTTGTATAAGCAATCAATCCGCCGGCATCAACAATTGCTTGCCGTGCTTTTGGCAGTGGTTCGATTGGAAACGATTTTCCTTTTGTAACATTCACAACTTTCTCCGTTGATATTTCCAACTCATCTTCTTCTGCGGCTTCGATTGATGGGCAGACAACTGTTTTTAATCCAAGGTTTACCGAATTCTGCAAGAATATTCTGGCAAATCTCTTCGCAACTATTACAAGTTCATAGCCCTTTATTGCTGAGACTGCCTGCTCACGAGATGAACCGCAACCAAAATTTGCTCCAGCAACAATTACACTGTTCGGCGAAATCTCTTTATTCTTCAAACGTTTATTCAACTCTACCATATCAGCAAAACAGTACTGTGGAGTTTCCGAAGGAAGCACTGTCGCCATAAAACGTCCGGGATAGATAATATCGGTAGAGATATCGTTTTGTAATACAGCAACAACTTTTGATGTATGATGTGACATATTATTTTACTCCTCTCGGATCTGTGATAAAACCTGTGATTGCACTTGCAGCGGCAACTGCGGCTGAGCAAAGATAGACTTCGGAATTCGGATTACCCATTCTGCCTTTGAAGTTTCGGTTTGTCGTAGAGAGCGAAACGTCCCCGTCTGCCAGCGCACCTTGATGAACGCCAAGACAGCAACCGCAATTTGAGTTCATGACTACCGCACCTGCATCTATTAAATCACCAAGATAGCCCCGTTTGAGTGCTTCCTTATAAATTCTCCACGATGCAGGGAAAACGAGCATGCGGACATCCTTGGCGACTTTCTTTCCTTTCAGAATCTTCGCTGCTACTTCTAGATCGTCCAAACGTCCATTAGTGCAAGAACCAATGACAATTTGATTTACTTTTACATTCTTCACTTCTGAAATTGGTTTTACATTATCGACTGTATGCGGACAGGCGATTTGGGGTGTAAGTGATGCTGCATCGATTTCAATTACCATGTCATACTTTGCATCGGGATCGGGTTTTAAGAGTTCATCTTTGAAATCAACACCAGCTTCCTCTTTCAAGTAACGAACCGTCTCTTCATCCGGCGGCACAAGTCCAGAGGTGGCACCTGCTTCAACCGACATGTTAGAAAGCGTTAAACGCCCAGAGATGCTCATACTTTTAATTGTATTACCATGAAACTCCAGAACTTTGAAGTTCGCACCTTCAGCCGTCAGCTTACCGATAAGATAAAGAATTAAATCTTTCGGATAAACACCCGCTGGAAATTTACCATTTACATTCACCTTGATAGTTCCGGGAACTTCAACATTAAGAACCGTCCCGAGCGTCCACACACCTGCCATCTCCGTAGCACCGATACCGAACGCAAACGTACCAAGCGCACCGTGGCTTGTTGTGTGACTATCGGTTCCAACGATAACTGAACCCGGGATTACATAACCATTCTCCGGCAATACCTGATGACAGATACCGCCTTCGTCACCGCGGATATCGTGAAACTTAATGATACCTTGTTTCTTAACAAAATCGCGTATCTTCTTTTGGTTCGTTGCTGTCTTCGAACTCTCTGCCGGCACACGATGGTCGAATATGATTGCAATCTTTGATGGATCCCAAACCTTAAGAGGGATACCGGTATCTTTATAAATTTCTGAAAATTGATTGATCACTAATGCCGCGTTCTCATGCGACATTGCAAGATCAACCTTCGGCTCAAGCACATCGCCGGCTCTCACCGCCGACTGTCCGGTCGCTCTTGCCAGTATCTTCTCGACAAGTGTCATACCCATAAATTAATTTGGTCCTTTGTTCGTAATTAAGTTTTAAAATTCTAAATTAAATGTATTTTCAATACTGAGATATCTGGGACTTTTTAAATTTAGCTGTTAAATTGTACATTTCCAATTTTGAAACTTGATATATATTTAATCCAACTCCAAATAAAAACTTCCAAGTTTTGGGGAAGTTTATTGGGATGCATTGGTAACAACTGGTTAACAAACTGATCACTATTTTAGGAGTGACTGGGGAGTGACAAAGTCGAAACCAGCATTGTCACTTGCTAGTTTAACCTGTTATTGCTACATTTATGCAATTATTACTTCACAAAAAGAGGCGATGGCTTGAAAATTATTTATAAGATTACATACCCCAATGGCAAAATATATATTGGGAAAAACCTAACTGATAGCATCAATTATTTTGGGAGCGTAAACAGTAACCTCATTGAGAAAGACTTTACAAGAGAACAAAGGAGAAACTTTACGATTAGAAAAGAGATCCTTTGGGAATCTGAAACTGCAACTGATACTGAAGTAAGTAAAATAGAAACTGAGTTTATCAAGAAGTTTAAATCTAATGAACCGAGTGTTGGTTATAATCAATGGCCTAAACCAATACAAAAATCTTAACCATGAGTAATATTTCTGAGTGATAATAATGATTAGTTATCTGAGAGGGTATTTTAAGGGGAAAAAATTAGCCGAAGAGACAGGGAATTTATGTAGAGAGATTACCAATTATTTAATCAATAATGATTTCTGGATTGCATTACCAGATACTGCATACGTATTTCAAGAATCTTATGCCCTCTGTTCAATGTTACATACAGAACATAAAATGAATCAAACAGTAAGAGGAGTAAAGGTTGAGATATCAAAATCTATTCTGAGAGAATGGTTGTTGAAAGTATTTGAGGAAGCAAACAAAGATTTGGATTATACAGAGGGTGTAGATGAGATTATAAAGAAATATCCACAGTATACTTTGGACTGGACAAAAGAGTTAACGGATGCACATAGTGATATGGTCGGTCAAAATCTTGATAGATGGGCACCTGTCATCTGCATACAATTCATTGATCATATCCACTCATATATTGATAAGGAGTTTGGAAGAGTACCAGATAATTTTGAAGACACCCTGATGAATTTTATCAATATGAATGTGAAGAAACTTGGTAACAAATCTCTTTAAAATATATCTTTATATTTTCCTTCTAGACGGTTCTTTGCAAATTGCAATAGAAAAGCTATTTCTTCCTCTGCTGTAGATGGAGTGCCATCTATTTTTTTTAGTCTACCTTGTAATTCTAGCATTTTAAGATGTTTGTATTCAATACGCAATGCAGACTTATGTCCTTCTCTATATAAGACCAATAAAATGCAATGGGAAGAATAATCCACCAAAAGGTTTTCCAGTAAATTCCAAGAGCAATACATGTTATCCACAGAATTATATTCAATATGAAAAATAGAAATGTATATTTGTGAAAATACTCAACAACAAACATGCTTACTGTTGGAGCAAAAAGTTTATGAGTAAGTTGACGGACAACCCAAATATTGAAAAGTAATACCAATGTTACAATGAAACAATATATCAGATTTAGAACAATCCTCTTAACTATTAAAAACTAATCATTTTTGAGTTACAACCGAGTAACAAATTATATAATTTTCTTCTCTTTAAAACTTTTTATTTCATCTTCATTATAACCAATGCTCTTTAATATTTCCAAGGTATGCTCAGACAATTTCGGTGGCGGTGAATCGATGGTACCGGGTGTCTTACTAAATTTAGCTGTTAAATTAAAAAGCTTCAAGTCGCCGACACCTTTACAATGAATAGACTTGATTGTTTCACGATGTTTGATCTGCTGTTGATTTAGTGCATCCTCCAAATTCAGAATTTCACCTGACGGCACATCGTTTTCGTTAAGTTTATCGACCCAAAATTTAGTCTCCTGCTCAGCGAGTTTCACTTCCAATAACGGTGTGAGGAGCATACGGTTTTTCTTCCTTGTGTCCCGTTCTTGAAATCGTGGATCTGTTTTCAATTCAGGAACACCAAGTACATCTGCAACTGATTCCCACTGTTCCTGTTTATTTGCAGCAATATTGATGTATCCATCTTTTGTTTTGAATACGCCGGATGGAGCAGCGGTAAAATTATCGTTGCCCATTAACACCGGTTGCTGACCACCGATCAATAAATTAGCAGCGACCCATCCCATGAGCGGCATAATCGAATCGAGAAGCGCAACATCGATGAACTGCCCTTCGCCCGTCTTCTCACGATAA
>CAYGZC010000083.1:0-2177 GCA_964354225.1 uncultured Chlorobiaceae bacterium | reverse complement strand
AAATAATCTTGAATAGCTGAATATCCTTTGTGTTCTTAACATGCGTACCACCGCATAACTCCCATGTGAAATCTTTCACTTCAACAACACGGACTTTATCTCCATACTTTTCACCAAAGAACATTTTTAATTTCGGATGCTGACGCTTCGCTTCTTCGATAGTCAGCCATTTGCTTGGATCGCTCTCAGCTTCTACAGACAAGCCTTCAACAATCTTTTTATTGACAATATCTTCGATATTCCGAATCTGATCAAGAGTGATTTTCTCAAAATGGTTAAAATCGAAACGCAAACGATCCGGAGCTACAAGTGAACCCTGTTGGTGAAGATGCTCACCAAGCACATTACGCAGAGCTTCATGGAGAAGGTGTGTGGCTGTGTGGTTCTTCTCAATATTCCTCCGTCTGAGTTTATCAATAGTGCATTTAACTATTTTCCCAAGAATATCCCGCGAGTCGTAGTAACGATCAGACTTACCTTCGTGAACAATTAAGTGATCGTCCTTCCTAGTATTTTGGACCACAAATCGGAAATCGTTACCTGTTATGGTACCTGTATCTCCAATCTGTCCCCCAGACTCAGCATAGAAAGGGGTCCAATCAACCATGACAATTGTAGGTCCATAAGCCCAAACAACTCCTTCAAATTCATCGGCACGATAACCAACAAACTCTGTTTTGTGTTCAGCACGCTTCGAATAATCGGGTGGTATACCCCATTCCTTCTGGAATGCGATACGAGGAGCTGCCTGTCTTGCTCGTTCACGTTGTTCTCGCATGAGTTCTTCGAACATTCCGACATCAACTTTCAATCCTCTCTCTGTCGCCATCATCTCCGTAAGATCGAGTGGAAAACCATATGTATCATACAACTTAAAAGCATCTTCACCGGGGAATGTTTTAGAGCGTCCTACCTTTTTAATGACAGATTCAAAAATTTCCAGTCCACGATCTAGTGTTACATCGAAACTCTCCTCCTCTCCCTTAATCACTCGCTCAATATGACTCTGTTTCTCCTTTATTTCGGAATATTGGTTGCCCGTGGACTTGACAACTGCTTCGACCCCTTTGTAAATGAACGACTCATGCATGTCGAGGAGTCTGCCAAAGCAGGCAGCACGGCGTAGAATACGGCGTATGACATAACCTCGTCCCTCATTGGACGGAATACCACCACCAGCAATTGAGAATGATAACATACGAATGTGATCGGCAATCACGCGCAATGCAACATCGATTTCAGATTGGGAAACAAAATTCGAAATTCGAGATCTACGACCCTCATTCATCGAGCCCGTGTAATGTTTATTTGTAACATCCGAGATCTGTTGGATAATCGGTGCGAACACGTCCGTATCGTAGTTCGACTTCTTTCCTTGCAGCACGGCGCAGACGCGCTCGAAGCCCATGCCCGTATCAACGTGCTTGGAAGGAAGCGGAGTGAGTGTTCCCTTTTCATCACGATTGTACTGGATGAAAACAAGGTTCCAGATTTCCATCACTCGTGCATCACCAGTGTTAACGAGGTTTCCACCTGAAAGATCGTCAGTAAGATCAATATGAATTTCAGAGCATGGTCCGCATGGTCCCGTCTCGCCCATCTCCCAGAAATTATCCTTCTTACCAAATCGGATAACATGAGATGGATCGATATCTGTTACTTTTTTCCAAAGTTGTTCTGCTTCATCATCCGATTCATAAACAGTTGCATAAAGTCGTTTCTTACCAAGTCCCCAAACTTCTGTTAATAATTCCCATGCCCACTCTATTGCTTCTTTTTTATAGTAATCTCCAAACGACCAATTGCCAAGCATTTCGAAGAATGTATGATGGTATGTATCTCTTCCGACTTCTTCCAAATCGTTATGCTTACCACTTACGCGGATACACTTTTGTGAATTAACCGCACGTACATAATCACGTTTACCGGTTCCAAGGAAAACATCCTTAAACTGATTCATACCGGCATTTGTAAACAACAATGTAGGATCATCATAAGGAATTACAGAAGCACTTGGGACAATCTTATGTCCACGTTCTTCAAAGAATTTTAAAAAACTATTTCGAATTTCTTTTGATGTCATTTATTCTATATCTCAATCTGTGTCATCAATTCAATCTCTTCTAAAACTCCGCTCACTTGAACACATTTAGGAACTTCGCCTTGATACACGATTG
>CAYGZC010000082.1:0-28576 GCA_964354225.1 uncultured Chlorobiaceae bacterium | reverse complement strand
CTGCCACCTCACACGAACCGATCGTTCGCGGTGATATAACCTGTCGTTCACCAAAGCAAACTGGGTCAACCCCCGGTGCTGCGCATATCGGAATCGAAATGAAAATTCCTGATTATTTTCCAGGAAGTAAACGTCCTGAGTGAAGAGATTGCTGCCTGAAATCGTTGTCTGATCTGATAAAAACCTGCTGAAGTGTAAAAGATATATCTGTTTTTTATCCGATTCACTGCTTTTTTCTTCAACTCGATAATATGTTTCAGACGATAATGTGGCTATTGCTTTATTATACCATATCGTTGGTGAAAATATTTTATCCGGATTGAAACGAAATCTTGTGCTCGCTTTCAAGTCTATCACTGGAACTAGCTCATCTGTCGGCAAAGTAAATGAGATGTAATCTCCATCGAAACGGATTTGCTGGAAATCGGGCTGATCGAATAGATGATTTCCG
Source organism: uncultured Chlorobiaceae bacterium (assembly GCA_964354225.1). GTDB lineage: Bacteria > Bacteroidota > Ignavibacteria > UBA10030 > SZUA-254 > CAYGZC01. The sequence goes on along the minus strand of CAYGZC010000082.1, from coordinate 28,125 downwards.
TTAACATCACCAATGTAAATATAATTTCCTGTTCCTTTTGGCACACGCTGAAAGACGCGTTCATATTTTGCTGTGCGCTCGGTCGCTACTTCGTAGAACCATTCCGTTTCAACTCCTCTATCAAAAGGGTCAGCCTGAGTTTGCCACCGAAGAAGAATCGTTTCATTATTATTATTTTTTCTCTGTTTAAATATCTCGCTGAATTTCCGATTCTGGATTGTTACATCTAATCGGGAAGAAATTGTTTTCCAATCTTTAAACTGAGCATTGTAACTCTGTGTCAATGTTTTTGAAACCCGCTGTAAGGTTCCAAACGCCAACGAATCATCCCATCTCCAACCAACATCAGCATTAATAGAAACATTCTCCTTTTTACCAATCGATAACCCCGGAATGATTTCATTCAACCGATAACTTCCCGGCTTTAAGGTGTCTAGCGATGCGCTGCGATTTGCAAGATACTCATTTGTAATTTGCAGATGAGGATTGATGATTCCTATTTCATGATGAATACTTCCTCTTTGTCGAATCCAGTTACCATCGATATTAATCGACGTATTTCGACTTTTTATTTTTTCAAAAATATAATCCAATTGGGGAAACTGTTCGCTGGTAAGCTTGGTAAAAAAATTATACCGGTTAGACGAGAACATTTCACCTCTTTTAATCCATCCAAGCCCACCGCCAAACGTTAGCGTCTGAATAGGTTGATAAGTAAGTAATCCTTCGCGCAATTCTTCATCACCCCGCGTTGTATCTTCGACATTCCATTTCCTGCTGAACTCTACGTCATTAGTTCGATCAAGTGCCACAAATTGTTTGCTAACAAATCTTTCCTTCATGAACACGTCGAAGGAGCCAATATTCATTCCACCTAAATGAATGTCCTTCGGTGAATATTGCAAGGCAAATTTTAAAGCCGAGCCATTCATATATTTATCATTTAGCTGTGAGAAACGATTCGGATCAAAATTAACCAAGGCGTATTCGCTTGTTAATTTCAAATGGTCTCCAATCTCCCCACTCAAATCAAAATCGGTGAATGTATTAGCTTGAGGCATCGGTAAAAATCGAATTGGCTCATAGCTGCCTTGTCTGATACCGGCGAATTCATATCGTCCAAGTGAAATCTTTTTGTAATTACCATTACCTAAACCAACATAGGTGAAGAAAATCGAATAAATTGCATTCATTGTATCCTCGGGTGCATATTGGTAAATCCTGATTAATGAATCGAGACGATACTGACCTTTACCAACACCCACTATCTCTACACCCGATCTTGATGCTTTAAGCCGATCACCGCCAGCGGCTTTGAGAATTGCTTTGTCCGAATCGCTGAGTGTAGCATCAATCGGAGAGTTTTCATTATCATTCTCACGGACATACATAACATTGAAATGCCATCGATCGTTGAATAAGTTCACTCCCGATTTTGCAGCAATGAGATTTCTGTTAAATTGCCTGTCACTATATTCGAAATCTACAACAATACGTGAGCCATGAGCAACAATCCGCTTGGGGGTAAACGTGACTTCAGCCGTTGCATAATCAATCGTAAAGTCGGCATTCTCTCCACGTGTCATCTTTTCACCGTTAACATAAACTCTCTCCGATCCTGCAACAATAATAATTATCCGATTGCCATTCTCGCCTGTCAGTCGATACGGACCTTGCACACCATCCAATCCTTGAAATTGATGTGTAATGAATTTACCTCTCGTTACTGCACCTATCAGCATCACATCACCGAAAACATTGCTCATCTGATAATTAACAGAACCTTTAGCACCTTGAAGCTTCCGATTTAAATTTCCGAATTCATTCCCCGACAGATTTAAATTAAAATCACCTAACGTTGCATTGAATCTTGAACCGCGAAGCTCCACAAAGACTTTATCCACTTCCTGGAGCGTTTGTGTTGTGCCTTCGGGTTGGATCGGAGAATTTTCGTCAGTCAATGCAGCAACAATGTCGATATCATTCGTAAGATTGCCGGACATTTGCATTCGAAAACCAGAGTTAAGCGACAAGTCTCGGTTGGATCCAATTGTAAAACCTCTAACGATTGTTCCGCTCTTTTGAAGATTTGAGCTAAAGACATCATCAAATGAAAAAGGTGTCACCGGTCGTGCAATTTTTATGGTTGCACCTGTTATCGTATCAAGCCTCATCACCGGCTCGCGATGCTTATAAATTGGTTTGAAATTAAATGGGAGCGATTGATAGTTGACTTTTAAAATATGATTCGCCGTATCCGATAACAACGATACAATCGTATTTCTGTAGATTAAAAGTTTACCAAACCGATTATCAAGTTTGTAGTCGGTACCTGAGTTTAGATAAAATGAATCTATTTGGATGTTTTCTGAACCGGATATGATAAATTGATTTGGTAAAACGAACGATGTATCACCATCCCACCGAATTGTGAAGATAGCTTGATGGAAAGAACCTTTTTGAATTGCATCAAATTGTTGTGCAACTCCAGCCGCAGCACAACTGATGATTAAGAATAAGATGTAAAAGCGATAATGTCTCACGAGACAGATGGACTGAATCGATTAATAAAAAAGTAAATTAACTGTTAAGAATATTCCATCGATCTCCATATTTATTTAAATGCTTTTTTAGAAAGTAACTAATTTGTTCATTATATCCAAGAAGAGTAAGACTCTTTTGGTTTTCCGATGATTGTTTGCTATCTTTTCAATTACAAAGTAATAATATTTAATCTAAACTCTAAAATCTGTTTTATGCCCCTCGTACCATCGTACATTGAATCCCTCCAGCCATATAAACCCGGAAAACCGATTGAGGAAGTCAAACGTGAATACGGATTGAAATATATTGTAAAATTAGCTTCGAATGAAAATCCGCTCGGTCCATCTCCAATGGCAATTGAAGAGCTTCGCACACATATCAATGGATTGAATTACTACCCGAATAGTGGTTACGATCTGCGGATTGTTCTTGCAGAAAAATTCAGCGTGGAAGTGGATAACGTAATCGTGGGTAATGGCTCGGACGGTATAATGTCGAATATCATCAGGACTTTCCTTTGTGACGAGGATGAAGTGCTCACAACAGAGGCGGCGTTCATCGGTTTTCAGGTTTTGGCACGTTCACGCGGAGTCAAATATCGAACGGTTCCCTACCGTAATTGGAGATACGACCTGCATGCACTCACCCAACAGATCAACGAGCATACGAAGATCATTTACCTTGCCAACCCAAACAATCCGACGGGAACAATATTTACCAAACAAGAATTTGATGATTTCTACAAGAAGGTCCCCGAGCGTGTTCTGATTATTTTGGATGAAGCATATTTTGAATATGCCCACGATAATCCACTCTATCCTGATTCGATGCATTATCGTTACGATAATGTGATAACACTTCGCACATTCTCTAAGATTTATGGACTTGCCGGTCTCAGGATAGGTTACGGTTTTGCACACGAAACTCTCATCGCTAATCTACTGAAGGTAAAACTACCATTCGAGCCAAATACACTTGCGCAAGCAGCCGCTGTAGGAGGATTACGCGACAAAGAATTCGTTCACCGCTCATTAGAGTTAAACTCCCGCGGTCTGCCTTTTGTTGCAAATGCACTCCGAGAACTTGGACTGATAGTCGTCCCTTCGGAGACAAACTTTGTTATGGTGGCAATGAAGACCGAGGATGATATCAAAACGATTTATCAGGGATTACTTAAGCGCGGCGTGATTATTCGACCGCTGAAAGCATTCGGTTTATCGCACTGTATGCGAATCACCATAGGGACAGATGAGCAGAATCAGTTTTTTATAGAAAAATTGAAGGAAATCCTTAACAAAAGATAAAATGGATGGATGGCATGAAGCATCACCTTCAAGCAAATATTAGAGTAACGGAGTAAGAAAGAAGTTGAGGCTGACTGAAAAGTAAAAAAGGTTTATGTCATTCCCGAATGCTTAAATCGGGAATCCAGAAATTTGCAAAATCTGAACATTGGACTCCCGATAAAAAAGTTCGGGAGTGACAGCCTGGTTTTTTTAGTCAGCCCCACTTTCATTTTCTAATAGAGGAATGTTCCAAGAAAAATCCCGCCGTTGATCATAAATCCTTTCCCGCTTATTTTATCCGGTACACCGATGATATCGTATTTATCATCAAGTGTCCATTTATTTACCATCATTCCATTATAACTTACTCCGAGACGTAATCCCACCCATCTTAGTACAGCATATTCGATATTCAGAGAAGGTTGATAGATGAAAAATGAACCGGAAAGATTTCGAGTATATTCATCAGTTAAACGGTTTGGATCATCATTAGAACTCCCAAACTTATCCCAAACATCTCCCCAAACCTTATCCGAATTTTCATTGCGTGTCATCTTAATTCTCGTACTGCCGCCTCCAAGCATGATTCCAATTGCAACATCTAATTGAGGTATGATTGAAACCGCATATTCGATTGTGACTCCACCAAACCTAACAGAAAGCTCAACATCTCGCCGAACGTTTGGCAAACCAAATTCATGACCATTTGTATCTAACGAGCTTTGGATCATAGAGCCACCTGCACCCAAACCACCGATACGCAGATTCGGAATAACCATGATGTAACCATAACCTTGTCCACCCAATAGTAACATAGGGTTTTTCTTGAACTGTGCGGCGTTCGAGTTTTTCAATATCTCGTTTATCGGATCGAGATTAATAAAAAGCAAATTCTGTGTGAATCCACCTGCACCACCTATTTTCGCCTGCGCATGACGCTGAGGCGGGAATGGTATCTCTTCTTCCTCCTGCGCTAAAATTGGTATTGTCAAAACGAATATAAGACAAACAACATATATAAATAACCGATACATATTTAAATCTCCTGTCCCAGAATGATAATAAAAATTTCTGGAAATTTAATGAAATATTTTCTGAGTTACAAGAAAATTCACTTTTATTTTATAAAATCATTATATTGACCAAAACCTATGATCCGATAATGAAAATACTCCCATTCCTTCTGCTGATCTCTACCATTTCAACGAGCACCTCTGCTCAAGTGGCAAACCAATCGCTATCACAATTTATTTTTCTTCCTGAAGGACTTAATTTTGCACCTCTCAGAGCGAATATTCAGGAGCCGCGGATTGGCGTTTTTAAATTCCTCGATGCCGGGGAGATGAAAGTTGATATCGGAAACACAATTGATGTGTTCGGATTTCATATTCCTGATAACGGCATAAAACTTTCTGCTGGGATAGATTTTTTTGCGTACGCTTTCACAATCGGTGCTCAAGGTCTTCGTTTACAAATCGATGCGATTGATGGTTTCTTTGGTGGCAATCTTTCGTTCAGCAAGGAGGCAGAGGAAAGTAAAATCCAAGCTCGGCTTCGCATCCTCCACCACAGCGCGCATCTTGTGGATGGGCATTACAATCTGAACACAAACACATGGATCGATAATCGAAAACCAATCCCCTTCACAAAAGATTTTGGTGAATTAGTTTTAGCTCATATGGTAACCCAACCGTTTGGTAACCTTCGATATTATGGCGGTGTCTCATATGCAACCCTTGTTCGACCTGCCGATCTGAAACATCTCGAATATCTTGCTGGTGTCGAAGTTTATTTCGACAATATTATCGATTCGGTGTTCAACAATCCGACCAACATATACCTTGCCTATAATTTATCGGTTAATGGAATGCCAAAGTATGTCGGCTCTAATCAAATTCAATTTGGATTCAAGTTTGGGAAATGGTACTTGAAGGGTCCAAGTATTTACATCGCTTACTATACAGGTAATCACATGTTCGGCGAGTATTTCGATAAACGATTGCAAACTGTTGGTTTAGGATTCACAGTAGATTTTTTCTAAAGATTGATTCACCCTCACCCCTTTATAGGATTGACAAAAAAGTCAAAAAGGCCTTTGTCATTCCCGAATGCTTCAATCGGGAATCCAGAAATTTGCAAAATCTGGACACTGGACTCCCGATAATCCCGATGAAGTTCATCGGGACGGGAGTGACAGTCTGGTTTTTTTAGCCATTCCCAGGGTGAAATGATCATGTACAATAATAAAGCATAACTTAGTTCATGCATGATGGATCTGAATAACCAATACGATTATTTCTAATTAACCGGCTCCCCCCTTCGCCTTTACAATCCAAGCTCACCCGATATCGCTCTCATCGCATTAATGACAAACTGAATGTGTTCATCCATCGGAACACTCAGCTCTTCACATCCTTTGGTAATATCTTCTCGGTTCACATTGGCAGCGAATCGTTTGTCCTTCAATTTTTTCTTGACGGAAGAAACTTCAAGATCGGCAATTTTATTCGGGCGGATAACTGCGACCGCGCTGATGAAGCCGCATAACTCGTCGCAAGCGTAAAGGACTTTTGCCATCAGTGTATCGCGGGGAACACCCGAATACGTCGCGTGTCCTAAAATCGCACGACGCACATCTTCAGGATAACCTCTCTCTTTTAAAATCTCCGAACCCTTCATTGGATGATCGGGAGCGGTTGGATACATTTCGTAATCGAAGTCGTGCAGTAAGCCAACAACAGCCCACTTCTCCTCATCTTCGTTATATTTTTTAGCGTAGGCGCGCATTGCCGCTTCGACCGCGTACATATGTTTTAACAGCGCTTCGTTTTTTGTGTATTCTTTTAAAAGTGTGAGTGCATCGGTGCGGTTCATTTTAGTTTTTTTGTTCTTAGTTCTTAGTTGTTGGTTTTTTTAGCTTGTTCTTTGTACTTTTTGACTTTTGATTTTTGACTTTTTACTTGATCAAGATTGGAAATTTTTGAGAGAATTGCAATTCGGTATGCTTGACATAATTACAAAAATTTATTATAATATGCGAAATTAACGTTGGAAATAATATCAAACATAATGAGTTTATCATGTCTAAGGTTAAAAATATCGCAATTATTGGTGGAGGAGTTTCAGGTTTATCAGCCGGTGGACTACTCTCAAGAAATGGGATGAGAGTTAAACTTTATGAAGCCAATGACAAGCTCGGTGGATGCTGTGCAACTTCGAACATCGGGGGATACACGTTTAATGATGGTGCTCTCTACTTAGCCCTCCTCGGAATTTTAGATCATGTGTTTGAGAAATTAAACCTTAACCGTTCTACTCTACTACCATTACGAAAAATAATTTCCAATCAATCTACAACATTACCTGATGGCACTGTCGTTACTTTCGGTGATGGCTTAGATGTATCTATCAAAAGAGGTGCTAATGAGCTGAAAGGGAACGGACTACAACAGGAACTTAATAACATGATGAAGAAATGGGAGCCTGTCCTGAGAGTTTTTGCAGATGATATACTCCTACACCCGTTTTCTTTCTCTCGACTTATTGCAAAGGGTTGGTGGCACATACCTAAATTCCGTGGAACAGTGGCGTCTGAAATCAATAAGTTCTTCAGTGATGAAGCTGTGAAAGCTGCAGTGTCCGGAGTGTTGCTCTTCACCGGCATACCTCCGGATAAAACACCGGTGCAATCCATACTTGGGTTTGTTGCTTTACTCAGCGAAGGATTTTATCTGCCTGAAGGTGGTATGGGGAAAATACCTGAGGTATTGAGTCAATCCTTAAAGAACAATGGTGGAGAAATATTTTTAAATTCAAAGATAAAAAAAATTATCGTGAAGAATGGTCGTGCTTGCGGTTTAGATGTTGATGGACAAGGCATCATCGAGTTTGATGCAGTTGTATCCAGTGTCAGCGGCATGTTGACGTATGGCTCACTCCTCGATCCTCGAGATGTACCAGAAAGTATGAAGCGAAAAGTACAGAAATCTCCATTGTCGCATAAAGCATTCGCCGTTCAAATGGGACTTTCAAATTCACTTGATGTCGATACACATATGAACAGCATTCTTCCTTGGATGAATGAACAAGACAAAGTTTTTATTCCGACAGAAGATGATGTAAAATGGCCCATCTACTCGGTACCTACGATGACAATGCCAGAACTTGCACAGCAAGGTGGAAGCATAATCGAAATGTATCCCCCAATAAAGCAGGATATGGCAGTCGAAGATTGGGATGAAGAAAAGAAAAATAAAATAACTGAAACATCAATTAAGGCACTATCTCGTATACACAATATAAACATTGCAGTGAGAAGAGTGTTAAGTCCGAAAGATTTCCAGAACCGTTTGCATCTTTACAAAGGAGCGGTCTATGGTTTATCTCCGACGGCTAATCCAAGTGTGCTGTTTCCATACATTTCTCCGATCCCCGGATTATATCAGACAGGTCAAACAACCTACCCCGGTTATGGTGTAGGTCCTGCGGCGATGTCAGGCATTCTTTCCGCAGAAGCTCTTATGAAAAATGAAGGGAAATAGTATTATAGGATTTTTTTAATTTGAATTATGAAGCATGCAGCCTTATAATAAACTAATAATCTATTATTTTTCTGGAACCGGGAATTCCAGGAATGTCGCAACGTGGTTAGCTAAGGTTGCCAACAGAAGGAATATTGAAAGTCAACTAATCAATATTGCGGATGTCAACAGATTGTCGATTGATCCGCCAGAAACTGATGCGTTGGTCGCATTTGTTTCACCGATACATGGGTTTAATTATCCACCGGCGATGCTACATTTCATTATCCGGTTTCCGAAAGGAAATAATAAAGTACTCTTGATGAATACCAGAGCGGGGATGCTCATTGAAAAGTTCATAACACCCGGGTTAACCGGAATTGCATTTTATTTTTCGACGCTTGTTCTAAAACTCAAGGGATACTCCATCAAGGCAATGTTCCCCGTCGACCTACCCTCTAATTGGATCTCAATACATCCAGTGTTAAACGAAAGAACTGTCAAATACCTTCATAAAATAAACAAAGAAAAAGTCACAGATTTTGCAGAAAAGATTTTTTCAGGCGAGAGTGTCTTCAGAGGAATGTATGATATTGTGCAGGATATCCTCATTTCACCATTATCTTTAGGGTACTATTTCATCGGTCGCTTCGCATTTGCCAAAACATATTATGCCTCAAGGGATTGTGATCATTGTGATGCTTGTATTAAGGGCTGTCCGGTAAAAGCTATAAAGAAAATCAACAACAGACCCTACTGGACATTTGATTGTGAAAGCTGTATGAAATGCATGAACAATTGCCCAAAGAAGGCGATTGAAACGCCACATGGATTTTTCATTTGTTTCTCCGTAGTTCATTCATTAGTACTGATGGCTTTATTTCAAAAATACTTTGCGGTACACTTTTTCGAGCCGATGAATGGAGTAATCAATTTTGTTTTAAAGAATTTGCTCTTTCTAGGATTCTTAGCAGTGAGTTACAGAATACTTCACTACTGTATGCAATTTAAATTCGTGGAAAGACTTATGGTATATACTTCTTTAACTGCGTACAAATTCTGGGGATCTCGATATCGAGCTTTGAAAGACTGAGATATTGGCTGCGCTTTACATTGAGCAAAGATATCATTCGCTAATGTGTCAACAGACCATTCGGTGTAGCATCAGCTTTGATAGCTTTCTGGTTGAAGAGCAGGTGTTGGAAGTTAAGAAGCAAATAAAAGGAAACAAAAATGGAAAGAAGATTTATTGAACCACCTGTAATATCTGTAAATAAAGAAACGTGTAACATGTGTGGATTGTGTGCTAAAATTTGCCCGACGCGCATTTTTCACTCATCAAAAGGAAACCTACCAACCACTCACCATTCGGAAGAGTGTGTTCTCTGTGGACAATGTTTGTGCGGGTGTCCGTTAGATGCAATCGTTCATAGCGGATTTGAATTGTCAAATTTCAAACGCATTCGGAACAAAAAACCAATAAGTTCTGAAAGTGCCTTTGACTTCTTATCGCAACGCAGGTCAGTAAGAAATTACAAAAGGGAGACACCTCCAATCGAACTACTTGAGAAAATTATTCAAATTGCCGGATTTGCACCAGGAAGTCCTCACCACAGGATAGGTTGGGTTCGAAATATTACTGTTGTTAATGGAGAAGAAAATATGAAAAAAGTATTAGACATGACCGCAGAATATATGCAGAAAATTCTCAATCTTCTTTCTAGTCCAATGATGAAAATGATCGCAAGATTTTCTGATTCTGCAAAAGCCGGTCTGGCAGTAATTCCAGATACTGAGATGCGAATCAATGAGTATAAGAACGGGCGTGATTCAATAATTTATCATGCACCGGTAGCAATATTTGTTCATGCACCTATGAATTCATCAATGCCTCAAACGGATTGTGATGCTGCTGCACTTATGATTCAACTATATGCTGAAGCAAATGGATTAGGTACTTGTTGGAATGGTTTAATACAAGGAGCGGCGGCTGGAGACCATTTGCGTGGATTTACAAAACTTGCTGAGTTCTTTAAAATACCAGAAGGCCATAAATGCTATGCTGCTATGACTGCAGGTTATCCTTCAATTGCATTACATAGCATTCCAGAACGTAAAGTTGATATTACTTGGATCAATAAATTAAATAACTAATAAAATAAGCTGTGTATAAAATGAATTTATCAAACAATAACTTAATATTTATATGAAAACAACAATTTCAGCTTCAACCGAATTTAAAGGAAAAGTCACGCTGAAAAAAATTCTGCTCATCTGTGGTATTCTCTCTTCACTGCTCTATATTGCTACTGATATTCTTGCGGGATGGCTATACGACGGTTACAGTTTCACCGATCAAAATTACAGCGAGTTACTTGCCACTGGAGCTCCAACAAGATCCTTCATGCTTCTAGTTGCAGGCGCGTATAACATTCTTGTCGCAGCCTTCGCGGTGGGCGTCTCGAAATTGGCTAGACTAAAAAGCACTGCGCGTATTACAGCTATTGTCATGGTTGGATATGCAGTCCTGAGCATGGTGACACCTTTCTTCTTCCCGATGGACATGCGTGGGGCTGAGCTAACAACGCGAGGCAGTCTTCACGGTCCTATGACTGCTGTGATGTCACTCTTCATTTTGCTATCCATGGGCTTCGGGGCATTCCTGCTCAGCAGACGGTTCCGCTTTTACTCGTTCGCGACAATCGTCATAGTCATCATGTTTGGAGTTTTGACGGGTTTGCAGATTCCACAGCTTGAAGCAGGGCAACCCACAACATGGATGGGATTCACAGAGCGGATCAATATCTACGCTACCATGCTATGGTTCGCGATGCTGGCCCTTTCGCTCTTCCTTACGGAAATCAGACCATCTCAATTAAAAAGAGAAGCAGTGCTATGAAAGTTACTGCATTTGTTGGTAGTGCGCGTAAGAAGCACACTTATAAAGCCACTGAACAATTCTTGCACAATTTGCAATCACTTGGAAATATAGAATATGAAATAGTACGGCTAAGTGATTATAATTTGGAAATATGTAAAGGTTGCAAATTGTGCTTGGATAAGGGGGAAGAATTATGTCAATTAAAAGACGACAGGGACATACTTATTGAAAAAATGAATAATTCTGACGGAATTATATTCGCATCTCCTAACTATTCTTTTAACCTTTCCGGACTCATGAAAATATTTCTTGATAGACTTGGTTATATTTTTCATCGGCCGCGCTTTTTTGGAAAAGCATTCACCAGCATTGTAGTTCAAGGGGTATACCGAGGTGATAAGATTATAGATTATTTCAACTTTATTGGCAAAAGCCTTGGCTTCAATGTCGTGAAAGGCTGTTGCCTAAATTCACTTGAACCGATGACAGAGAAAGAACAGAAAAAAATTGACAGGATTATTGAAAAGCAAAGCAAAAAATTCTATTCAACTTTAATTAAAAAAGAATACCCGATACCAACCTTTTTCCAATTAATGATATTTCGAATGGCAAGGACAAGTATGAATTTGTTGCTTAATGAAAGCTGGAAGGATTATAGATATTACACACAAAATGGTTGGTTCGAATCCGATTATTTTTATCCGACACAATTAAATCCTTGTAAAAAATTAGCGGGCAAAATTTTTGATTTTTGGTTCAACCGGATTTATGGAAAGAAAGTTACACAAGAGCAAGGACAGTCTGCCTAAATTGTATATAAATTTTAAGTAAACATCGAGACAATTGACTAATCCCATAGAGCACTCGGCGAACCGAGAAAATTGCAATTCGAGATGCTTGACATAGTCACGAATTTTTACTATACTATGCGGAATTAATGTGGGCGATTATGGAAAAATTATCAATCCACTGTATGCTTCGATGCATTAGTCAAAAACGAAAGATACGCATTGCGTCTATCATACCAAATTCGGGTGGAAATACGCAAAGCCATTATTCAGTAGTTAGGCGCAATGCAACTCAAGGAGTAGGTGAATGAACATCTCATCAATTGATCGAGAATTTCCTTATAAGGGGATAGACTCCTTTACTTATAGATCCGAGTACACACTCTTGGATTTTGATTTGATTCTCTGGGATCCAGGTAATCTACTTCAAGCATATAATTATGACAAGAAGTATCGTGGTTATCCAAGTCTTGATTCGCATGATTCCGTAGCGATACTTGAGGATCGTTCACGCAGAAAAAATGAAATGGTCGATCTTGTTAAGCTGGGAAGAACCATTGTCATTTTCGTCCCATCTCCTCAAAAATTCTACATCGATACTGGACAGAGAAGTTATTCAGGTACTGGTCGTAATCGAAGTACTACTGTGCATGTTTCCGAGGAATCATTGCGTTCCTTTATTCCCTTGTCTGGCGATTTTAATACAGTCGAAGCAAACGGATCTCAAATGGACTTCCGAGGCGACGAGGCACTGCGAGAATTTTGGACCGTCAACAAAGATAATCTTTACTATGAGGCTTATTTTACACATCAAATAGGCAGACCGTTTCTGTTCGTTCACGGCACCGACCGAGTAGTTGGTTCTCTCATTAGGCATGATCGTGGCAACATCCTATTACTTCCGCATCTGGTGTATGAGCATGCCTATACTCGCAAGAGTGACTATACTAAAGTTGTTAAAACTTTCATCGAATCCCTGACATCACTCGTTTCCACACTCCAAAAGGAATCTGGTGATTTTTCTCTCCCAACTTGGACTCTCGCTTACAAGTTACCGGAAGAAGAAGCTTTACGTAATCAATTATCCATGTTGCAACAAGACATGAACAAACTTCGTGCATCCATAGATGCAAAGCGAACAGAGATCTCGAATCTGGAAAGATATAAACTCCTTCTTTGTGCAAAGGGCAACGCCCTTCACCGGCAAGTCATCGATGTCTTCAAAGAACTTGGGATTGACGCAACGGAAGGTTCCCCTGGTCGCGATGATATTCTTTTAACCTACGAAAAGTTTATAGGTGTGGCTGAAGTAAAAGGCACAAACAAGTCTGCTGCGGAAGCCCATGCCGCCCAACTTGAGAAATGGGTTAGCGAGTATCTTACTGAAAAGGGAATTAAACCTAAAGGCTTTCTCATCGTAAACGCATTTCATGATGTACCACCCATCAATAGAAACGAAGATCCTTTTCCAAATCAGATGTTAAAATACTCTGCGAACCGTGAGCATTGTCTTATAACAACATCGCAACTTCTTGGGATTTTTTTTACAGTTAAATCTAATCCTGAGAAGAAATCAGAGATTATTCAGTCACTTTTTGCCACGACGGGTATCTTTAAAGGGTTCGAGGATCTCACACAATTTATGCGGATTGAACAAGCTGAGATTGAAGTCGTTCAGCAGGAAGTTGTCCAAAACTCAAATCCTAAATCGACACAATGATGCTTTACACAATGGCTCACAGCAGTAGCTAAAACGCTCCATTTATGATAAACAGAAATTATATTTGTCGCTCAATGTACCACCTTCACAGGAAGTTGATCGTTTATAGCTTGGCGGCACACTACGTTGCTACTGCAACGTAATGCAGCATTAGTTTACGTTAATGAAAGCGAGTGTTATATCCGGATAAAATCAAAAACAGTTAATCGCGTCCTCATTTTCATACTGCTCACGTTCGTGCTCCTACCTTGGATCATCATGCGTTTGTTGTCAAAGTTTCCGCACGACCTAATGACGTACATCGGCATAGCTCTAATTATCCCGTCTTTTGTGCTTTTGCTTATCGCATTTCATCAACTCGGGAATTCTTTCGCGGTGACCGCGCAGGCAAAAGAACTCGTGACAAATGGATTATATGCAAAGATCCGTCACCCGATGTATGTCTTCCAAATACTTCTGTTTCTGGGATTAGCAATGGTTACACGTGATGTCATCGCCTATGGGTTCTTTGTTTTTGCACTCATTTTTGTGATTTGGCGTGTTCGCAGGGAGAACCGTGTCCTTGAAAAAAAATTCGGCGATGCTTACAGGGCATACCGCGAACAGGTGTGGTTCTAACGAAGGACACGCCCCACGCCTCGTCAACTGGGTATCTTCAGGATTTCACTAACGTTTTTTTCTTCCCTGTTCTTCCTAAGTCTTTTAATAACGGAAATCTCTCCTCTATCAAAAAACATCATTCCGTAACTTACAAGTATAAAGCACGCGAGAAACATTATCCCCCGATTTGCATAGTTATCAAGCTTCACCTAACGGATGTAACTAAGTGGGCTATGCCTTTGTATCTAGGTTCGAATAAAGATTTATACCTAAAAATAGCGAAAATGTAAAAAAGGGTGAAATAATCAACCAATAAATTGATTTACTGGACATTATTATCAACTCATAGCTTGATAATAATTTGGAATTATCAAGATATAGCTTTATATTTATTCATTCAAGATTGGAGTCTTTTATGAATACCGAAAAACAAAATTTGATGATTGATCACCTCGATAAAAAATATAATAAGTTAAAAAATATCTCCTCAGATTTAATCGTTCCTCAAAGCGGTTGGATCAACACTATTCGGAAGGTTCTTAATATGTCGCTAAAACAACTTAGCAGGCGGCTGAAAGTATCCCCACAAAATATCAACCAACTAGAGATTCGTGAAAGAGACGAAACAATATCAATCGGAAAACTGAGAGCTGCCGCTGAGGTTTTAAATATGAATTTTGTATATGCATTTATCCCAAAAGATGGTACAATCCGGAGTATGATTGAAAAGCGCTCACTTCAGGTTGCACGCGATATCGTACTCAGGACATCTCATTCCATGGGTCTTGAAGAACAAAAGAACACGGAAGAGAGACTTGAAAAAGCCATCAGAGATAGAGCCGAAAAAATTAAGCGTGAAATGCCGAAATATTTATGGGATTAGATCTCGATTACACGAACGGTCAAACTCCAATTGATGAAGATGAGAAAGAAGGTTTACTCGTACCGACGATTACGACACGGGGAGAGCTTGACGAATTTGAACAGCTTGGAGTGGAGAGAGCTATAGAATGGACAAGGAAAAGAAAAATCGGTTCCCAGCAGATCCTCACCGAGGAGTTTGTGAGGGAGCTACACAAAAAGATGTTTGAGGATATTTGGAAATGGGCAGGACAATTCCGAACATCGAATAAAAATCTTGGGGTAGACAAAAATCAAATTCGCACCGAAATAAAGAAGCTGTTAGATGATTGCCGATACTGGATCGATAATAAAGTGTTTGCCGGGGATGAGATCGGGGTGAGATTCAGCCACCGGATTGTTACGATTCATCCATTCTCAAACGGGAACGGAAGACATTCCCGCCTCATTGTAGATATTTTCGTAAGCCATGGATTTGGTCGGTCACATTTTTCATGGGGGAGTATCAATTTGACGGCACAAGGTGCCGCAAGGTCGGCGTATCTGAAAGCTCTTCGTAAAGCCGATGAAAACGAATATCAATCACTCGTGGATTTCGCGAGGCAGTAAAGACAAAAAAAATAAATTGAAATTATTACAATCTGATTAGATAAACCAATCCTGACCTTAGTTCAAATCCCCCAACACAGGCCTCACAACAATTTCATCAACAACTACATCATCGGGCATCTGGTAAACCGAGAGAATTGCCTCGGCAACGCTTTTCGCTTTCATCATACGATAGGAATATTTCTTGCGCACTTTTGGATGCCAGATGTCGGTTGAAGCGGCACCCGGTAAAACATTAACTACTTTTATATTAAATTGGCGCACCTCTTCGCGCAAAATTTTTCCAAGTGCAAGTAATCCCGACTTCGAGGCAGTGTAAGCTGAGGACCCCTCGATTGTTTTTATTACGGCATCCGAAACGATGTTAATTATCCATCCATCTTCTCTCTTAATCATCCCGGGAAGTACTGCTTTAATACATTCTATCGGACCATTCAGATTTGTTTGAATAATATTTTTAAACTCACCTAACGTAGTATCGATAAAAGTTTTGAATACCGTTATCCCGGCATTGTTGATGAGAACATCCACCTGTCCGACTTTCTTCCAGATTTGTTTTACAACATATGGAATAGATTTCTTATTTGTTACATCAAGAGGAAATACATGTGCCCTCCCTCCTAATTTAATAATCTCCTTCGCTGTGGCTTCTAACCTTTTTCGGTTTCTGCTTGAAAGGCAAACCTCGCATCCTAAAAATGCAAATTGCTTTGCGATCTCCCTCCCTATCCCACGTGATGCACCCGTTACCCAGACGACAGGGCGATGGATAATTATCTCTTCCCTTTTTTTCTTCATATTAAGACACTGCTGAATTATTATTAAATGTCATGTTGATCTCGCTGAAAGCGGGAGAAACATCTTTTTTCCGTCTCAGACCCTTCGTCCCGCTCAAAGCGGGACTCAGGGTGACATTAATGGAAACTTCTCAGAAGTTTCCTTATGTCAATTTACTGTTGATGAGTTTGAGGAATTCATTCCGAGTTCTTTCATCATCGCGGAACGAGCCGAGCATAGCGCTTGTGGTTGCAACCGAATTTTGTTTCTCAACTCCGCGCATCATCATACATAAGTGCCGTGCCTCGATCACTACAGCAACACCGTCAGGTTCAAGCGTTTGGAAAAGTGTATCGGCAATTTGCTGTGTCATTCTCTCCTGCACCTGAAGCCGGCGGCTGAATACTTCCACTAATCGGGGTATTTTGCTTAAGCCAATAATCTTACCGTTTGGAATATAAGCAACATGAGTTTTACCATAGAACGGCAAGAGGTGATGTTCACACATCGAAAAGAAATCTATGTCTTTCACAATCACCATCTCGTCGTACTTCTCTTTGAACACGGCGCTGTTCAGGACTTTTTTAATATCCTGCTCGTAACCGCTTGTGAAATACTCCCATGCCTTGGCAACGCGATGCGGTGTCCGAATCAATCCTTCTCTTTTTGGATTTTCCCCAATCAGAGTCAAGATAGTCTTTACTGCTTCTTCAAGCTTCTTGTTATTTTTATTTTCCATCATTCACCTCTAAACTCAGCAAAATTGTTTGTCGTTTCAGATATTTTGACCGAGTACAATTTTCCTGCTTCGATTTTGGGTTTTAAAATTTTCCAGAATTCTATAGCGAGGTTCTCCGCCGTCGGTAAAATACCTTTTAAGAAATCTACATCAATGTTAAGATGTTTATGATCCACCTTATCGATAATTTCTCTTTCGATGATCTCAGAAAGTTTTTTCAGGTCAAGTATCATTCCGGTATCTTTATCGGGCTCACCGGCAACAGTAACTTCGATTTCGTAGTTGTGTCCGTGACCATGCGGATATGCACACTTGCCGTAAATCTCGAAGTTCTCCTTTTCGGAGAACTTCGGATTCGACAAAACATGTGAAGCGCAGAAATGCTCTTTTCTTGTCAGGTAAATCATTTATTTTTTCAATGCTTGATAAACTTTACCAACGAGTTTCGCACCGGGTTTGAGAGTTTTATCACCCTCTTCCCATTTTGCGGGGCACGCCTCGTTCGGATGTTTTGCAAGATAGACATTTGCTTTTATCTTGCGAAGCAATTCGTCAGCATTACGCCCAACGTCGTTATAATTAATCTCCGAACTTACAAGTACTCCATCAGGATTTATCATGAAAGTGCCGCGAAATGCCAAACCGCTCTGCTCATCATAAACACCGAACATTCTTGAGACCTTTCCTGTTGGGTCGGCACCCATCTGATATTCCACGTTCTTCAAAAGTTGTTCAGCTTGTATCCATCCAAAATGTGTATGTTTAGTATCTGTGCTTACAGAGATAATTTCTACACCGAGTTCTTTGAGTGTTTTATGAATATCTGCCAGGTCAGCCAATTCAGTCGGACATACAAATGTGAAATCTGCCGGATAGAAAAACAGTACCGTCCACTTTTTCTTTTTCTTGATCGATTCCAAAGTTATTTCAGAAAAATCGTTTCTGTTTGGATTAAAAGTCTCTAGTTTAAAATTGGGAACATTATCCCGTATGTATAATCGTGTATCATCCATTGATATTCCTTTGTGATTGTTATCGATTTATTATAAAACTTTTAGTATCTCATCAACATGACCATCTACTTTGACTTTCGGAAAGATATGAATAATCTTTCCCTGTTCGTCAATGATGAATGTCGTTCGCTCGATACCCATGTACGATTTTCCCATAAATGATTTTTTCTTCCACACGCCGTATGCCTTGAGAACTTCTTTCGACTCATCGCTCAACAGCGGGAAATTTAAATCGTATTTCTCGGTAAACTTTTGATGCGACTTCATTCCATCTGCACTAATGCCGAATACTACGGCGTCTTTCTTCTTTACGCGTGCAAGATTATCGCGAAAATAACACGCTTCTTTCGTACATCCGGGTGTATCGTCCTTCGGATAGAAATAAAGAATCACTTTCTTCCCTGTAAAATCGCTCAGAGATATTTCTTTGCCGTTTGTAGCGGCAAGTTTGAATACAGGTGCTTTATCGCCTATTTGAAGTGATGCCATGATTTTACCAATTTATTTATTCGATTATTAATTTTCAATAGTTAATTATCAATTGAAAATCGATTGTTCATAATTAACGACCGGCGTAAAAATGACGCCGCGAAGCGAACTAAGTTGAATTAATTTTATTTTATTTCACTAACATTTATTCCAAGTGCCCGAGCCACTCCTTTTCCATATGCTTCATCAGCTTTTAGACAATTTCCAATATGTCTAATCTTTATTTCCTTTGGAGCATCACCCATTGCTCTTGCTGTATTTTCAAAGAGAACCTCTTGTTGGGCTTTGTTCATCAGACGGAAAAGATTTCCTGCCTGTGAATAGTAGTCTGTATCTGCTCTATGATTCCAATGGTCTGCAGCACCTTCAATACTCAATTGTGGTTCTTTAAACTCAGGTTGTTCTTGCCACTCACCATAACTATTAGGTTCATAACCCAAAGTTGCACCATAATTATCATCAACTCTCATTTGACCATCACGATGAAAACCAGTGACTGGACATCGTGCTTTATTAACAGGAATTAAGTGATGATTGACACCCAGCCTGTATCTCTGTGCATCACCATATGAGAATAAACGTCCTTGGAGCATTTTATCAGGAGAAAATCCAATGCCAGGAACAATGTTTGCCGGATTAAAAGCTGCCTGCTCTACTTCGGCAAAGTAATTTTCTGGATTGCGATTAAGTTCCATTATGCCTGCTTCTATAAGTGGATAATCTTTATGTGGCCATACTTTCGTAAGGTCAAAAGGATTATAAGGAGTTTTTGAAGCATCTTTTTCAGGCATTACTTGAATAAATATTTTCCATTTTGGAAAATCCTTTTTTTCAATGCTTTCAAATAAATCTCTTTGGTGACTTTCTCTATCTTTAGCAATTATCGCTTCGGCTTCTTGGTCTGTCAGATTTCTAATTCCCTGTTGAGTTTCAAGGTGAAATTTAACCCATACCCGCTCATTTTTATCGTTAATCATACTGAAAGTATGGCTGCCAAAACCGTGCATATGTCTATATGAAAAAGGAATTCCCCTGTCGCTCATTGTGATGGTAATTTGATGCAAAGCTTCTGGCAAAGATGTCCAGAAATCCCAATTGTTTTTCGCGCTTCGTAAATTTGTTTTCGGATCTCTCTTTACCGCATGATTTAAATCAGGGAATTTAAGAGGATCTTTTAGAAAAAATACAGGTGTATTGTTTCCTACTAAATCCCAGTTGCCCTCTTCAGTATAAAATTTTATAGCAAATCCTCGAATATCCCGTTCCGCATCTGCTGCACCACGTTCTCCTGCGACTGTAGAAAATCTGACAAACAAATCTGTCTTTTTCCCAATTTTAGAAAATATCTTTGCTTTTGTGTATTTGGTAATATCATGTGTAACTGTGAACGCTCCATATGCACCGGAACCTTTCGCATGCATTCTTCGCTCAGGAATTACTTCCCTGTCAAAGTGTGCCAGTTTTTCAAGGAACCATACATCTTGTAAGAGCATGGGTCCTTTTTTCCCTGCTGTTATAACATTTTGATTGTCAACGACAGGCGCACCAGAAATGTGAGTAAGTTTCTTTTTCTTTTCCATAGTTTGACTCCTTTATATTAAATTTTAGAACAATGCCAATGCTTTATTGATTTCATCGTAAGGAGGTTCTACACCGGGATTTTCCGAAATCCATGCATACTTTACTACTCCACCTTTATCAAGGATAAACACAGCTCGCTTCGATGTAGTATAACCTTTTACGCCCGCAAAATCTTCATGCACGCCGCAATATTTTTCACAAACTTCACGAGTATGGTCGCTGAGGAGCGGAAAAGTTATCCGGTTGTGATCGGCGAATCCTTTGTTCGAGAACGGTCCATCCACACTGATACCGACTACCTGTGCGTCCATACTATTGAAATTCGCCATTGCATCGCGGAGAGCACAAAATTCTTTTGTGCATACACCTGTGAACGCTCCGGGATAAAATGCTAAGATGGTTTTTTTACCAAGAAACTCGGTCAGTGATCGCTCTTTACGATCAGCGTCGTACAATTTAAATTCTGGTGCTTTTGATCCAATTGTTAATGCCATATTACAGTCCTTTTAATGTGATAATTATACTAAAGAGATTTGTTTTGTACTATTTGATGATTGAAATGGAGAAAAGATTTCAAAAAATCAACATAAAATAGTCATCCTAAAATAGGAAATACAGTTTTGAAAATCAAGATAAATGATTGAAACATTTTTTACTTTTAACTTTTTACTTTTAACTTGAATACCTTCTCAAATTTTTCAACCTTGGGTCTTATTACAAACTGGCAGTACGGTTTATTCGAATTCTCTTGATAATAATTTTGATGGTATTCTTCCGCTTTGAAAAAATCTTTGTAAGCACTTATTTCAGTTACGACTGTCTTCTCGAAAGCATGCTCATCGTTCAATTTATTCTTGTACTTTTCTGCAAGTTCTTTTTGCTTTTGGTTGTGGTAAAATATTACAGAGCGATATTGGGTACCTTCATCGGAACCCTGACGATTCATAGTCGTTGGATCATGACTTGACCAAAATACTTCCAACAATTCTTCGTAGGATAATTTCTTTGGATCATAATTTATCTGGCACACTTCGGCATGACCGGTTTCACCGGCGCACACCTCTTCGTATGTTGGGTTAACTTTTGCACCGCCGGAATAACCAGATGAAACGGATACAACTCCATTGAGCCGCTGGAAGATTGCCTCAACGCACCAGAAGCAGCCCGCACCGAATGTTGCTGTATCTAATTGTCCACCGTGTTTTTCTTCTTTCATTTTATCTATCACCACACCTTGGTCCTTATTCTCTTTTGTGTGACAAGACAAAATATTGACCATTATTATCAAAAAAATCAAACTTTTCATCATATTTCATAGCTTCAATTAATCTAAGACTGTTTTAAATAAAAACACAGGGATTGAAAGAAAGGTTTCCAGAGTGGAAATTCAAGAATGTATTATATGTGCTCAAGGAGAATCTTTATCCCTATACAGATCAAGATTATACCACCGAATATTTCGATCCGCCGTCGGAAGAATCTGCCAAAGTGTTTGCCAAAACCCACCGCCAGAAATGATAATATGAATGTGACTCCTCCGATGATGAGCACGGGTGTAATAATGGAAATGTTCAACATCCCAAAGCTGACACCGATAGCAAGTGCATCGATACTTGTGGCAATCGATAGCATAAATAGTATATGCATGCCTAATGTTTTTACCTCATCCTCCATCTCTTTGGCTCGTAATGCCTCATATATCATCTTCATGCCTATGATGGTTAATAAACCGAAGGCAATCCAATGATCGATACCCACAATAAATTCTTTCAGCTCGCGACCTGCCGCCCATCCCACAACCGGCATGATCGCCTGAAATACACCGAAGAAGATGCCTATGATAAAACCATTATGGATTTTCAACGATCTGATTGTCAATCCCAAGCTTACCGCAACAGCAACAGCATCCATCGACAAGCCAAGTGCAATCAGAAATATTGTAATAAAGTCCATACGAAATATTTGCAATCCAATTCTTTGAATATAGAAGTAAACGATATAACAAACAAGCGATATTCATGGATCTACAGCCAAGCTCTCCATAAATGTCAGGTTAAAAGACCTGACATCACTGACGGTCAAAAGACCTGACAGCACCGACGGTCAAAAGACCTGACAGCACCGACTCTGTGGGTGGTGTCAGGAGTTTTCTCCTGACACTAACTCCCAATCTGTTGCAACGCAAATTAAATTATGATCGTCAAGTATGTAATTCCTTGCGCTCGAATATTTCCAATCTTCAGGTTTTTCAACCAAGCCTGCTTTCACAGGATTATAATGAATATACTCTATCTTTTGGCAGAGTACTTTATCTGAAAATATCACTACATCATCAAAACGATCCATCCACAATTTAAAAACTTGTTCTTTAGACGTAGCTGCATTGGCTTTTAACTTTAATATCCAACTCGTTTGATTATCTATCTCAAGCTGCTGTCTTATCTTCGTTGATGTAAACTTTTTGAAATCACGCATGAGATCAGAGATACTCTCTCCTTCTGGCATTGCAATTATAATATGAACGTGGCTCGGCATTAAAACGTAAGCAAAAAGAGTGGCATGATGTTCCTCAAGCACGTGTCTCAGTGAATCGATTAAAATCAGATAATAAATATCCCCACAAGAGAAAACAGGATCAAAATCTACCACTGTAGTTGTAATAAAAAATGTATTCCCTTGATTACCAAATATTGAGCGACCTCTTCTTCCCATATGTTCATTCAATAAATATCAATGTCACTAATGTTAGAATGTAAGCTCTGACATCACTTTAGTTATTTGCATAATATAGTAGCCCTTGCCTATAATATCAACTAAGGTGGTGTCGGTCACGCTCTGCGAGATTCCTGACACAACAAAGGACGAGACCGATAACATGGTTCGTTGCCGATCCTGTAGTACATATGTCAGGTCATAAGACCTGACATCACCAGCGTTTGCAATACGCTCTAAAAATACAGTCCATACCAGATCGTTTTATTTGAAGAGAACTGAACCGCCGGCATAGGGAAGTGAATAAAGTTAAGTGCTTCACCAAGCGTTTTAAGAAACGGTGTATCGTCCGGTATTATCTTCGTCATATCCAGATCGGGTGCGAGGAAGTAAACTCTATATGGCTCCACACCTGCAACATCACGAGCGCCATAACCAACCGCAAGGCAAAGGAAACCGGGTATATGTTTTGCCAACGGCTCAGGTATTAAGTTTTTTATTTTAACACTTAGCCAGAATGTCTGTCCTTCATAGTCGTCAATGATCAGATGTTTCTGTCCTTTAAATCCGATACCACCCGGATTGCCGAGCAAATCTGATGGATGATAACTCAGCTTGAGATCGAAATTTTGGAGATATGGAACATAATGACGCAAAGGCATCCAAGCTGCACCACCAAGGTCGGTTAGCCAATCCACACGGTCGAAACCCCATTTGGAAAATCCATCCTCCAATTCAACATATGTCTGAAACAATAAGCTCCCTCCAGCACCAATCCAGAGAGCATTCTCTTCTGAAACATTTGCCCACTCAAGTGATTTACTCATTGTAAAACCGAGCAGCATCCCGCCGTAGAAGTGCCCAATCTTATCAACGGTTAAGCCATACACTAAATCTTCTTGAAAATGAAACGGTGCGCGATTGTTTTTCCACCAACCGTTTTGCTGATAGATATGAATTGCTGCCATCGAGCCTAAAAGTGTTCCTCCTACTAATGCGAGACGAGTTTTATTAATGCTCGAAATATTTGAAGATGAATCAACCGGTTGTGCTTGCGTCTCTGGGAATATCAGCAAGAAAATGATGAGTGTGACGAATGCAGATTGCAACGCTCTTGCCGAGGAATTATTTATGGGGAATGGTGAGTATCTTGCTGCGAAAATACTCAAGTGTTTTTTTGAGTCCTTCCACCCGATTAACTTTCGGCTGCCATCCAAGAAACTTTTTAGCTTTCGAAATATCGGGCTGACGGATTTTAGGATCATCCTCAGGTAAATCTTTAAATACGATTTTACTTTTACTGCCGGTTATATGTTTGATCTCTTCAGCCAATTGAAGAACCGGAATCTCGTCGGGATTGCCGATGTTCACCGGCTCAACAATATCGGACATCAGCAGTCGATAGATGCCGTCGATAAGATCATCAACGTAACACACACTCCGTGTTTGTTTGCCGTCGCCAAAAACTGTGATATCCTCGTTGCGTAATGCTTGCGACATGAATGCCGGAATCGCGCGTCCATCATTTACACGCATTCGGGGACCGTATGTATTAAAAATCCTAACAATCCTCGTATCTACACCGTGATAACGATGATAAGCCATCGTCATTGCTTCAGAGAATCTTTTTGCTTCATCGTATACACCGCGGAAGCCAATCGGATTGACATTTCCCCAGTACGATTCCGGCTGCGGGTGAACAAGCGGGTCACCGTAAACTTCGGAGGTTGATGCGATCAGAAACCGCGCATTCTTAGCTTTCGCTAAACCCAAAGCTTTATGAGTACCAAGTGAGCCGACCTTCAATGTTTGGATCGGAAGCTTTAAGTAATCAATAGGACTCGCAGGTGATGCGAAATGAAGAACGTTGTGAACCGGACCTTCAATAAAAATGTAATTAGTTACATCATGATTAACGAATTGGAATTTCTGATTCCCCATAAGATGAGCGATATTGGCAACATCACCTGTTATCAGATTATCTATGCAAACAACTTCGTGACCTTCTGCCAATAACCGATCACATAAATGCGAACCAAGAAATCCTGCGCCACCCGTTACTACTGAAACAGTAAGAGTATTCATATCACACGTATATTATATTGAATATTATCATTTTCCAATAAAAGTAGGCAGAAATCAGTAAGCACTAAAAACAAAACTTTTCAGGATGATTTACCATTGCATAGAGCATTCGATTTACTTCATCACATTTTTCTGAAATTCCTTTATGCTTCTCTTTGCTTAGATAACCACAATCAAAAGACATATCAATCCAGACCTGTACTTCGGTAGCTTCCGATGAACAATCGATCAATTTACTAATGAAAGCTTTCTCATATTTTCTTTTCTTCCATGCCTCAGCAATTTGAGCTGCAATAGAACGAGAACATCTTCTGATTTGATCAGTAAGTGAATATTTTTCTTCAATAGGAAAATGTTTTGTCTCGTGAAAAATTTCCATTGCAAGCACATATGCAAGCTGATATACCTTCAAATCCTTGAAACCCTTATATTGAGTAACCATCTTTTTTTCTATGCTGCTTAGTGCTTACTCCATACTACCTATTAATTGCACATAACACAGTTTATAATCACATCATTCCACTATTCCACCACACCATTATTCTTAACCCCTACCGATACTGAAATACTCGAATCCTTTTTCTCTCATCACCGCAGCATCGTACAAATTGCGACCATCAAAGACAACATAATTGCTCATTAGTTTTTTCATCTTATCAAAATCCGGGCGGCGAAACTCATGCCATTCCGTAACTACTACTAATGCCTCAGCACCTCTCAGTGCATCATAATCGTTCTTGCAATACCTGACCGAATTTCCAAGGTATCGTTTTGCTTCTTTCATTGCAACAGGATCGTATACACTCACACTTGCACCATGCTTTAGCAATTCTTTGATGATTGTTACCGAAGGTGCTTCCCTCATATCATCTGTATTTGGTTTGAATGATAGTCCCCATATTGCGATGTGCTTCTTTTTTATATCATTCTTAAAGTAAGATAGAATTTTCTTTGTGAACAACATGCGCTGGTTTTTGTTGACGTACATGACGGCATTCAGAATACTGAAATCGTATTTGTACTGCTCCGATGTTTTTACCAGTGCGCTTACATCCTTTGGAAAACATGAGCCGCCGTAGCCAACACCGGCGAAAAGGAATTGCGGTCCCACGCGTGGATCGCTACCGACACCTTTCCGGACCATCTCTACATCCGCACCAACTCGCTCGCAGAGGTTGGCAACTTCATTCATGAAAGAAATCTTCGTTGCGAGCATAGAATTAGCAGCGTATTTTGTAAGCTCTGAGCTTCGCTCGTCCATCACGATGAATGGATTCCCGGTCCTAATGAACGGTGAGTACAAATCTTCCATTATCTTTATCGCACGCCGACTTCGGGTACCAATGACGATCCGATCAGGTTTCAGAAAATCCATTACTGCCGCACCTTCTTTCAGGAACTCGGGGTTTGAGACAACATCGAATTCATGCTTGGTGTATTTTAAAATCGCCTCATGCACTTTATCGACTGTGCCTACCGGGACAGTACTTTTATTCACCACTACTTTATAACCGTTCATCGATTGTCCGATTTGTTTTGCAACCGCTAGGACATGCTGCAAGTCTGCCGAGCCGTCTTCTAAAGGTGGAGTTGGTAAAGCAAGGAAAATTACTTCTGTTTTTTTGATTGCTTGTTGAATATCGGTGGTAAATGATAATCGTTTCTCGTGAATATTTTTTTTAATAAGCTCCTCAAGTCCCGGCTCATAAATCGGAGATTTTGCTTTCCGAAGCATCCGAACTTTTTTCTCGTCGATATCGACACAGATGACATCGTTGCCGGTTTCAGCGAAACAGGTTCCTACAACAAGTCCGACATATCCTGTTCCAATAACACTAATCTTCATGTAATTCCTTCTATTGCCGAATAAATAATGATTTTATTAAAACTTAAGGATTAAGTATAGGGATTTTTGAGGAGAATTTCAAAAGCAGAAATGTAAAATTCCAAGTACGCTGCGTCAAATAAATAGACTGATTTAAGATACTCCAAAAAAACCAAGTACTTTCTCTATTACATAATCAACCATTTCATCAGTCACTTCAGGATGTGCGGGAATTGAGATGCACTCCTCAGCACACGCTTCACTTACAGGAAAATCACCGGGTTTGTAGCCAAGATGCCGATACGCTTCCTGAAAATGAATTGGTATCGGATAATGTAACGCTGTTGCAATTCCTTTTTCAGTGAGATATTGCTGAAATGCAGAGCGCTTCTTCGTCCGAAGCACAAATTGATGGTAGACGTGATATGCTTTTGGTGATTCGAAAGGAACAACAAGGTCAGGGATTCCAGCAAATTGTTGCTTATACTTTGCAGCAATCTCACGTCGCTTGGAAGTCCACTGATTCAGATACTTTAACTTCACACCGAGCACTGCACCCTGAATTCCATCCATGCGGTAGTTGTGTCCCCAGAACTCATGTTTGTATTTTGCCGATTGACCATGATCGCGAAGCTGACGAAGTTTTTTTGCAAGAGCATCATTGTTCGTGATGATACCGCCCGCTTCACCGTATGCACCTAAATTTTTACCAGGGTAAAAACTGAAACATGCTGCTTCGCCAAAATTTCCAACATACGTTCCATTATACTTTGCAAGGTGCGATTGGGCTGCATCTTCAATTATTTTCACTCCATACTTATGAGCAATTTGTTGAATCGAATCCATCGCAGCTGGTTGACCATAAAGATGAACCGGCAGTACCGCTCGTACACTTTTCCCCTGGGGAGTTTCCATTAACTCTTCTAACTTTTTCGGATCCATCGTATAAGTTTTTGGATCGATATCAACAAAGAGCGGCTGGGCACCGGTAAGCGAGATTGCCTCAACAGTCGCGATAAAGGTAAAAGGTGTCGTTACAACTGCATCCCCTTTCCCGATATCTAATGCCCAGAGTGCTGCATGAAGTGCATCAGT
>CAYGZC010000081.1:0-35425 GCA_964354225.1 uncultured Chlorobiaceae bacterium | reverse complement strand
ATTGCATCCCCGCTCATTTTTTAACCAAATAAATCAGAATGTGAACCATTACGCACAAGAATAAGGTCATCTCCGTCAATTTTATAAATCAGCATCCAATCCGGTGTATTATGGCATTCTCTGCAATCTTTAAATTTTCCATGAAGAGAATGGTCGCGATATTGCTGCTCTAACTTATCACCCATCGCAAGCTTGTCAATAACCTCAAATAATTTTTCTGTATCGCAACACTGCTTTTTTGAGAGCTTAAAATCTTTTTTAAACTGTTTAGTTCTTATTAACGAACGCATTAACTCTCAATCTCTACCTTTAAAGCTTCAACAGTATTGAACTTTTTAACACCCCTTCTCTTTCTGGCGTCCTCAATTGCTTTCTTTGTTGTTTCATTGGGTATATAAATTTTAAATGGTATCCCATTGAAGTTCCTAACGGTCGAGAGAAATATCGTTATCGCTTGTGTTGGGGTTAGTCCTAACTTACGGAAAATTGTATTAACATCTTTCTTGAGCTTTGGCTCAATCCTTGTGCTCAGCATTACTGTCTTCGGCATGTTTAAATCCTTTCGTTGAATATAATGTATTACAATTGCCATACAAATGCAAATTAATTTTTATAAAAAGTTCAAGGAAACGGCACTCCAAAAATAAATGCATACCTCCCATCAAATGTTGAAAAATTATTAGGAAAGCATGCTTTTCTCTTACCACCTTCTAACTTCAAAAAATAGACGTACCTCTCAATCTTTGCCATTCCCCTCCCCAACGTTAGTAAAGTTGTTACGCTCTCGATGTACCATGCCCACAAGCAACACCCCCTCCAGGGTGTTTTACGCTCTCATAAATACGTTTAAAGCAATAATCTCAATTCATAGGTATCCGAAATCTTATTCACCGCAGTGGGCTTGCCATAAGCCAGCGTTGAGCGATGTCGACATGTTTTTTGTTTCATTAAGATTAATATTTTCAAAACTCAATTAATATTTTAAGTTAGTGTAACTTTTCCATTCACCATCGTATACATTAATGTAACCAATAAATAATAATGAATGCATTACACAACATAAAGGGGAATCATATGAACAAGTATTCACTTCTCGTATCGGTTGGGGGAATTCTGATAGCTATACTCATTCTGTGTGGTTGTAGTGTAACTGGGTGGTCGTCTAAGGAAATTCCTGATGGCTCATCTCTTGAACGCGGGGAACCAGTAACGATTGTTCAAAAGGGTGGTAGCACCGTGACGGGTGAATATCAGGGCATTCAGGAAATACCATATTCAGAATATGCAGAACAATACAAGGATGCAACTGCTGAAAATATAAACGGCTACAATTTACCTCAGATTGGTGAGCAGATTAAAGTAACAACATCAATAATTGAGGATAAATATTGGGATGGTCAGTTGATAGGTTTTGATCAGAAAAGTCTATGGGTGAAGCTAGAAGGGAAATCCCACGCGGATGAATTTAATATCAGTAGTTTAACTACCCTCTCGAATCAAAGCGGTAAAATACTAAAAAGAATGCAGTTTCGTAAGCTCTTTATAGATGGTGATATCCCGTTAAGAACGGCTATTGTCGTAACTAATGGCACTACGGATATAAGAATACCGGTAAATACAATAAACAGCATAACTACCGGATATAGGGCAGGGCAAGATATTTCTTATGGTTCGCGGTAAATAGTAATTTGTTCCGCTGTAAGTTAATTCATTAATACAGAAAAAGAAAAACCCCAACCATTTTTGATTGGGGTTTGCTATTTAATATGATTACTACAATTTCAGTTAATCAAAATCATTTTCGGATTGCAATGTGAAAGCTACCATGCATAACCAATATCAAAACGAAGACCCGGAGCTGTTCCATCGTATTTCCCAAAATCACTCTCCTCGGTTGAAGCCATGTAATAATCAATCCCTATACCAAGTCCTATGGCAAAATCATCCCCAGGGAACCATTGCCAACCAATCAATCCCCCAATGGAAAATATAGAAAGAGTAGCATCGCTTTCTTCTCCTGATAATCGATTATATGAAATATTTGGTGCGAAATAGAATCCTCGTAAAGTTTTACCCGACGGATGGAATCGCACTTCAGCATTAAATCCAATCCCATTTATCCCGGCAATGGTTGGCGATTGTATTCCGGCTCCTATGCCAATATTTGTGGATACCCTTTGATAATAAGATATATTATAAAAAAGTAAAAACTTAAGCGGATTAATCACAATCATATGATGACGCGGGGTGATGTCTTCACTTTCTGAAACAGTAACAGAACGAGTAACCGTTGTATCACCTTTCTCTTCTTTTACTGTTTTCTTTGTTTCCTCAACACGAACTTGAGAAAATGTAGTTTGGCACAAAAATACACTTAACACTAAAGTAAAAAAGATTTTAAGTATCATAAATACTCCGTTTGGTTGTTGATTAAAAACGAAAATTAAACCATTTATCTAGAAAGACCATTTTATTAAGTGGTAAGTTAATAAATCGACATATTAATGTCAACACCATGCCAGAAGGAAACGTGACTCCAAAAATAAAGGTACACCCCCCTTAATTGTTGGGAAATTATTAGGCAAGCATGCTTTTCTTTTACCACCTTCTAACTTCAAGAAAGTACCATACCCCACTAGTTTAGGTATACCCCCTCCAATGAATAAAAAACCCCAACCGTTTCTGATTGGGGTAGTTTTCTAAAAGGATTATCAGAAAAATTCTACTGCATCACAACCATCTTCCTCGTCTCGATAAAAACTTGTCCTGAGCGGAGCAAAGGATCACCAGCTATTATACGATAGAAATACACTCCGGTTGGTATGCCTTGAGCGTGCCAGCTTACTGAATATTCACCCGGTTGTTTTCTCTCATTCACAAGAGTCGTGATCTCTCTCCCAAGCATATCATAAACTTTGAGTGTAACAAACCCCGATTTTGCGATTGTAAATCTTATTTGTGTCTCAGGGTTGAACGGATTCGGGTAATTAGCGGATAATAAATAACCGTTCATACCTGATTCATTTATCTTGACATCGGTAATTTCTTGCCACGTATAAGTGATTCTAGAGGTGAACCTCCATTCAAACAAATACCAAAACCTTGATATAGTTTCAGATTGGTTTCCATTTTCATCGTAGCTGTTCGTTTGTATCCACCCACTTCCCCATGTAGTACCCAACCACTGTTCTCCAGTTATCTGGATCAAATATCCGTTTGTATCATAGGTATATGTTTGTCTCCAGGCATTGACCCAATCAGTATGTTCCCAAATCTTTTCAAGTTGTTCAGTTATGCTTCCATTTTGATTATAAGTAAATGTATAATACGAAATGTAATTCCAGACACCACCAACCCAGTTTTGCCGAATCCAATCGAGTGCATGTCCACTTGAATCCATTGTATATGAATCTTTCAAAGTATCCGCCCATGCATTACTGACCCAATTCTGTTGTAAAACTTCCATCATGTACATAATCGTATCGTAAGTCATGAGTTTTTTCTGAGAGTTTACCCAAGCATCCGATATCCAATTTTGGGTTATCTGTTCACTCGCACGACCCGTTATATCATAAATGACCGTATCTTTCCGAACATCTTGCCAGTCGGTACTTGCCCATTCCTGCTCAACCATTTTAATCGTATTTCCATTTCCATCATAAGCAAATGTATTTTTCATTGAGTTCACCCACGAGTTACCACTCCAATTCATCAACAATTGTTCAGTCATCTTGTTATTTGTATTGTAGGTGAATATATATTTCATAAAATTTACCCATGAGTCGTTAAACCACTGTTGGATAAGCATCTCTTTCATTATCCATCCATTCGGTAAAACAGTTGTCGATTGAAATACTTTTTCTTTTCCATTCATGTATGGAAAATGCTCAATGCTAACGTCACGATGACGATAATTTCCGATCCAATTACTGATAAAGTGGGGGGAATGATTGTTCATCTCTTGTTGGGCTGCTTTTAAAATTGCTAATTGATCATACGATCCGGATTGGGCGTTAGCTGCCGTACCAGAAAAGAGGATTATTAGAATTATTGAAACTGAAAATAATTTGTATGGTTGCTTCATAATTAACTCCTAAATAATTAACTGAAATAAAGTAATTAATCCTTCGATGAATGTCAACTCTCCTTATTACGTAAAGAAAACGAGATTGTTGCCTGGATCGGAATTAAAGTATATGTATGGTAATTGTTGGAATGATAAATTTACATTAAAATATTTCTTAATTGCAATGGTACTGTCAAATTATGCAATTTCCTTGCTTTTGCAATTTGATTTTATTATCTTTTTGCGAATTAGAAGTATAAGAGAGGTTTAATATGATAAATAAAATATCAATCCTTATCGTAGATGATGATCGGGAGCTTACGAGCACATTATGCGAGATACTATCCAAAGACGATTATGATATTGATGTGGCAAATGATGGAGAGGAAGCACTTGCGCTAATCCAGAGAAAGAAATTCCATGTTGTGGTTCTCGATTTAAAGATGCCGAAACGCGATGGCTTTGAAGTTCTTGCATTCACCAAGAGGTCTTATCCGAATACCAAGATAATTGTATTAACTGCTTATGCTGATTTAAAAAATGTGTCGAAATGCAGAGAACTTGGTGCCGATGATGTTATTCAAAAGCCATACGAGATGGGAGACATATTCGATGCCATTGAATATGTTTTGAAGAATTTAAAATGATTTCATTCTCATATCAACTTTACTTATCAACTATCCGATAGGTGACATACTTTTTGTAAAGAATATTTTTGGCAAACCATTCTTCGTTCCAAATATATCTACTCTTGCTTCTTTCCAAAATATTTCAAACATTTGATAAAATATTTTATGAAGTGACATGATTAAACTCAATCACCTGACAAAAAAGTTTGGCAGCTTTACAGCCGTTAATGATTTGACAATTGAGGTAAAAACGGGAGAATTTTACGGCTTCCTCGGTCCTAATGGTGCTGGTAAAACAACAACAATCAAAATGATGACCGGTTTGTTTGCCCCGACTTCGGGCTCAATCAGTATCAACGGATTTGATATCCAGAAGCAACCATTAGACGCAAAGATGACATCCGGTTATATCCCTGACCAACCATTTCTGTATGAGAAACTTACCGGCAGGGAGTTTCTTTATTTCAGTGCGGGTCTATATAGAATGCATCATGCTAATACCACAAAGCGGATCGATGATGTGACGCGTTTGTTTGAAATCGGTTCATGGATCGACCAGCGGACGGAAAATTATTCTCAGGGCATGCGCCAGCGGATTGTAATTGCTTCTGCGATTTTGCACGATCCGAAAGTCCTTATCATCGATGAGCCGATGATAGGGCTTGATCCCCGAAGTGCGCATATCGTTAAAGATACATTAAAACAGAAATCGAACGAAGGTCCCGCCATCTTTATGTCGACCCACAGTTTACCGGTTGCAGAAGAATTGTGCGACCGAATCGGTATTATTAAAAATGGTCGGTTTATATTTGAAGATACAACAGGTGCTCTGAAATTGCTAAAAGATAGGTCGGATGGGAAGTTTGAATCGGTATTTTTAGAATTAACAAAATGAACGTAATTGCTCATATCGCTTTCGCCAAGTTGAGAAGTTTTTTGAAATTCTCAATCGAGTGGAAGACGGCGAATATAGTAAAACACATCGCATCAATTATAGTGTTTGGCGGATTTGTTGTCGGTGCATATTATTCAACACGGACTGCAACAGATTACCTTCTTGATAACGTTCGCGTGGGTTTATTTCTTTTTCATCGTTTTCTCTCGATGCTGCTATTCGTTTACTTCCTCTCGATAAATGTCGGTAACATAATTGTTTCGTATGCAACCTTTTATCGCTCACAGGAGATGTCGTTCTACTTAACTAAGCCGGTATCGCACACAAATCTGTTTATTATAAAATTCTTCGACAACTTCTTCTATAGCTCGACTGCTTTTTTCTTGATCGCACTTGCAGTGCTATTCGGATACGGCTCTCATTTTCACATGCCGTGGGCGTTTTACTTCAACACAATGCTTTTCATGCTGATGCCTTTCATGCTAATAGCCGGCTGTATTGCTGTGATGATTCTCTTAGTACTAATGAGATTTGCTCAAAAGATTGGTGTTCGGAAGATGATTGTTATTCTTGCAATTTTGTACCTTGAATCGCTCTTTTTGTATTTCTCGATGACTAATCCCCTGCGTCTCGTCAATCAGGTCTGGCAGCATTTTCCTAATCTTGATCAGTACTTTGGTTACCTCGACCCGCCTATCACGAGGTATTTCCCAAATTACTGGATAGCTGAATCGTTATACTGGACGATGCGTGGAGATTCTTCATTCGCGTTTTCATATACGATTCTCCTTGTTGCAGCAACGATAGTTGTTTTCGGACTTATGGTTTTTGTGGGAAAGAAATTATTCTATTCAAGCTGGTTAGCATCTTTAAATTTCCGTGCGGGGCGTGAATCGCAATTTCCATTGCTGAAGATATTCTCTTTCTCGAAGCCGCCGAAGCTTGAGCCGCAGACGAGTGTACTTTTGAAAAAGGAAGTCTGGCAGTTTGTCCGTGAGCCGAGCCAGTGGATTCATTTTGGTATCATCTCGATTCTCGTACTTACGTTCGTTGTAAGCGTTGCCAATATCAACCTGAAGCAAAATCTGCCGTTCCTTCAAACGGTATCATACATGGTGCTGCTTTTATTCAATGCGTTTTTAATCGCTTCGATTGCGCTGAGGTTTGTATTCCCGAGTATCAGCATAGAGGGATCAAACTTTTGGAAAGTATTAAGTGCACCTGTAAAGCGGAGTAAAGTATTCTGGTTAAAATATTTGATAGCTTTCTTACCAATTCTTTTAATCAGCGAAATGCTGGTTATATTCTCGCATCGCTCACTCTGGGCGTATCCTGTTCTAATTCAGTCTGCATCTGTTATTATGGTAAGCGTTGCGTTTGCATTTGTTGGATTGAATCTTGGAGCCGGCAGTTTCTTTTCCGACTTCAAAGAGAAGAATCCAATCCGCGTTGCTTCATCCCAGAGTGCAACAGTGACGTTCTTGATAACCATAGTATATCTTACAATATTGGTTGCGATAGTTTTCTTGCCCTTTAATGGATATTTTGGTTTGATATTGAAAGGGCTTCCATTTGATGTGGCGAATTTGCATTATGCTGTAGCAGCATTCTTTGTCATATCAGTAATCATCGGCATAGCATCGCTCGTGGTTGGGTTGAGGGCGATGAGGAGGGATTATTGAGGATAGTATTATCTTAAATTATTTTGAAATATTCGTAAAATATTTCTTGACTTTTATTTATTTATTGTTTATGATGTAAGTAATAAGAACATTATTTTGTTAATAAAATTAGGGATGAAATATGAAACAAAAGTACTGTTCCTTTATTGGAGGAATGCTTTTCTTAGTAATGCTTTTATTTATTTTTATTGGGTGTCCTGAGGTCGGACCGCCTGTACCACCAGATTGTCCAGAGGATATAATAATAAAAAAAATCATAGATATAGACACTCAAAAAGAAACGCAAATAATGAACGGAAATAAGAGTTTAATTTCGTATGGATGGAAAATCAATTCTGAATATGATATTTCATATTTAGAACTATATTGTGGAAACTACCTTTGTCCTAATCCCATACTAAGGGAAAAACAAATTACGTTTTCGAGAAGTGTTTGTAGTTCAGATACTTTTAATTGGGATGGAACAAGAAAGAATAATAAGTTAAGAACGATTACAACATTACCGGGCAACTATTATATCCGTGTACGCTTTGGGATAAATGGAAGCGCATCTGAAGGAATGAATTTCAAAGTAGTAGTGAACAGTTGGGATACAGATGGAGATGGAATAAGCGATGCAGTTGAAAATGAAAACACACCATCGACGACTACGATTGCTTATGGATCGAATACATATAATTATGCCTATGATTTATCTAAATCGCAACCACCGATTATATCACCTCCAGCTAAGACAGGATGGGAATATAACGAGGAAACTCATGATTATTCGCTGGCGAATGGTAATTGGACTAGCGGTTCTTTAGTAAATGGCTTACGTATTGCGAATTATGGAATCGGTTATCAATATTGGCCCGGTAGTGATGTGGAGGATACAGACAATTGGGGAACATTAGAATTGATTAATCTCGTTGAGAAAGTAGCTCGTAAGTGGAATGCAAGTTATCCTGTTATAACTTCGATGGATATGAGTAAAAAGGGTGGTGGTTCATTTACAGGGCATACTCAACATCAAAAAGGACTAGAAGTTGATGTTAGGTATATTCGAAATGATAATTCGTCAAGTATTTGTGACCTATACGCAGAACCAGGCGATCCTGACGGTTTAGAAAATCCAGATGATTATTCAAGCGAGAGAACCCAAGCATTTGTCAGTATTTTGATAGGAATGCCGGAAGTATTCAAAGTTATCGTTCACCAAGATACAAATTTGGAACCTCATCCCAAAGTTGAGGTGGATGGAAATTACAATCAACACACAGATCATATGCACGTATGGTTATATGATCCTGATGGAGTTAACAATTAAAGAATTTAAGGAGATGAAATATGAAAATACTTGTGATGATAACTATCTTTTTTGTAAACGTGTATTCTTATGGGCAAACAAATTTCTTAAATGATAGTCTTTTAATTTTGGGAAGTGAGCATTCCTCCATAATAAGGAATATTTTTCCAGATTTAAATGAATATGATTTACGTTACAAATTAGTTTTATATAATAATAATTCAAATATCTTAGTCAAATCCATTGATGGATTAGGAGCTTCCGACATAGATGTATCGAATAAATTAAAAGTTATTTCAGTCCTCGGTAGCGAGGTGGAAAAGGTCCCAAAAGGCCATAAGATAAAAAGTGGTGGTCACAATGGCTTAATCATATTATCAACAGAACTAAAAATATTATATTCGATAGATAGTGTTATGGCATATACTTGGAATCCCGCTAAAGATCGGATTGCTTATATAAAAGGATACAGGCTTCAAGAAAAACCAATGTTTTGCCCTACGGGGGTCTATTTATTGGATGTAAAAAGTAAGAGAAGTAAAAAAATCGGTGATTCCGGTATCGATATAACTTGGCAAGAGTTTGACGATAATATTTATATCCAAGATTGGGATGGGGTATTTGTATATAATACAAAATCAAATATTCTTGAAAAAACTCAACACAAAGGGATCTATTTTTCTAAAGATGGGAAACATTACTTCAGTAGATTTTATGAAGGTGGTGGAATTGAAATATTTGAAACTCAGTCAAACAGAAAAATAGATATCGACGGGATAAAGACGGACAGGGCAAATTTCTATCAGTGGCTTAACAAAGACGAATTAATTATAGGGGATATATCGCTTGAGAAGAAGGTGGTTAATATAAATACTGGCATAGTAAAAAATAAATTCACTGGTAAAATGATTGGCTACAATCTTAAAACATTAGAGATTATCGTATACAAGGATAAAAAAATGTTTAAAGAATTAAGTGAATCAAAAATTGAGAAGATAAAAATTAAATAATGAATATTTTTTGGAGGATATGATAATGAATAAATTATTTTACAAGATTTTCATTTTATTAATCATCACCGTAAGCATTTGTTCATCTCAATATAGAGGCGTTTTACCCCCGGCTCCCATAATGAGCGATTCGTGTCAAATAGAAGTTATTTTGAAAACAAATGAACGAACGTTAAAAGAAAATAACCAAAGTTCAATTGGTTCCCTTTCTGTTTTATCAAATGATATAACCATCCTCGGAGATACATCTGCAACGATAAATAAAGTAAATTCTTTGAAAATATCAACGCTTCAGATTAAAGATAATAGTGCTACAGCACTGTGTAAAGTAAATAAGTGTGATGGTTCAATATTGAACGATGTAATTCTTAGGTTCGAGAAAAAAGGTTTTTATTGGGAACCCGTAGAATCTGATAATTTAATTGATGAAACAGTTAAGACAGAAAAAGATAACGGTGTAAAACGGAACGATATTCAAACCCTGGTTCTTTCACAATCTAATGTATTAACTCCTGCGATGTTCAAAGAATCAAACAAAATGCTCATCAGTACATATCATCCATGGACTCATACTCAATTGTTAACGGCTGGTTCGGTATCAAGCTATTTAGGAGTACGTTTATTTTGTGATGATGTAAAGTTAGATATGGATGCACTTTATGTAGATTTAACGAATAATCCGGTTTGTTTTTTTATCGATCATTATTGGAATAGGATTGTTTATGCAAGAAAGGGATCACCCGCTTGGATACATTCCTATGGAGATAGAAATGGTGATCATAAATTTGCATATCCTAAAGGAATGGCTGTAGATATACTTGATACCATATACGTAGCTGATACAGACCATGGTAAAATTGTAAAGCTGTGGTATAACAATGCTGACATAATCTTTCAATCGAGTTTTAATGTTGATGGTATTACCCATCCAGTCGATATTGATATAGACCAAGCTGGTTCGCTTTCTCGCGTTCCCACTCCACAAGGAGACCGTATATGGATTGCAGATGATTTTACCGGTAAAATTATTTCCATCAATCGAAGTGGAGTAATAAAAAGTAAGATTGAATATTATTCTGTGCCATATGTTGGTAGTTTTCGACTTTTACACCCGAGCAAAGTTGTTGCTCATAATTCCTCAATGATAGCATTTATAGATAGAGACCGGATGGCATTTGTAACAGCTTCACCTCCTCCATGGGGTGGGACGGTCGCTAATGCATATAAATCGACTGAGTTTAACACAACAACATCCGATTTGACTTGTATTGGTCAGGACCTCAATAATGAATGGTGGGTAGGAGATGTAAAGCAAATGATGTATCATAAATTTACTTCGGATGGCGAGTATGTTGCTTCCTGTAAAATGAACGGTGATTTCAAATCACCCGTATCGATAAGTAAAGCAACATACGTTAAAGAAGCGACCCCGAACCGTAGCCAGTATATCTATACGTCAGACTTATGGGGAACGAATACGGGTATGAGAGCATTTTTCCCCGGCGTTGATGCACTTGATACATCTTTTATTCCGTCGTACGATCAATGCAATGCAGGAGTACGTTTTCTCCTAACCAATCAAGCAAAAGTTCGAGGTCGGCTCTGGACAACAAATGATACTACAACTAAAGCTCGGTATGATTATGGTATTCTACCCGCCGGGTGGCAAACGGTAAAAATACCTAAATTCCACTTGCAGCCCAATGTCCATTACAATTATACACTTGAGCTTCTTCCTTGTTATTGGGATAGTTATGGTATGGGTCAATATGAATATTGGAGTTCTTATACTAAGACATTTTGGTCTCCTCAAACCTTGCCAGATTGGGGTGCGCATATTGAGCCAGTACCGTCTGATGAGGATTGTTTTGGATATGCCGCAATGGGAACATGGAAAGTAGTACCAATGTGTTATGAAGGTTTTTATTCGTATAGTTGGTTTAAAAATAGTTATAAGGGTGATTATAATTGGTCACATCTATCAGGGAATTCTAATCAAATTTCATTTTCAAGCCCTGGTGGTACCTACGAATTGAAATGCGAGGTTACGGCAATTGATAATTCTAAATGGAATGCATATTATACCAATTGTCCACCGCCACCTCCGCCGCCACCACCTCCACCATCTTGTCCTTTTGTATATACCTGGGATGGAAAAGAATTTAACGAAGACAACAATATTTTACCGCAGAGTGAGTATCCTGAGAATATCGGTAAAGATGTTACAGATTATTATCGGCTTCTTAAACCGTTAAAATCAGATAATGGAAAATATATTTTACAAATTCGAGAATTCGAACACGAGAAATCGCACTTAGATCAATTCAAACTTTTAGCTGTTGATCATCCAACCAATACAAAGATAGATGTATCTCCGAGCGGTGAGATTTATCAGTATGTCACTCCTTTCACATTAAATAGAGCAAGGTTGAAAGGGATAGATGTCATTCAAAAATTACTCGCCATCGATAGCAGTAAGGTCGAGCTTAATGAGGGTGATACATTGAATCTTTCTTTATCAAATCTTAATAGTAAAATATCTCGCTCATTTCAAAGTACATCGGGGGGTGGAGAAGGTGGCGGCGATGACGTTCCTAAAGTAGAGAAAATTGCTTATATAAAACCCACAACCGCTTCATCACCTAATCCTGCCGGTTTTTCATTTAGGCAAAGACCTACACTCGTATTTGTACCGTTTACTTTGAATAACACTAATTCATTTGACATTATATGGAAACAAAAAGCCCGGCTTGATTACTTCAATTTCGGAGTAACTGTGCCAAAAACTTATCTTTCACAGGAGTTGTCGCTTGCTTCAGCTATTCATTCTGCAAATGGTGATGTTAAAGGATTGTTATTGTCTAAAGATAATAATTATACTACACTAACTCCCGGGCAGTCCATCGAGCTTCGTTATAACTCAATCTCACCGCCATCAACAAATATGAAACGGACGTTCATACTCATTTCTGAAGGGCGATACGAGAAATATATAGATTCAAGTCGTTATGGGTATCGTAATCAATCACAATTAACCGAAGTTACGTCATTCAAATTGCAGCGGAATTATCCGAATCCATTCAATCCAGTGACACGCATCGATTTCCAGTTACCGATTGATGGACATGTAACTCTTGTAATCTACGACCTGATCGGTAGAGAAGTAAAACGATTAGTAGATAGTTATGTCACTAAGGGTTATCATAATTTTGAGTGGGATGCAAGTAATTATTCGAGTGGCTTATATATCTGTCGGTATACTGTTACTGATAATTTTGGGAAAGAATTATACTCGGAGATTCAGAAATTAATTGTAATGCGGTAAGTTTGAATTAGGCGCAATGTAAAGCATCTTAGTTTAATGTACTGAGATGCTTTTATTTTCTTATAGCTTGAATTTCTTTCCAAATTTCAGTAAGTTTCCACTGTGATGAAACTAAGTACAATCCAACTCGGCAAACTGATGGATCAAGCGCACTCGCTTGCGGAAGAGGGGAAATATCTTCATGCAATCCAATTATACAACCGGCTTGTTAACTCAGGGCAGCCGTTTCGCATCCCATATTTAAAATTAGCTGCACTTTATGCAGAACGCGGTCAGCTTAGTGCTGCAGTAGAGATTCTTCAGCGTGCGGATAATTTATTCCCACTCGACGCCGTTATCATCGAACGGCTTGGTGATTGCTACTCACGTATTGAAGAATATGATAACGCGATTGCCCAATATAAAAAATTAGCTCAGATGAAATTGCCGCAGGTTCACTTCGGCATGGGGGTAGCATATTATTATAAAAATAATTTCAAGCATGCGGAAGAGCAATTCAGATTAACGTTGAAGTACGATCCCAACTTCCCAAAAATCAATGAAACTTTGGGTGAGCTGCTGCTTCATCGCCAGCAGTACACTGAAGCGATTGATTATTTGAAAAAGGGAATATCAAAGAATCCGGAGAATGCCGTTAACCACCACTTACTGGGAACAGCTTATGGAAAAATTGATGATTGGAAGAAAGCTCACAAAGAATTTGCTCTGGCAGCTGAAATAGATCCAGAGCAGGCAGCACATTGGCAGATGTGCGGTGAAAGTTTAATTCAGCTTAAGCGATTCTCTGAAGCCGAACCATACTTACACAAAGCACTTGAGTTATTTCCGCAATCTATTGAAACACTAATCGGTTTAAGTCAGGTCTTATCTGCAAAAGGTGAGATGGAGCTTGCCATGGAGTGTTTGAACAAAGCGCTCGGTGTCGATCCCAAAAGTATCCGGGTAAAAACAATGCAGTGGAAGCTTCGGAGCGCCAACACACAAGATTCAAAAAAATAAAACCATCTATTCAGAAATAATTTTATGAGTTTTAAAAAAATATTCATATTATTTGTTCTGTTCTTTAGTTTACACATTGTATCTATTTCCCAAAATCAATTTGAATACAATGCGTCTGCTGAAAAAGCTTTCTCAAGTGCAGTCCAGCTGTTTCGGAAGGGAGATTATGCTGAAGCGCTGAATGTATTTGAGGATCTTGTACGTCAGAAGCCGATTCACCAGCGAATCACCGCGGCATATATCATGAAAGGGAAGACGCTCCAAAAACTTGAACGGTTTAATGAATCCGCTGCGTTGCTTCTTAACTTTCTTAAAATGTTTCCGGAAACGAATTATCTTGACGATGCACATTATACCATTGCCATCGACTTAATGATGATGCGAAGGTACGAAGAAGCAGCCCAACATTTCCTTCAATGTATCGAGACTACAAAAGATTTGAATCTTTCATTTAAATGCTCTTCGTTATTTGAATCCATCGCAAATGATCGGCTGCAAATAAGAATTCTTCAAGATTATCATAAAATAATTACAACGCCAAACGCTAAGGATTTGGTTAGATTGAAATTAGCGGAAAAATATATTATTTTTGGCAATCTCCATCTCGCGTCTAACTTGTTGGATGATCTCCTCAGTCGGGAACAGAAAAGTATTTATCATGATCGGGCAAGTGCATTGAAGGAAAGATTAACAACGAATTTTCATCTAAAAATCGGTGTGATGTTGCCGCTTTTTAAAAAATATTTTGAGTTAAATCCGGTAAAGACCATGTCGGAAGAAATATTAGGAGGTATAATATTTGCTTTGGAAGAGTTCAAAAATAAATTCAAACTATCCGGCTCAGTTTCGTTAGAAGTTAGAGATACTGAAAAAGATTCAAGCACGGCGGTAAAAGCGATGCAGGAATTGTCATCCTTGGATGACGTCATTGCAATCATCGGTCCGCTTCACAACAATCTTGCTAAACAGTGCGCACCTGTTGCTGAACGTTATGGGGTGCCTATGGTTATACCAACAACATCAGCAAATGGGATTGCAGCTTTGGGTTCACACATCTTTCAGGCATCTCCCGATTATGCTAATCGTGGAAGAGCGATGGCACATTATGCGGTTAAGGAATTAGGATTCTCGAAAGTTGCAGTTCTCTCATCGGCAGAACCTGCGGCTCGAGCCATGTCTGAAAGTTTCGCTCAAGAGATAACGCTGCTTGGTGCAAAAGTTGTAGCGATTGAATTTTATAGTAAAGGTACAAGCGACTTGAGTGATAAGTTTTCCAGTCTCCGCAAAGCAGGATTATCTATTACTGGCAAAAAAGAATCCGGAGAAAATCTTGAAGTACCGGTTACTTCGATTCAAGGACTTTTCATTCCAGTTGACGATCCGGAAGAAATTAGTGTTATTGCATCTCAGCTGCGGTATTTTAATCTGGAGACACAAATTCTTGGAAGTAACGAATGGTACGATCTAACCCAGCTCGAATCAAACAGACGATATGTGGACGGGATTATTTTTATTTCTAATATTTATATCGATTTGAATAATCCCGTATATACTGAACATGAGAAAATATTCTACAATCAAACGAAGAAGCATTCAACAAAATACAGTATTATAGGATATGATATCATGCAAATGCTGCTTGCCCAGATAAATGTTGGAGCAATCACACGCGAGAAAATGACATCAGCTTTAAGTGCAGTCAGAGATTATCCCGGATTACACTCAAAAATATCTTTCGTGCAGCGAAGAGTAAATTCAATTATACAGATTCTAAAGTATTCAAAAGGCGAGATCAAGAAAATATCAGAGATATCACTCAATTAATATTTGAAGGGAGAAACAATGTCAAAAATAGTAAAGAAAGTATGCGAGCCCTCAGCTTATCATTTAAAAATTAAAGCGTGGATGCCGGAGGAACGACCGAGAGAAAAATTATTGTCACGCGGTGCTCAATCTCTTTCTGATGCTGAATTATTAGCGATCCTCATCAGAAGCGGAACCGGAAAGATAACTGCTGTTGATCTGGCAAAGACAATTCTAAAAGATTATGAAAATCTTCACCGTGTTAGTACCCGTTCAGTTGAAGAGTTAAGGCAATACAAGGGACTTGGGAACACAAAGGCGATCACGCTTGTTGCTGCTTTTGAATTGGGAAGGAGGACATCAAAAAAAGGAGCAGAGAAAATGTGTCTCAATTCACCGGAAGATATATTTAAAATATTTCAATCAGATTTTCGAGATTTAAAACAAGAAGTCTTCAAAGTAATTCTTCTTGATAGTGCGAATCATTTTCTTCGGAACGTGATAATATCCGAGGGTATTTTAAATTCATCACTCGTTCATCCGCGAGAAGTCTTCTATCCAGCAATTACAGAACCAGCGGCGAGTGTTATACTGATGCACAATCATCCGAGTGGGAATCCCGAACCGAGCGCTGATGATATTCAAATTACCCGTCAATTGGCTGAAGCAGGGAAAATTCTCGGGATACCGGTTTACGACCATATTATCGTTTCAGATGATAAATTCACCAGTTTTGCTGAAAAAGGGCTATTGTGAGAGTTGACATCTGACAAGTTATTTAATATTTGGCTTGACATTATTACATTTATTTCTTATTTTTGAACGTTGGAAATGATCATATTAGAAACAAATTAGGAGAGCAACAATGGAAAAAATCTTTAAAGGTTTACTGGTTGCTTTATTTTTAGCTGGTGGATTGATGTTATCGAGCTGTTCAAGCTCACCCTCTGACGAAGAAATGAAGCAGCTTAATGATTTAAAATCAGAAGTAACTTCGCTTGAAAAGCAGGTTGCCGAAAAGCAACGTGAGAAGGCGATGATTGAAAAACAGGTCGCTGAGAAAAATGGTAAGCTTCAACAATGCCAATCCGATCAGGAAGCTGTTAAGAAAGGACTGGGTAAGTAATATGAAAAAGAATTATG
This sequence comes from uncultured Chlorobiaceae bacterium, assembly GCA_964354225.1. Classification (GTDB taxonomy): domain Bacteria; phylum Bacteroidota; class Ignavibacteria; order UBA10030; family SZUA-254; genus CAYGZC01. The sequence goes on along the minus strand of CAYGZC010000081.1, from coordinate 18,585 downwards.
TTTTTTCGATTATGTTACTTGTTGCAGTTGCGTTACTGGTCAACCTTTCTCCTCTTGCAGCACAAGAGAAGATGACGAAAGATGAGTGGCAGGCACAGATCACAAGCTACAAAGCGAAGCAAGCAGACCTGCAGGCACAAGTTACAAAACTAGATGCAGATATCGAAGGATTGAAAGCTCAATCCACAAAGTTGGATGCCGATCTTGTTGCATGTGAGGATGCGATGTATGCGATGCTTGGTGTTACCCGAGCAGATGTAGAGGCATTCGATAAAGAATTGGCTCAGATGGAAAATCGTGTTGCCGAACTTCAACGCATGTCGGATGCTGAGCTTGTTAATTACAAAGATGAGCTTGCAAAGTTAGACAGTAGGATCAAAGAAATGGTTCAGAGTAAAATTTGTTTGATACCTCGTTACGGTGATCGGGTGAAAGCACTTCAGGATAAGATTACTGCTCTAATGAACAGCATCCAAAAAGAGAAAACTTACACGGTCGGTACCTGGAGTAAAGATCGTGATTGCTTGTGGAACATTGCCAAGAAGAAAGACATTTACGCAAATGCTTGGATGTGGCCCAAAATCTGGCAGGGTAACCGCGACATGATCAAAGATCCGGATGTTATCAAACCGAAATGGATATTGAAAATTCCTGAAGGAAAAGAATTATCGAAGGAAGAGAAATCAGCAGCAAACAGGTACTATCGTAACAAAACGACAGCACCTGCTGAAGCTCCCAAAGAATAATTTCGTGAGATTAAGCTAAAAGCTTTATAGGTTGTTACATATCTTTTTATATTTTGAGAAGCCCTTCATCACACAAGTGATAGGAGGGCTTCTTTATTTTTATTAATCTATTACCAATTGAAAGGAGCAAGCAACTTCATTGGCTGAACGTAAAATAAAAGCTGAAGGTGTTGACATGGTAAGGTTGCTCGGCTTGAACGATGCCAACCTGCATGTATTGGAGGAACATTTTGATGCTGCCATTACAGTACGAGGAGAGAATATTACTTTTCGCGGCGATCAACAACAGGTTGATCAACTTGAAAAGATTTTCAAAGAACTTATTTACATATTGAACAAGAGCGGTAACCTTTCGGCGAATGACATCGAAACAGTTATTGACTTGGTGACAGTTAATGGTGAACCGGCGCTTCCCAAAAGTGTCGTCGCTCAGGTGGGGTCGGAGGAAATTGAATCTGTTGTTCTCTTTACTCGCAACGGAATTATCCGCGCAAGAACTTCTGGACAAAAAGAATACATCCGCCAGATCAAAAAGAATGACATCGTGTTTGCTATAGGACCTGCGGGAACAGGGAAGACGTATCTCGCAGTTGCTTCAGCGGTAGCCGCGCTGAAAAACCGTGATGTTGTGAAAATTATTCTTGCCCGACCGGCAGTAGAGGCAGGAGAGAGCTTAGGATTTTTGCCGGGCGATCTTAAAGAAAAAGTCGATCCATATCTCCGGCCCTTATATGATGCGCTCGATGATATGATTCCCCCCGATAAATTAAAGACATATGTAGAGAGACGAGTAATTGAAGTTGTGCCGCTTGCGTACATGCGTGGACGGACGTTGAACAACGCGTATGTCATTCTCGATGAGGCACAAAACGCTTCGAGCATGCAAATGAAAATGTTTCTCACGCGGCTTGGTGCCAATGCCAAAGCCATCATCACAGGTGACATTACACAAATCGACTTACCCGTAAAGACTATTTCTGGCTTGGTACAAATCCAGGAAATTCTTCAGCACATCGATGGTGTGCAGTTCTGCTACTTCGATAGGAACGACGTTGTACGCCACAAGCTTGTGAAAGATATTATCGATGCATATGATAAGTACCATACAAATGGGAAAGTAGAAGCTAATAGTAAAACCGAAAATGAGGAGATATAATATCAAACAGTATATTCTTATTTCTTCTTCGCTTCATTCCATAGATTGTCCATTTCTTCCAATGAGGATGAATGGATATCTTTGCCCATCTCCTTAAGTCGCTTTTCTATATATTGAAAGCGATTAATAAATTTATATACCGATTGACGTAAGGCATTTTCCGGATTTACGTTTATAAACCGAGAATAATTCACCAAAGCAAACAGTAAATCTCCAAATTCAGATTCCACTTCTTCCTGTTTACCCGATTCAATTGCTTTATGTAGCTCTTTCATCTCCTCATCAACTTTTTTCCAGGCATCTTCTGTCTTCTCCCAATCGAAACCTACACGAGAAGCTTTATCAGTAAGACGGTGGGCACGCAGAAGTGCCGGCAGTTCTTTCGGAACACCCTCTAAAACAGATTCTCTTCCCTCTGCCAACTTCAATTTCTCCCAGTTTTTTATAATGTGATCAACACCATCAATTTTAGTTTCTCCATAAACATGCGGATGGCGGTAAACCAATTTTGCACTTATGCCTTCAATTACATCTTTCAAAGTAAACTCTTTTTTTTCTTCTGCTATATTTGCATGGAAGACTACATGTAGCAATATGTCTCCTAATTCCTTTTTCAACTCTTCCAGGTTATTGTTGTCAATTGCTTCAACCACCTCGTAGGTTTCTTCAATCAGACTGTGGCGAATAGAAGCATGAGTTTGTTCTTTATCCCATGGGCATTCTTTTCGAAGACGCTTGGTTATTTCAACGAATTTTGTGAATTCTCTGTTCGACAAATCTCTTTACCTTATGTTGTGTGCAAAAAACTTACCGAAAAATGATATGAGATGCAATTCCCTAAATTAATCATTTGGGTTGCCAAGATCCGCTTCATCGTTGAATGTCTCATCGATAATTTTTATATTGCTTCCAATAAAAAATGTGCAGAAATTCAAAAATATCCGGAGACTACAATGACACAAAACAAATGGTGGATACTGATTCCATTAATTATCATAGCAGTGATTTATTATATGATTCGATCAACGCCGCGTGAAGCAAATATGCTATTGATCAATGGAATAATTTATACACTCGATTCAAATAATACCATAGCTCAAGCAATCGCAACTCGCGAAAATCGAATTGTTGCAGTCGGAACTTCGGAGGATATTATTAGAGCATATAAATCGAAAGATATTATTGATCTAAAAGGCAAAACAGTTTTACCCGGTTTAATTGATGGACATGCTCACATCCTTGGTGAAGGTGGGCGCTTGCAGACGCTCGATCTCGTCGGCACAACATCAGCCGATCAAATTGCAAAAATAGTTGAGGAAGAAGTAGGGAAGATCCAGCCCGAGCAATGGATTATCGGTCGCGGATGGGATCAGAATGATTGGGCAGTAAAAAAATTTCCAACACGTGAAATATTGGATAAAGCTGCACCTAATAATCCTGTTCTTTTAAGGAGAGTAGATGGTCATGCTGTTTGGATTAATTCGAAAACTTTAGAGATTGCTAAAATCACAGACGATTCAAAAGATCCGGAAGGTGGTAAGATTTATCGCGACCGAAAAGGTAAGCCGACTGGTGTTTTGGTAGATAATGCAATTGATCTTGTAAACCGAGTTATTCCAAACTTGACGGAAGATGAGATCGATAAAAGATTGATTCTTGCGCTCAACGAATGTGCGAAGCTTGGTTTGACAGAAGTTCACGATATGGGTGTAGATCTCCAGACGATTAAAATCTATAAGAAATTAATTGATGCCGGACAGTGTCCGATTCGTGTTTACGGTGCAATTGATGGTGATGCCGAAACATGGAAATATTATCTTCAACACGGGAAAGAAGTCGGTTATGGGAATGGACAATTAACTATTCGCTCGCTCAAGCTTTACATCGATGGTGCACTTGGATCTCGCGGTGCCGCCCTCATCGAAGCGTATAGTGACAATCCCGGGAATCGCGGTTTGACGATGGCAAGCGAAGATAGTTTGATCACAATATGTAAGCAGGCGTTTGACCGTGGATTCCAAGTCTGTACACACGCAATCGGTGATCGTGGAAACCATATAATGCTGAATGTGTATGAGAAAATATTGCGATCATCTGGTAAAGAAATATCTTCCCCGCGCTGGCGAATTGAACACGTACAGGTTTTACAACCGAGTGACGTCCCGAGATTTAATTCCTTGGGCATTATCCCAAGCATGCAGCCAACTCATGCCACTTCCGATATGCCTTGGGCAGAGATGCGGCTGGGATCAGAGCGGGTAAAAGGTGCGTATGCTTGGAGGTCGATGTTGCAGACATGTGCTCATATAATTGGCGGCTCTGATTTTCCGGTAGAGTCGGTTAATCCACTCTTCGGAATTTATGCAGCAGTAACTCGGCAGGATAAAAATGGCAATCCACTCGATGGATGGTATTCCGATCAGAGGATGACACGAGAAGAAGCCGTTCGCTCATTCACGCAATGGGCGGCGTTTGGTTCATTTGAAGAGAACGAAAAAGGAACAATCGAAGTCGGTAAGTGGGCAGATCTCACAATTTTATCTAAGGATATTATGAAAATTCCACCCAAAGAAATTCTTGATGCTAGAGTCGAGATGACTATCGTGAATGGCAAGATTGTTTACGAGTATAAGTGATCGATTTCATTAGATAATCATAAAATTAAAGTCAAAACTGTCAGAACAGCATTTATTTACTCCCATGCAGACACTGGTGTCAAACTCGGCAAGAAAAAAAATGACAGAGCAAGTCATATATCATCGTAGTCCACATTAACAACAGTATGGCTACTGAAATCAATGAATGGGAAGAATTTTCTGCCCTTCTGAGGTCAAATTACGATATCATACTGGCGGGTGGTCAAAATATGTATATGGACAAAATATTTCGTATAGCCCACATTAGTTATTTTGGTGATTTTGGCGTTATTTCACTATATTTACAGGGTTTGAGGATGTACTTCGAGCTATCGGTTGGAATTTCTAGAGGAGTGTGGAAATTAGGGCTTTCGAACAAATTTTCAATAAAACGGATAAATCGTAGAAATAACTTGACAACATCCATTTGATTTAGTATATTTCCAGCGATTAAATAAGCTTATTATTATCGAATTTTGATACACATTTCTAAATTAAATAAAAAATGAACATCATCGTGATGTTTCAGAAATATTATTTCGATGCAAGGAATAATTATGTTTATTTTATCGAATCAATAGGGCAAGACAGGATATCACCAAATATAGGGAGTCATTATTATGAATACTATTGAACCTGAACATTTCAAATATCGTAATCGGGTGATTACTGATATTTTACAAACATCGGGAATTAATCTCATTTCTAAATAATAAAGGAGCCATATTATGAAAACCAAGAGTTATCTATATGTACTTTTGGGGATCACCATCTTATTATTCTCATCAGCGACTTTCGCTCAAGTGACGACCACTGGAAAGATCGTTGGTAAGGTAGTTGATAAAGCAACAGGTGAACCCCTAATTGGTGCTACCGTTATAGTTATCGACCAGGTTCGATTTGGAGCTGCCACAAATATTCAGGGTGAGTTCTATATTCTCAACCTACCGGTCGGTAATTATTCATTAGCTGCCAGTTATATCGGTTACCGTCAGGTAACAGTTAAAAATGTTCGCGTTAGTGCAGGTTATACGACTGAAACAAAATTTGATATGCCAACTGAAGCAGTTCAGATTGGTGAAGTTGTGATCGAAGCGACTCGTCCTTTAATTCAAAAAGATCAAACAAACAGTACATCGATAACGACGGCAGAAGAAATCAAAAATCTGCCATTACGCGGATTTGAAGGTGTGGTCACCGTTCAAACTGGTGTAGTTAGCGGACGAGGTACAGAAAATAATACCTTCTTTACAAGAGGTGGCCGAGCGAATGAGACAGTTATCTTCGTTGATGGTTATGAACAAAATAATCTTCTGACAGGTGAAGCAACTGTAAGCGTCAATAGTAATGCTATTGAGGAAGTTCAGACACAGACTGGTGGATTTAGTGCGGAGTACGGTCGAGCTTTATCCGGTGTAATCAATGTTATTACAAAAGAAGCAGTTCCCCGTTATAATGTAAATCTCGAAATGGAATCGGATTTCTTTATGGGAGAGAAGGATTCTCGCGGGTATAACGTTTATAACCTTTCCCTCAGTGGTCCCCTCATCCCCACTTATGATGCGATGACCATATTCTTTTCGGGTGAATTGAAGAACCTTGCAACATCAAGGGCAACACAGGGAGAGGTTGGTCAAATTTTTAAAAATGGAAAAATGCAAGATTGGAATAAAGGGTATCTGCCGAGTGACCGAAATGATGGGCTTACTTTACAAGGTAAACTGACATATCGATTTTCGCCGATTGCAAAATTGAACCTAAATTTTATCCATTCTAATTTCACTCAGCAAATTTATTCCGATATTTGGAAATATAATCTTGACCATTCTCCCTGGAACAATGATAAAAACACCACAATTTCTGGTACATTTACATATACATTCGATAAATCGACCTACATGGAAGTTGGCGGAGCGTATTTTACGACGAAACACTTCAGTGGAGACGGACTCTATAAGGATAATTTTAGTTTATATAAGACATCAGGTGATGATAATCCACGGAATCTCTATGATCCAGAGAACGGTGGTTTTCTCTATCCCGCTGGTTGGTCAAACTGGCAAGGCAATGGTACCGATACAACAGGAATGTCTGATTTTCTTAATAGTGTTTATAGAATCGAAGGTACAGACACAATTACTTATAAACCCTATTTCGTAGCAGGAGATCGATACGATCCATATGGTTTGTACTTTGCACCGGGTTATGGAAGTCGATTTTACCAGGCTTACGATGCAAGTTATATCAATCCAAAAGTAAATATTGTGAGCCAAATTGATGACCATAACCAAATTAAAGTTGGATTTGAATATAGATACCATTCATTAAGTTTTTATGAAAACTTCGAGTCAAATCGAGACACTAATTCAAATATCATTAATGCTTATGGTTACACGCTCGATGCCAAAAAGAATGAAAACGGAAATGGTGGATTGTTAGATAAACAAAGACATCCATATGATATTGCAATCTATGCGCAGGATAAAATAGAATCAGAAGGATTGATCATCAATGCCGGTTTGAGATTCGATTTTTTCAATGCGAATACTAAAACGTTGAGGGATGAGAAAGATCCACTTGGGGCGAATCAAGTTCCCTCTGGAGATCCTAGGGCACGCAAAGCTGATGAAAGCGATTTTTTAGATACAAAGATCGAGAGTCAATTTAGTCCTCGGCTCGGTGTTGGTTTTCCCGTTACTGATAAAACAGTTTTTCATTTCAATTATGGGAAATTTTTCCAACAATCCAATCTCACGGATTTGTACTACGGAACGAAACTTATCGAGTATAAAGCTGTAAGTGGTTCGCCAACATACAATGTACAAAATCCGAACCTAAAGCCGGAAGAGACAACCGGGTACGAAGTCGGTATTACGCATGAAGTAGGTGATAATATGAGGTTAAATGCCACAGCATATTACAAAGATATAAAGAACCTCGTTAACGTGCGTTATACCGGAACAACAGCACCCGGTGGTGCAGCTTTGTACTTGATTTCGAATCAAGATTATGGTACGATAAAAGGCATTGATATCGGATTTGAAGCTCGGCGAATTGGATTTTTCTCTGGCAGGTTATCATATAGCTTAGCATTTGCAGAAGGAACCGGATCAACGAGCCGAGAGAATTTTAATGCTGCTTGGCTCGGATTTCAAACAGCGAAGTTCACGCAACCGTTATCGTTTGATCAACGGCATACAATTTCTGCAAATATCGATATACGGACACCAAAGGGAGAAGGTCCTAAATTCTTGGAAAATTCCGGATTGAATCTTCTTTTCCTCGGACGTAGTGGTTTCCCGTACACACCGACGAATAAATATAATTCTGCAGCGTCGACAATCTCCATCGCGGTTCCCAAGGATGCACCGATTGATGGGGTTAATAGTCGGTATGGTCCATGGACTTTCCGAATTGATTTAAAACTTAATAAAGAGATTGATTGGGGAATGTTCCGTACAGATTTCTACTTCCGAATCTTGAACTTGTTAGATGCCAAAAATCCATTAGGTGTTTATCAAGCGACTGGTGATCCGAATTCCGATGGTTATCTTGGCACATCACTCGGAGCGAACGACGTAACTCTTTACGACAATGACGATAAAGTCTATTCAACCGGCGATGATTTTATGAAACGGTATAATGAACGTCTTGCGGGTGCCAATGTAAATGTGAATGGTGCCTCTCAACGGAAGTGGGATTCACCACGTGAGGTTCGTTTTGGTGTGATTGTTGGTTTCTAAGAAGATATGAATTGAAAACTTATTATCATAGGAGATTTTTTTATGGAAAAAAGATTTGTAAGAATATTTCTGTGCGTCGCTTTCATTGCAATTGCATGTAATACTCTTTCTTATGCGGAGAGACCGAAAAATAGACCCGCAGTAAAGCAGGGGAGTTTACAAAAGACGACGGCAACGAATCAATTTACATTGTCGGGTAACAACTGGGCATTTGAGATGACTAATTATGGACCATATGCCCAAGACATATCAGGCAAATTTCCAAACTCCGGAGGAGCAGGGGGTGAATTTCCACGTGGTACGGGAACGTATATCATTTACGCCGCCGGTTTCCAAATAGGTGCACTCGTTGATGGTACGCCAAAGGTTAGTGTGATTGATTTTGATTCTGAATTTCAACCGGGGGCTTTGGAAAAAACCAATCCAAGCGATATAAATGAAATTCCTCGACCAACTGATAAAGGATGGGATATTAACAAACTTTTTGCATTGAACAAAGATGGTAGTGATGGAACACCCGTAGGTTCAAATGGTGATGCTATGGATGATTTTTCAAAATGGCCCAAGCAATATGGTGCACCAATTGATAAAGTCGGAAATCCACTTATTATTGGTGATTTAATGAGTTGGTGTGTATATAATGATATGGATCCAAAGCTCCATCGACTTCCCGATGATTCACAAAAAGATCCGCTTGGACTTGAAGTTCAACAAGCATCTATACAAGTAAATATCACAGGTTATAGTGATGTGTTTTTCATGTATTATAAGATTATTAATAAAGGAACGAAGAATCTATCTAATGTTTATACAGCGTCATGGTTTGATGCTGACGTTGACAAATCGAGCAACGATTTAGTTGCAACTGATTCCCTTACAAATATGGCATTCGCTTACAACGATGATAATACCGATCCGGTCAGTTTAGGAGGTTCAGCTTTTGGGGCTGATTTCTTCCAAGGTCCGGTAGTCAATGGAGAAGCGACTGATACTGCAAAATATCTTGAATTGACACCGGATGGTTTTGTGCAACGTATTGTACCAGGTAAGAAAACATTGGGTTTAAGCTCCACTATCCGGTATATCAATGTTCGTGGTGCCGAGGGTGATCCGGATAATGATAAAGAATTATATAACCTAATGCAAGGACTCGAAAAGAATGGCAATCCAAAACCGTCCCGATTTGCATATCCCGCAGATCCCCTCACTAATTGGAGTGCCCGCGATCCTCGTCCAGATGATAAACGTATGATGCTTTGCACAGGTCCCTTTAATCTGGCTGTTGGTGATACGCAGGTCGTTGTACTGGCTTGTATTGGTGGTAAAGGTACAGACAATTTAGATGCAATTAAAAATCTTCGATTGACTGATGAGATTGCACAAGGAGCTTATGATTCAAAATTCTTGGTTCCACAACCACCCCCCTCACCAAACCTGACTGCTACACCATTAGACGGTCGAGTTGTACTTCAGTGGGACAACAGCTCTGAATTAACTATCGATAAATATCCAGAGTTAGCAAATGTGAGTATACCGGGTTACACAGGGAAAGATTTTGCGGGTTACAAGGTTTATCGAAGTCTTTCTGGTACTGTAGGAAGCTGGACGTTATTGAAACAATTCGATAAAAATGATGGCATTACTGAAATTGCTGAGACGACATGGGTAACTATTAACACTTTACAACAGATGGTTGTTAAAATTGTTTCCATCGGTGATGATAAAGGATTACAATATACTTACACAGATGAAGATGTAGTAAATGGACAATCATATTACTACGCTGTAACAGCATATGATGCTCAAGCATCAGTAAGTAGCGGCACAGCTCCTAGGTCGCTTGAAAGTGCTCAAAGTATAAATGCTGTAAGGGCTGTACCACGCGGAGCAACATTGGGAAATATTAACATTGCGACTGTAGATGAAGAAGCGACGCATAAGGGTCCGAGTGGTGGCAAGGTTTTAGTAAGCGTCGTTGATCCGACAGCCGTTACTGGGCATACTTATAAAGTCTTTTTTGAAAATGTCCTTTTCGAAGATTCAATTACTGTACCGCCAACTTCGGTAAATAAACTCGTGTGGAAATTATTTGATGTTGATAAAGGTGAATTTGTAAAATTTAACAAAGCAGATAATCTAAAAACAAATATAAACGATTCATATTATCAAGATCGTCAAGCATCGGAGACAAATCCGAGTTCTCTAAATGAATTTGTTACTGTCGATGGTTTACTGATAAAGGTGTTTGGTCCATCTTTGGACTTTAAGAATTTCGAAGTTGTTAGAAATGCTGCAGGACCGCTTGATCCACCAGAAGGTGGGGCGGCTAATTTTCAAGGTTTCCCCTGTGTGGAGCCTACAGATAATCAGCAAGTAGGTGATGCGGTCTGGTTAATTCATACTGCTGATAATGGTTCTCGCGCAGCTTATGATCCCGACTTCGTTGATCGAACGACCCGTGATGGTTCCTTATGGTCAGAAATCGTTCCGTTTGATTTTGAGATCCGTTTCACTTCAAGAGGAAGCTATGCATTTGATGCATATGGATCAGGCACAGCAGTAATTCAGGTACCATTCGAATTGTGGAATCGCGGAATAGGAACACCGAATGACACAACCGATGACTACCAAATGATTGCTTACCTGCTTGATGATGATGCAAGTGGCACATTTAATATGGGAGACACTGGTGCTGCCAAAGGATCAGGAACCTATGATCATACTGTATCGGGTAAAGAAAACGATCCATACACAGATTGGATATACTGGCAACGACCAACAGATATAACTCCAGGTCGAGCAGGATATTTAGCTGCCGAAACTGAGATGATTGGTGGTACATATGATGGAGCCCGTGAGATAGAAGTTATGGCTCGCATGGTATTTGTTAGCTGGAATGGCGATACTGGGGCAGTGTTACCATCGGGTCAGTATAATCAACAACTTCCTGAAGAAGGAACAATCTTCAGGATCACGACCACGAAACCTAATTTACCGGCGGATACATTTGCATTCAGTACTTCGGCTAAACCCGCCTTCAATGCATCACTGGCGAAATCTCGTTTGAATAAACATTACATCAAAGTTGTTCCAAATCCTTATTACGGTTTTTCATCATACGATCAAAACCAATTCAATCGTAGAATAAAAATTACCGGGCTGCCGGACGTTTGTACAATCAGGATTTTCAATGTCGCAGGTGACTTGGTGCGAACGATCGATCACAACAATGCCAGTAATAATGATCGTGCAGCAGATGAGAATCTGGAATTTACCTCGATTGAGATCTGGGATCTAACTTCGAATAGTGGATTGTTCGTATCAAGCGGTGTGTATTTCATACACATTGATGCCCCGGGTATTGGTAAAACGAAGGAAGTAATTCCGTTTGCTATAATTCAAGGGAATATTCAATTGACGGTTCCAACTAACTAACGGCTTAACTATGAAAACTCAAGTTTTAAAAAATATCAAAGGAGTATCGATCATGAAACGATGTACGATAATTCTAATTGCATTGCTTGTAATAAGCGCAATAACCTTCGGTGACGAAGGAAGGAAAGGACAAGCTGGATTTCAATTTCTAAAAATACCAATGGGTGCAAAACAGATCTCGATGGGAAATACAGGCACCGCATTTTCGACTGGTGCAAGTGCACTCTATTGGAATCCGGCTGCCGTATCAATCCAGAAAGATTATGAATTCCAATTCTCAAACGTTAGCTGGTTCGGTGGTGTTTCATATCAGCACTTTACCGGAGTGGCAGGCATTGGAGAAATTGGGACTCTCGGTTTTTCTGTTCAATATCTCGGTTATCCAGATATTATTGAGACGACCGAACTATCTCCCGGCGGCACAGGTGCAACCTTCAAGCCATATGATCTTGCGTTGGTGCTGAATTACTCAAGACAGATGACAGAAAAAGTTGGCTTCGGTATCAATGCAAAATATGTTAGCGAGACAATCGCACTCGTTAGTGCAGATGCTTTCGCATTCGATATTGGTTTAACTTATAATACCGGATATCAAGGAATTCAACTTGGATTTGCCATCTCGAATTATGGCACGAAAGGACAATTCTCCGGCTCCGGGCTTCGTCGGTTTTACACACGACCCGATGGACCTCCGAATCAAACACCCATACCAGTACTTTTTGAAGCCGATAAATTTGAATTACCATCTTCTGTACAGGGTGGTATATCATATCAACCTGTGAAAACAGAGAATCTAATTGCAACTGTAAATGCTGATTACGTTGTCAATACGTTTTCAGCAGATAAGAAAAGTCTTGGCGCCGAGATAGGTTACAGCGATATGATTTTCCTTAGAGGCGGTTATATTTTAAAAACTGATTTTAACGAAACAGCTAAAGGCAATGGAACGTTCGGTATCGGTGTCAAATATGCGTTTACAAACACTATGAAATTTATATTCGATTATGCGTTTGCAGATTTAGGAATGTTAGATAATGCACAATACATAACAATTGGTTTTCAATTCTGATTGATATGGTGAAACAACCAAGCTTAGCGAAAATAAATTAGGAGAATATAGCGAATCGTTTATCTAACGAACATAATTCTCATAATCGCTGCTGTTATGTTGTACGGCAGCAATCTAGTATGCCAGGAGATCTCTAAAGATTCATTACAATCTATCGGAGGATTCTCTGATGCTGTCGCTTTTTCCGTTGACCCGTTGGGTAATATATTTGTAATCGATAATGGCAGCAATGAACTGGTAAAATTAGCGATTAGCGAGAATAACATTTCCCGTGTAGGCGGATATGGATGGGCAGAAACCGCTTTTGATCGACCACGCGACATAATTTCACCCAATGGTTTGGATGTTTATGTCGCTGATTATGGTAATCATCGCGTTCTTCGTTTTGATCGCAACCTCAATCTTCTTTCAATCGTACCTTCCGGTGACAATGATTCACGGAAGAGCCGCACTTTTGGTTATCCGTTAAGCATAGCTCTTTCACGGTTTGGGAAATTGTTTATACTTGATAGTGAGAATAAGCGACTTGTAAAAATTTCTAAAGAAAATACAATTGAAAGCTCAATTGGTGGAACTGATGCTGGAAGAGGGAGACTCAGGAATCCGATCAAAGTTCGAATAAGTAATAAAGATCATATTTATATTCAGGATGACAACCAGATTCTTGCTTATGATATATTTGGTAATTATCTCCACTCAATTGGCAAAGGGATATTTCAGCACATAAGCACATTTACAATTGAAGGTGACACCATCTACGCACTTGATAGTTGTATTATTCATCAGATGAACATTGATGGAAAATCAAAGCATCAAATACATCTTGACAAATATATAGGAAATTGTTATAATGTCGTCGATATTTATTTTAATGATCACAATATGTTCTTTTTGACAAAAAATGAGGTATTTTTCGTGACAATCACTAACAATTTATAGAATACTTGTTTTATTGAATGGTTAAAACTATAACAAGTAAAATTAAAAATAATTTATGGAGCAGTTATGGCAGGCAAAAGTTTAAATAAAGTTCAGCTCATCGGGCATCTCGGCAAAGATCCTGAGTTGAGTTACACTGCATCAGGAGTTGCAGTAGCTAAATATTCGATAGCAACAAATGAGCGCTGGAAAGATCAGGAGGGTAATGTGCAAGAACGGACAGAGTGGCATAATATTGTCGCGTGGCGAAAACTTGCTGAGATCTGCGGTCAGTATCTCAAGAAAGGAAGCAAGGTATACCTTGAAGGAAAATTGCAAACCCGATCATGGGATGATAAGAATACAGGGGTCAAACGATATACAACCGAGATTATCGCAGATGATCTTATTATGTTAGATACAAAAGGCGCGGGCGATGCTGGAATAAATAATATTCAGCCCTCAGTTGAGGAACCCCCTGTACCGGAAAAAGATGATTTACCATTTTAATTCATAATTAAATAAATATAAAAATAACTTTCATGAAAGGAGTCGCAAATAAATGAAATTAGTTTTAACACGACATCCTCATGTTTTTATCGATGTAGAATCAGTTAATAGTTTCGATTCAATCATCGGAGAGGAACCAGTTGTAGTTAAACGTTTCAATGTCCATCTGCCAAATGCACCACCAGGTCTTAGTGGAGATGGGCTGTACGATAAATTCGATTAAATAGTTTTTAAATATTTTAAATCAATAACAATAAAAGGAGTAAAAAATGAAACCGTACTTTTGTTACATATTATTGCTTGTAATTGCAATATCATCGTCGCTATATGCTCAAGTGCCGTATTCGAACGAAAATGAACCCGTGTCCTTCAGAAGTCTTTCGACGGGTGGAATCATCAACGATGACTTAGACCTAGTGTATGATCCAATCGAGCTTAGGTTCGTTGATAGTTTGAGACTTTATACAAATCTCAGCAACCTTACAAACTATGAAGAAAGAGTATTTGATCGTTATGGAGATAATGAATTCTTGCTCGGTGCATCACGCCAGAACCCCTGGTGGGATAAACATTGGATGTCTGCTATTGTTCAATTTGATAAGTCAAAGGACATTACTGAGAACTATTCAGAAAATACAAACCTGCAAGATTTGATTCCTCCATATGGTGGTGCATATACATATAGACACACCTGGTCTGATAAAACATCATATGCTAATCGGCCCGATTTTTATTCTTTCCAGTTGAATAATACTTTGTTACTTCAGGATTTAACGCTCGGTCTGAAATTATCTCTAGGAAATGATGGTGGTGAACGGTTACAGTCTAGCCATGGCTTTTTCCCAGGGGGTCCTTTCAGTGGATTTGATTATGGTCATCCGACATTTGATCATCTCGAAGAGTATTTTTACCTCGATTCAAACTATGCTTATCAAAAATGGGGTGAGCACGGTAAATTTAACTCCAAATATGATGATCCGGTCTTCAATGCAAATGGTTCAGTAATGATGCCGCAGTGGGGATATGAATTGCGTGGTGACATTATGTTCGAAAGTTATGATTATACCAGTAAAACAAACGATATGTATGATGCAAATTGGGATTATTTCAGACGATATATCACAAATTATAGTGAGATGCAAACCATCCAAGACGGATATCTTAATAATTATGAGCAAAATGGCAGTAGATTCGGTTTTGGCGTAGCAGCCCGTAAAACTTTTGATAAGCAAGCGGAACGTAAGAATGATGGATACGTATCTCTCGGTGTTGGAGTTATGTTCGGATCATTTGATTACATGGATAATTCAGATTATTCAACCGTGTATCATCAAAAATATTATGACGGGACTACCGGAGGATATGATTATGACGATCTTAGAACAACTACCAGTTCCAACAATGATAAAGGTGACGGTACTGATAATGCTTTTATGATCAATACTAAATTCAACATACCGCTCACTGATGGTGTTCAGTTCGGTATCGGTGGATCATATTCCTACTATTCATCGGATCGGACTACTAAATATAATTACAATTATTCATATGTACGAAAATTTGAAGAAATGGATAATGTAAGTGATATTAACGATTTTACTCGCACAGAAACACGGGGATATTCAGCGGATCGTGAAACTAAATATACGTATGGAGTATTTAGGATTCCCGTTGGTATCGAATATAAATTCACTGAAAATAAGCGCTGGGCGCTACGCGTTGGTACTATTTTTAATTATTACAATTATACATCAGATCAAAAAGGTACAATCACCGAATCAAAACCATATACGACCAAGATAGAACGTTTAGATGGTACCTCTACGACCACTATTTCAGACGATAGTTATGAATCTCAGACATATCACAGTGAGAGTGCTCAAAGTTATAAAAATATGTATTATGGTCTTGGCTATAATGCTACAGATAATCTGCAGATCGATATCATGGGATTCTTTGATTTGGATAGTACAGAAGTATGGGATGTTGACTTCTTTAAGAGTCTCCGATTGTCTTTCGTCATGAAGTTCTAAGTAACAATCGTTAATAATATTCTTACCGCCCACTTCGAACGATTCGGGTGGGCGGTTTTATTTTATTAAGTCTCTATGCCATCAACTATTCGTTACCGTTTTATCTCTGCCTTCGTGGTATTTCTTTTACTGTTTGAGTTCAACACCGCAATACCACAGGTTCGTGCAAAACATGCAATGGTTGTCTCTGCCCATCGTTTAGCGTCAGAGGTCGGAGTAAACATCATGAAGAAAGGTGGTAACGCTGTTGATGCGGCGGTGGCAACAGGTTTTGCGTTGGCTGTGGTTTTTCCTGAGGCAGGAAATATTGGCGGCGGCGGCTTTATGCTTATTAGAAAACAGGATGGATCGTCTATTGTTATTGATTTCAGAGAACAAGCTCCCAAAGCGGCAAATCGCAATATGTATCTCGATAGTGCAGGCAATACAACCGATAAAAGTCTCGATGGCCATCTGTCTGTTGCTATTCCCGGAACCGTTGCTGGGCTGATTAAAGCTTTAGAAGAATATGGCACATTGGATTTGCGTTCCGTCATCAAACCATCCATCGAGTTGGCAGAGAAGGGCTTTATCGTTGATCAACATTTGGAATCTAATTTAAGAGCTTATGCTGATAAGCTGAAAATGTATCCCGCCACTTTTAAGACATTCTTCAATGGTGATACAACATACATCGAGGGTGACACATTACATCAGCCGGAATTAGCTGCAACACTCCGGCGTATACAAAAAGGAGGCATGGATGAATTCTATCATGGAGAAACTGGAAAACTAATTATTAAAGAGATGCAACGAGGTGGAGGA
Source organism: uncultured Chlorobiaceae bacterium (assembly GCA_964354225.1). Lineage (GTDB taxonomy): Bacteria > Bacteroidota > Ignavibacteria > UBA10030 > SZUA-254 > CAYGZC01. The sequence continues at coordinate 1,535 of CAYGZC010000081.1, read as the reverse complement.
CTGATTACGATGGAAGACCTTGCAAATTATACACCTATCGTTCTAAAACCATTGCGAACGAACTATCGGGGGTATGAAATCATTTCGATACCGCCCCCCAGTTCCGGTGGAATATGTCTCATTGAATTGTTGAATACTATCGAAGGATACGATCTCACTTCGATGGGGTATCATTCATCACGGTCTGTGCATGTAATGACGGAAGCCATGAAACGAGTTTATGCAGACCGCGCTGAGTTTATGGGTGATCCTAATTTTGTCAGTATCCCAACTGAACATCTTATATCCAAGCAATATGCAGCCAGCCGAAGAGCCGAGATTGATACTTTAATAGCAACCGCGGGGAATCTCATTCGCCACGGTAATAATCCATCACAAGAAGGGAATAATACTACACATTTCGTTGTGATCGATTCTTTCGGAAACATTGTTTCGACTACATATACAATCAACGATCTTTTTGGAAGTAAAGTTGTTGTAACGAGTGCAGGATTTTTTTTGAATGATGAAATGGATGATTTCAGTATTAAATCCGGTGTACCGAATGCTTATGGTTTGATAGGAGGAACCGCGAATGCTATAGAGCCGGGGAAGCGACCCTTAAGCTCGATGACACCAACAATCGTTTTAAAAGATGGCAATCCCATTATGGTGTTGGGCGCACGAGGTGGCTCAAGAATAATTACCGGCGTTTTTCAGACGATAATAAACGTTATAGATTTTGGCATGAACATGTATGAAGCAGTCGATGCACCTCGTTTCCACCATCAATGGATACCCGATGAGTTGATATACGAAAAATATTGCTTGCCAAAAGATGTAGTAGAGAATCTGGAAGGCAAAGGTCATACATTAAAGGAGACAAACTCTAAAGTTGGCGCACTGGAAACAATCTATATCGATCAAGCAAATGGTTGGATTTATGGAGTTCCTGATGATAGAGAAGGTGGAGTTGCAGACGGTTTTTAAAAAATATTTTTGTTTCCCCTTTAAATAATTGTAAATATATTCAGTGTGGATGCTTTATGTCTATTCCAGATAAAGTATTAAGCATCGTCTTGGTGTTTTTATGTTGTTTGTTTTGTTTCAGTGTGTTAAAACATATCTCCTACCCACTTCTATGGCAGGACGAGGCAGAGACGGCAATGTACGCAAAGCGTATAATTCAATTTGGATATCCAAAAGTTCATGACGGCAAGAACACTATTTATCAATTGATTCATCCCAATCCTGATCTTGGAGTTGATAAAAAAACAGATGCCTTTATCGGTTCTGGTTGGGGTATGTATTACTTTGCGGCTATAGGAGTCGCATTAGCTGAAAATGTGAATGACATCTATCAAAAAACTGCATTGGTGAGGATGCCATTTTCTATTATCGGTATATTAGGTATTTTAATCGTTGCTTTTTCCACAACCGCTCTTTTTATTGCCCGACGAACCTCTAAGCTACTCTTCTTGGTTTCTTTTATTTTGCTCGAATTGTTTTCAATCTCTCTGACTTTACATCTCAGAGAAGTACGTTACTATTCACTT
>CAYGZC010000080.1:0-8791 GCA_964354225.1 uncultured Chlorobiaceae bacterium | reverse complement strand
GTCTTCACGGTTCCATCCCCGGTGTGGCACAAGCTTCATTCTGATTGTTGCTCTCGCTTCAATTCTGTTGTTTGCAATTTTGGATTCTCTACTGATTCTTTGGCTCGGGAAGATTACCTTAGTTATCCGCCTATTGACACACTTGCCGCTAATTCCGCTTGTCGGAGGAATCTCATACGAGTTCATCCGATGGTCGAGTAAGAAGCGGGGTACACGTCCGGGAAAAATCCTCATAGCTCCCGGCATCTGGATGCAAAAGATTACGACGAAAGAACCGGATACATCACAGGTTGAGGTGGCACTTGTTGCGCTGAAGTGTGCGCTTGGTATCGATGTATCTTTGCCGGTTTCGTACGTCCAACAAGTGTCTGAGCTTGTGGAGAAGTAAGATTGTTCGATAAACTTGAAAAATTAATTGCACGGTACGAAGAAATCACTCAGCTTCTTTCTGATCCTGCCGTTATCTCCAATCAAGAGCGGTATCGCGAACTGAGCAAGGAATACAGCGAGAAAACCGAAATCGTTCGAAAGTACCAGGAGTATAAAAAATCGAGGACGAATGTCGAGAACCTGAAACATCTCGCCGCGAACGAAGGGGACGCAGAAATGAGGGAGCTTGCTACCGCCGAACTTACCGATGCCGAAGGAAAGTTTTTAAAATTGGAAGAAGAGCTGAAAATCCTGCTTGTCCCGAAAGATCCCAATGACGATAAAGATTGTATAGTTGAAATTCGCGGAGGCACAGGCGGGGATGAGGCAGCGCTCTTTGCTGCGGATTTGTATCGTATGTATACCCGTTATGCCGAGCGCGCCGGCTGGAAGACCGAATTAATGGATTGGAACGATACAGGTCTTGGCGGATTCAAGGAAGTCGTCTTCTCGTTGAAAGGAACCGGTGCTTACGGTGCGTTAAAATTTGAAAGCGGTGTGCACCGTGTCCAGCGTGTGCCCGAAACAGAAGCACAGGGACGTGTTCACACCTCGGCAGCAACAGTCGCAGTTCTACCGGAAGTTGAAGATGTTGAGATTGAAATAAACCCTGCCGACTTGCAATTCGATACTTATCGCGCCGGTGGCAAAGGCGGGCAGAACGTAAACAAGGTTGAAACCGCCGTACGTATAACTCATAGACCGAGCGGTATTGTTGTTGCCTGCCAGCAGGAACGCTCACAGTTCCAGAACCGTGAACATGCGATGAAGATGCTTCGTGCAAAATTATATGAAGCAAAAATTCGGGAACAAAATGCCGATATCACTGCACAGCGACGCTTGATGGTTAAAAGCGGCGACCGCAGCGATAAAATTCGCACGTACAACTTTCCGCAGAACCGCATGACAGATCATCGTATAGGATTAACTCTGTACAATCTATCCGAAATTATTGATGGAAAGTTAGGTGACATCATTGAGCAATTGAGAATTGCCGATAAGGCAGAGAAGTTGCAGGAGAGTGGTGACTGAATTTTTAAGAGTTATGTGAATAATAATTTAAAAATAGTGAATGTGCAAGTAAAGAATATTGTAATTCCAGAAGTTTCTCAATCCCGAATTAATAATAAAGTTTTGAAGAAAATTGAGATAATGGTTTCCTCGGTAAGCGCTGTTAGTAATATATCTGAAGTTGAATATCAAATTGCCGATAAATATAAATTATCAGTTGCAACTCAGCGGCGATTGAAATCTGAATTACGAAAATTGTTCTTGTTACCGAAAAGATCCTCACTTATCCCAATTGCCTACCATCCACAGTTACGAAAAGCACTAGAATATGCGATAGTAAGAAAAGAACCTTCTGACAAAGGTACATTGAGAAGTGGAAAGAAATTAGTCATCACTTTTGACGGGTTAACTAATACTATTCCACTTGAACAATTTATATTCACAACTTATCTTCAAGAAGGACTTAATGCTACCGCTGTATTTCGTACGCTAACCAATCTTTGCAAAAAAGGATATATTTTATCACTGCCAGAGAAAAATGTTTGTCATGAGAATGATCTGCCTAGCCTTGCGAGTGTACGCCGATATTTAAGAAAAAAGTTATCAAAGGAAACCTACAATAATAGTATAGATAAAAATAAAGATGATGAATTCATAAATTTTCGTTCCTTAGATAAACGTTTTGAGCATGATACGAGAGGTATTATAGATTCTATTGTTCAATGCTGCAAGGAAATTCACAAAGGGCTTGGTCATAAGCATCGAGAAGTTATTTATCATCGGGCAGTTGAAAAAGAATTAAAATTGCGGTCGATACCTTTTGTCCATGAAGCAGAATATGAGATTAATTACAAGGGAAGTGTCATTGGGAAAGATCGTGTGGATTTTCTGGTTGGCATGGAAATCATCATTGAATTAAAAGCCAAGAAAAATTTTTTGCCAGAGGATATTGAGCAAGCCAAACGGTATCTAAGTTTATTGAATCGAAAGTTATGTCTGCTCATAAATTTTGGAGGGAGAAAATTACAGGTAAAACGATTTGGCACGATTCCATAAAGTTCCACTGTGTATCAAAATAATTTACTGCTTTTTGAGATTGTTGCGTTTCCTCATAAAAAATTCTTTCAAAATCAAGCCACATTTCTCTTCTAAAATTCCACCAATTGTGTGTACTCGATGATTGAGTCGTGTATCATTTGTAATTGTGTAAAGTGTCGAACATGCACCCGCTTTGGAATCATATGCACCGAAGATGAGGAGCGGAATTCTTGAAAGCACAATTGCACCCGCACACATGGGGCAGGGTTCAAGCGTAACATACATTTCGCATTTTTCTAATCGTCGGTTACCCAAATAAGATGCAGCCGCCGTAATTGCAATCATTTCTGCGTGAGCAGTCGGATCCTTAAGTATCTCAATTTGGTTTGAACCTTTTCCGATAATCACACCGTTATGAACGATGACGGCACCAATAGGCACCTCTTTCCGCCTTAAGGCGACTTCGGCTTCCTTTAATGCCATTTCCATCCAATGCTCGTGCTGTTTATCACCCTTCATCTACGTTCTTTCGATTTAATTGTAATAATTCCACTCCAGTATAATAAAAATAGCCAATCTGGGCAATAAAATTAATTTATACTATGGGAACATTCTTTGCGTTGTTTGTTGTTATAATTTTTGGTACTTTATAATAGAGATTTTGATATTTTATTGATTTTTTAAATGAAAAACCGCCTCCCAGCGCTCATTGCACTCGTGTGTGCATTCGGTATTTTTACATCCGTCTATGCACAAACCTCATATAATATTTATTTTGGTGATAACCATACTCATACCTGGTATTCTGACGGCAATGCGGATCAGAATCCTACCACTTATACGACGCCCGTCGCTAGGTCGATAACATGGGCAAGAACAAACCGATCAAGTTTTGATTTCCTCGGTATAAGTGACCATAACCATAATGAAAGTCTTAATATGACACTCGCATATTGGCGCTCAGGATTTCGTGAAGCAGATTCAGTGAACCAAGATGGAAATTTTGTTGGATTCTATGCACAGGAATGGGGAACGATCAGTACAGGTGGTCATGTCTTGGTGTATGGTACCAATAAATTGTTTGGTTGGAATCCCGGATTATACGATGTCTATGTTGCGAAGGGGGATTATGGTGGTTTATTTACTGCTGTAAAGGCGAATAACGGTTACTGTTATTTAGCTCATCCAGAAGCAGGTGACTTCGACGGTATTTTTACCGGAGCATATAATGCTAACTGGGATAGTGTCGTGAGAGGTGTCGCAGTGAAAAGTGGGAATGCATTTTCTACCAATACAACCGAGACAGATCCTGATGCTGGCGATTACATAACTCAATATCATGATCTTCTTAGAAAAGGTTATCATGCTGCACCGATTGCAAATCAGGATAATCATAACACAACTTTTGGAAAATCAAATCAACAGCGCACTGGTTTACTTGCAACATCATTAACAAAGGCGAATGTAGACGATGCATTTCGGAATCGGCGAGTGTATGCCGTGGAAGATCATAACCTCCAAGTACAGTTTGAAGTCGGGACACACCGTATGGGTGAAATATTTTTGATGGCTGGCTCCATTCCAATCAGAGTCAAAGCGATTGATGCAGGCGAATCGATTTCGAGAGTAGAAATTCGCTATGGAATACCCGGGTCTGGTACGGCTCCAACAACTTTGCAATATGTAACCGGTCGCGACTCACTCGTATTTACTCAAACCCAATCTATAGGAACAACATATTACTATTATGCATACGTGGTCGAAGCCGATGGTCATCGTGCGTGGACAGCACCTATGTGGATTACTATCACTGCTGGTTCAAATCCCGGAGCGTTTAATCTTCTCGTTCCATCGAATGGATCAACAAGTCAGCCTGTAAACGGTACACTCCGATGGCAAACCTCCTCCACTGCCACAGGTTACGACGTTTATCTGGGAACCAATAACCCGCCAACATCGAAGGTCAGCTCGAATCAAACAGATACTTTTTATAATTACAGTGGATTAAATAACTACACAACCTATTATTGGAAAATCGTTGCAAGGAATGGAAATGGAATAACAGATGCTACTGGATCACCATGGAGCTTTACAACAATTCAATTGCCACCTGGTTCATTCAATCTACTTTCTCCATCGAGTGGGACTGTCAATCAAACGATCAGTGGAACATTAACGTGGCAAGCATCAACGAATGCGAATAATTATGATGTCTATCTTGATGTCAACGATCCACCAACGGATAAGGTAAGTTCAAACCAAACCGGGACATCGTATAATTTCAGTAGTCTTTTGTATAGTACAACCTATTACTGGAAAATTGTTGCCAAGAATACTGTTGACTCGATTGCGGCTGCCGGATCACCTTGGCACTTTACGGCAATCGGGCCACCACCCGGTGCTTTCCAATTAGTTTCACCTCTTAACGGCGCCGTTGGTCAAATGCTATCTGGAACACTTGTATGGAACACATCCCAAAACGTTGTGAATTATGATGTTTACGTCGATACGCATAATCCACCAGTTGCCAAAGTTGATTCTAATCGGTCTGATACTTCGTACGGCTATTCTGGTTTGAATAATGGTACGATATATTACTGGAAAATCATTGCAAAGAATACAAACGGAACTACATCGGCATCTAATGCCCCCCGAAATTTTATGACAGCATCTCCACCTGTACCGCCTTCGAATGTTTCTCCATCACAGATTACTACAAACAGTTTACGGCTTAACTGGACTGATAATGCAACAGATGAAAATGGATATAGAATATATCGGTCATCGGCAGCAGGGGGTCCGTATACACAAGTTGATGGCGATCTTCCACCGAGTACAACTACGTTCACCGATAATAATTTACAAACCAATAATCGTTATTATTATCGGATCTTACCATTCAATGATCTGGGGGAAGGAAACTATGCTTCAATCAATCTTGTCACATTAGCAGCGGTTCCCGGTGTACCAGGCATAGCTAATGTACATGCACGATCGTTAACGCTGACTATAGATCCCAACTCCAATCCTTCCACAACTCAATTTGCAATCAAGGCAGTGGAGGATACTGTGGTACGATTTGTTCAACAGGATGGGATGCTCGGTTTGAATGCGGTATGGCAAACTTATTCAGAATGGGGTGGAGCGAGTGGAATTTATCTTTCTTGGATAACTGTTTGTAAAAATTATTTCTTTAGTGTTGAAGCTCGTAATCTGGATAATGTTGAGACAACATTCGGAACTCCAGAAGAGCAACAATTGCCATGTAATATTGTTACTCTGAGTATTGCAGATGGGTGGAATCTAATATCAGTTCCTATTTTGGCAGAGAATCCTGAAAAATCAGATCTCTTTCCCACTAGTAGCTCGGATGCATTTGCATATTCCGGTAGTTATAACCAAACTGATTCCTTATTACTTGGAATAGGTTATTGGCTCAAGTACGATGAATCTACAATTATTGATGTACTTGGAGACTCCGTCTTGATTGATTCGATTCCGCTTGTTGCTGGATGGAACATGATTGGGTCGATAACGAAACCAGTAATGGTAAGTAATATATCTACCGAGCCGGCAGGCATTGTAACTTCTGATTATTTTTCATATTTGGGTACATATATCCGAAGCGACTCAATTATACCAGGAAAAGGTTATTGGGTAAAATCAAGCTCTGATGGAGTGCTTATCCTATCGTCTTCAGAAAATATTCCGAAAGGAGTTGATAAATCACTTGAAGAATGGAAGGGATCAGCGAACTCATTCACTTTTGAAGATCAAGCAGGGTACAAACAAACTTTGTATTTAACTAACGACAAACAATTAGATTTAACAAAATCAGAATTACCACCGGTCCCCCCAGTTGGTTCTTTCGATGTTCGTTTTACAACCAATCGATATGTTGTTTATCGATCTCTAACAAAGGTTACTCAAGAATTTCCGATCATTTTACAAAACGATGGTTCTCCGATAAAATTTTCATGGAGCACAGCCAGTGATTTGGCAAATATAAATCGCCAAATATCTTTGGGAATAACAATAATAGAATTGGGATCTCAAGGCAGCATTATTTTGCCTCCGCAGACAAAGAAAATAAGTTTGATTTTCAACTCATCAACTGATAATCAAACTCCAAAGACGTATGTACTTCATCAAAATTTCCCTAATCCATTTAACCCTTCCACAGTCATTCACTATGAACTTCCGTATACAAGTTACACACGCTTAACTGTTTACGATCTCTTGGGTAGAATTGTCGCGACTGTCGTAGATGCTGTTATGGAAAAAGGTGATCATGCTGTCACTTGGAATCCAAAGATGGCAGGAGGTATATACTACTACCGTCTGGAGACAAAAAGCGTTGGTAATCCGTCAATTTCATACCAGACTACAAAAACAATGTTTTTTTTGAAATGAGAAAAAATCTTGTCTTTTTTTATTTCTACCCATCCGGCATCTCTACGTACACAAATTCATAATTTAATAGAATTTTAGACTTTCCTTCGTAAAACCTGTCGATTTTTCAAGAATCGCAGAAAACCTTCAAAATTCGTGCTTGACAATCTTAACAGAATTACTTAACTTTGTCCGCTAAATTAACAGTATAACTTATTGTTATATAACAAGTGGATAATCATTTTACATGGATAGTCAATGAATCAAGTGCTATTGGCTATATATTATTAATTTTTATAACTACAAATGGAGTAATTGCAGAAACTATTACGGCAACGAAGTGGGGGAATTGGAACGATGGAACAACCTGACTGGGGGACCAGCCGAGTGTCACGATACAGCCATAATCCCATCTGGTGATACTGTTACTGTGGATTTTACAGCTTCCGTTATAAAACTTTCAATCGATGCCTGCGGGACAAACACACTACCATCAAATTATAGCAATTACACATTGAACCCAACCAGTACGATCGAATATTATGGAACCGATCAGCCATTGTTCACTGATAATATCGGGACTACAAATATTTCGTACGGGAATCTTCGGTTTACCGAACGCAGAATGGTACAAGTTACACGAACTGCGGTCGCGACAGATTTTGCTTCACAACACACTATCACAAACAAAACTTTAAACAATCTCACAGTAGATTATGCCGGACCAGGACAGGTTCTCACCGATCTCACCAACTTTTCGAAAGAGCTTTGAAAATGAACAAATTATTTACCGTAATCTTTATATCGTTCCTGTCTTTTATATTTATAGCCATCACCGGAACGCAAGCCCTCGGGCAGACTAATACTGCAACTGCAGGAGCTACCTGGGAAGGGGCAACGTGGAGTCTAGGACATTTTCCTCTTGCTTCGGAAGACGTAGTCATCAACTCGGGTATTAACCTGACAATTAACTCCAATGCCGTATGTGGTTCACTGACGATTGGAAATGCAACTGTTACCGCAACGACTCTCACCATCAACGCTGGTTTCAGTTTGACGATCAGCGGCACTACTGGAAATCTAACCATCAATCCGAGCAACGTCAATGTCGCTATGACGTTGGCTGTCGGTGCCAATGCCCTCACCGTTGCCGGTATACCCTCTCTGTCAGCGACCAACGTGCAAACTATTAGTGTTTCAACAGGATCTGTTTCCTTTACCAATGCGGCCGGCTTCACCTGGTCCGCCGGCACTCTATCGATTGCAGGCGCTGGAAGTATATCATTTACAGGGCTACTCACTCAAACTGGTGGCACAATTCAAAATATCACGGCAGCCGGGACTATCAATTTCGATGGAGGGTATAGCAAATCGGGAGGAACCTTTACTACTCTCGCAGCCGGGACGATAAATTTTGGCAACAATTTTACTGTAAGCACTGTCCCCCTTACGTTAAACGCTACAAGTAACGCAGTGTTTACCGGAAACTCGACAATCACTCCGACAGCAGCGATAACCTTCGGCAATGTTCAAATTAACTCTGATGTAACAGTAACGCTTGCCGGCAGCATCACGGTCGCGGGAAATTGGACCAATAATGGAGGGGTATTAAATAGTGTATCCGATATCGTTACCTTTAGTGGAACAGCCAGAACTATAGGTGGTACTGCGAGCACAACGTTTCCAGCAATAGCAATCGCTGCCGGAGCTGCGTATACAATGAACAACAATAACTTTTGCACATCATTGACTTTTAATATAAGCGGGATTGCGACTTCCCTTGACCTGCCCCCCGAAAAGTGATCCAAAGATAAGTTAGTATATTGAGATCATAGAAAGGGTAAAAGACATGAGTAAGAAGCGACACACAGCAGAAGCAATAATAACAATGTTGAGGGAAGTAGAAGTGCTTCAAACCAAA
>CAYGZC010000079.1:0-4363 GCA_964354225.1 uncultured Chlorobiaceae bacterium | reverse complement strand
CCCGATAAGTCGTATATCTTAATTCTAATCTGTGATGCGATTGGAATTTCGTACTGAATCATTGTTATCGGATTAAATGGATTGGGATAATTTTGATATAGTGAAAATTCTATCGGTACAGCAGGTGTTTCCACTTTGACTTCATTAGTACAACCATCAACGAGTTTACAGCCATATTTATAAATCCACAAATCTTTGATGTCCCTTAAAGTCGCCAAGGGTATTACGAGACTATCCACGGCAAACATATTTACCCATTGAGAAACAGGATTAGCATTCGGATCAATATAGTTGAGCCACATACTGTCGCATCTCTGGCTCAAATAAGATGTGCTGGGCCACTTAAACATGAAATCGGCAGAATCCTTAAAGTATTCATTTTGGAAAAATAAATGGAATGTATCCTTTTGTTCTACATTCTCTGGAATTCCTCTAAAATCATATTGCACGATGCCAAGACCATAAGGATTTTGCGGACGATTCTTGATGTTCTTCCACACGGTTACAAATCCCACCGGACACGGATCACCAGATAATTCACGGACACGCATGCATGCTCCAAATAATTCAAGATTTAAAGTATCCGCTGGATAAAAATGTCCATCGATATGATTTCCGAACCAATTGGTGATAGTATCCTGTCTTCCGGCAGGAAAATAATCTTTTACCTTAATCCATATCTCAGATGATGTCTGTGAGTAAGATGTTACGCATTCACATATAAAGATCAAGGTAAACGCGAGAATTATTTTTATGCTTTTCATTGCTTTCCTCCAAGATTAAATTATATCTTTATCGAATCAATATCATCTTCTTAACCTGAACAAATCTTTCTGTTGATAATTTACAGAATAATATACCTGATGCAAATGTGTGTGCATCCCACTCAATCGACTTGTATCCTGCATCCTGAAACTCATCAACCAGGGTTGCAACCTCTTGCCCAAGTAGATTATAGATTTTCAACGTAACAAAACTATTAACGGGTAACTGATAACTAATAACCGTTGAAGGGTTAAAAGGATTGGGATAATTCTGTTGTAATGAAAATTCCTTTGGGATCTCCGTTGATGAAGCTGAAGCTAACCGAAGCTTGATTTCGGATTCCTGCCCGTTCGGCAGGCGGGTTGGATTGTAGATTTCAGTTGTTCCGGTTTGGCTTAAACTAACTGCATGTCCACCAACAATCAACGAAGCTGCTTGTGTAACATCGACCATCTCGCACCGAATCGTGACTGGATATTTGCCAGAAGAAATGAGAATCGGATACTCCCTGGTCCTTTGTTCTGCTATCTCTAACATCCGCTGAGATGCAAATCGCACATCGAATTGACCCTTCGGAGGTAGCGGAGGGAGTTCATACTTTTCTATTTGCATGTTCTTACCATCAAATGTAAAATAAAGTTTTTGCTGATTATCGTCATTATCACTGATTATCAATGTGTTCAAAGATTGATTTTTGCCGGATTGCCACGATGAATTTTTTAACTGTGTTGTGTTGGGAGATAGAACAAGCGATCCATCTGTATTAACCTTCACCCAATAACCTGAGCGTGGTTTAATAGTGTCGGAAACAGTATACACACCGTTGTAAGCAAAATATTCTGATGTTACGATGCCTGATGGGATTTCAATTATATTGTTCGTTGCGACTTTTCTGGAGATCGAGCCAATCATATTCCATCCGGCACTAACGTGAATTGTGTCGATAGTTATTGAATCGCCAACGATAGGAATGAATTGTGGCGAGTTAAATTTTAACCAATAACCCGCACCGTTTAATAAACTATCCGTTTGAGTATACGAGCCACTGTATTTGAATGCATCGGAGATCGCGGTAGGATAAAGTGTGATCTTTCGTGGGTCCTCAACCTTTAATTGGAGAGAAATCAAATTCCATCCATCAAAGACGTTGGGATTGAGGAGAATACTAAATGGATTACTACTCGAATCCTTGATTTGTTCATTTCCTACTTGACTAACTTTGACACGGGCGGTAGTTGTTGTTACCATTGGCAAAGTCCACGGGTAAAAATGCTGAGATGCCAGAACATTATCAGCAATCAGGTTCCATGTTGATCCATTATCGGTCGTATATTCAAGTTTTAAAAAATCGATAAATTTATGTGACCACTGGATCGATTCGGAATTGCCAGCCACCCATATCTCGTCGCCGTCCGGTATTTTGAGTTCAAGCGTCGGAATCCTGACGAGAGGTCTTTCATACACGCCGTTACCGAATGTCGAAGCACGGAGCTTCCCGTTCGCTCGTGAAATAGTAAGATCTAAAACCATTGCTGGCGGCATTCCGATATTAAACTCTTCCCAGCTTGTTCCGCTATTGGATGAATGGAAAACACCAAGATCGGTTCCAACGTAAATATTTGTAGGATCTTCTGGATCGATGGTGATTGCTTGAAGTGGTATGTCAGGCAGGTTTACCGAGATGTTCGTCCATTTTTGTCCCATATTTGATGTTTTAAAAACGTGTGGCGTTCCGTAACCCGAGTACGTTAGATATGCAATCAAGCTATTCGTCGGATCAAACTCTATGTCGGTTGGATAACGGTTTGGCAAACTATCAGAAATATTTAAATGGTATGTTACATTTGTCCATACCTGTCCACCGTTAGAAGAAGAGAAAACTTCAAACTTTGGAGATGCACCAAGTGCACCAGTTCCTGTTGTCGCGATGATAGTGTCAGGATTTGTCCATGATACACCGATGCAAGCTATGTTTGAGCCGTTGAGAGTTGTTTGTCCATCGGTTGAGAACCAGTTCCCTCCACCGTTAGTAGTTTTGTAAACATTTTTACTACCTGCATAAAGAATGCTTGGATTTGATGGTGCAATAACAAAAGGTGCAATAAAGTTTGTGTTACCAGATCCTACCGGAAGGCCGTTCACTATATAATTCGCCCCATATCCGCCGTTAATTGATTTATAGAGAGCCAACCATTGCTCTTCAAAATACATAATATTTTTATTTGTTGGATCGATTGCACACCAGCCGCCGTCAGCACCGAGAATCTGTGCCCAATAAATCGAGCCGGAATATTTTAATGTACCGTTATCCTGCAATCCACCGATTGCGATTGTTGAATCATCAAATGCGTTCGCAAATCCCGGATAAAATTGTGTTGTCACTAAACCGTTGTTACAATCGAGGAAAGTCTGTCCACCATTTGTAGTTTTGTACACGCCACCATCAGTCCCGAAGTACATAACTCTCGCATTAGTTGGATCAAAGGCGATTGCATGTTGATCGACATGAACAGAACCGGAAGAGATTTTGCTTAGATTTCCACCTCCGTTTGTTGATTTATAGATATCAATCCCTCCAGAGTACGCAGTATCAGGATTAGTTGGATGAACTGCTACAACATTTGCATACCAACCAAGATCGCCCAAATAGTTGGTTGAATTAACTAAGGTCCAATTGATTCCATTATCTGTTGACTTATAAAGACCGTGTGCTTTTGATGTTGCTGCGTTAACAATACTGGCAAATAAGATTGATGGCTGTGATAGTGAAACAGTAAGGGCGGTTCTTCCGAAATCGGTCGCCGGCAATCCGGCTGTTAATTTAAACCACGAGCCACCTGAATTTGTAGTTTTATATAATCCCGGATTTGGTGATGAATTCATATTACCGTGCGATGAGAAAAGTGTGGAAGTATCGTTCGGACTCATAACTACATCCATCGCCATCAGAATATTATTCGATTGAGTCCAAGAAGTTCCACCATCTGAAGATTTATATACACCTTCGCTTGTTGCCGCAAAGAGCGTTTGCGTGTTTTCTGGATTGATTACGATTTTTTGGACGGCTGTAATTTCAGGAAATGTCCAGTTCAATCCAGTCTGCATCCAGGTTAATCCACCGTCGGTCGATTTCAACAATCCCATGCCATACGATGCTCTTGCCCCCGGTGTTCCAATCAACGGGCGATAATACATGCTGATTTCACCAGTCCCCATGTAGATGATATTATGATTAGTGGGATCAAGCGCTAATGCACTAGCTGAGAGTACATTGAAACCGGTGTTTATATAACTCCAGGCATTCGTTCCTACACCACCTGTCGTCGATTTCCACAAACCGCCACTTGCGGAGCCAGCCCAGACGATATTTGGATTTGTTGGATCTACAACGAGAGCAAGAACTCTTCCAGCAATATTAAATGGACCAATAGAATTCCATCCCGAAGTGTTAATGCCATCCATTGATTGAATCCGTTCTTTCTTCATAGAAGTTTTTAGGTAGCGCGCGGCTTTCTGAAAGCCATCATGTGGAATGAAATCGTACGGTAATGCGCGCTGAGCGTACCACCACTCAAAGCTTTCAAGTGCATCACTTTCT
>CAYGZC010000078.1:0-6118 GCA_964354225.1 uncultured Chlorobiaceae bacterium | reverse complement strand
TGTCATTCCCGAATGCTTCAATCGGGAATCCAGAAATTTGCAAAATCTGAGCACTGGACTCCCGACAATCCCGACAAGTCGGGACGGGAGTGATAGTCTAGGTCTTTTTAGACATCTCCAAAGCAGGGATAGGGATGAGTTTTTTTACATATAACCCAACCATTTAGCACTTAGCACAGCATCCCGCTAGCGAGGAAACAAAACGGTTGACAATAACAAGAATTTTTTGTACTATTTATGCAATGAATCATTAGGGAATGGAGTGTAAAAATAAATTGCGATCTTGTCGAACAACGCTGATTCCCAGATGACTAAAATTATTAAACATTTTAACAAGTACTTGAAAAGATTATTAATCCATATGATGAAGCGATGCATCAGCCAAAGCAAACTAATGTCTCGATAATTCTAGACATTTATCATGCAGTATTGGGTGGATATACGCTATTTGTTAATACACTAGTTAGCTGGCATTTGCAATGATGATATTAAAGGTTGAATAAATTTATGAGAAAAATATTTATACTTCTATTTTGGCTTTTCATTCCCTGCTCTATACTTATTGCCCAGCATACAATTGTTCTGAAAACCGGGGAAAAGTTACGAGGCAAGATAACCGAATTGAAAAACTCTAAAATCATTTTTTTATTCAAGGAAAATAACATCACTATCGAACAGAAGGATGTCTCGGCAATCTATTTTGATGAGAATATTAAAGATAAAAAATCAGATTCTAAAAAGGCTGCAAGCCTTGCTGGTGTGGTAACATATTATTTTAATGATAATTATGGTTTTAAACCTGATGTGGGTTCAAACATATATATCATCGATAATAAATATACTAAAATCGATTCCTCTGCATTACTCATAATTCTAAGTTATCAAATATCCGTTATAAGAAAAAAAGCACTCTCGTTATTGGGCAGTAATATCACAAAAGAAGATGAAGAGAATGCAGATCGGATTGATGCAATAGCTGATTCTATTTGTACAATCGTTAAAACCAATCCGCAAACGATTAAGCTTGCCGCAGATGGTAACGGTTCCTATTCTCGAGAACTTGATCCTGGATTTTATTCTATCTTAATTGTATCAAAACACCGAACAGCTGTTGCTAAAACCGAATTAGATGGTAAGATATATCTTGAGATAATTCGTATTGAGAGCGGTAAACAATATAGTGTTAACGCTGAATTTGAATCATAGTTAAATATTTCATCATATATGGATAAATGTTAAATGGACACAACTAATGTGAATAATGTGAAGTGTGCGGATTGTAATACCCCACTCAAAGAAAAACCGGGTTTGCCTATTAACCAGAGGCATCCTTGTCCGTCCTGTGGTTCCATGAAACGTCATGTCTCTATTGAAATACAAGATTCGATCACCTTACATGAAACGCTATACACCAAAGGAATACATTCAGGCGAGAAAAAACCCTTTCTTGAAAGCATGTCCGGTGATGATCTCCATCGAAAGACTGGTAAGTGGATGAAAAAAATACGTGTAATAAATAGAGACAAGGATGAATATAAGGAGATAGTCACAGACCCTAAAACAAATTCAGTCGTGCACAAGTGTGAAGAACCACTATCAAAACATACTGGTCACAATTCGGCGAAAAAGTCAAAAAGAAAAAATAACGGCGTAAATAATTTTTTATTTCTATTTGGTCAGTTACTATTTGCAAACGTCAGCTAACAATTGTAAAAAAGTCATTCGCTTTATTATATGAAATATTATAGTACTCATTACATGTCCCGCTTTCGCAGGGAATATGTTTATCATAGCTCGGTGGGACACATCTTTTTACAAAGCACGTTACAACATCCCACTTCTTTTCCTTATAAACCACTCAATGCCAAGCAGTAGAATAATCGTGGCGGCAAGGTATCGCCAGTTCCACAACTCAATCTCGTTTGTCTGTATAATTTCCTTAGGAGAGAATTTTACATCTTTATTAAGATCGTTTGCTATCTTACCTACATCTTCAACATTATAATACCTGCCGCCCGTCCTGTAGGCAAGCTGCTCAAGCAGCGGTTTGTTCATTCTTGTTTCAAGAAACTCAACGTTCATCTGCCCAACGGAGAATCTTCCTTTATCATCACCCAACAATCTGCTGTCGGTTGTGGCTTTGGCTATAAAAGTGTAGTCGCCTTCGCCAATACCATCAAGTGAGCCCTCATATATTCCGCTGCCAACAGCATTTAAAGCAATATGGAAATTTTCTTTCCCTTTGCTAATCTTTACAATTACTTCAGCATCGCTCACCGGCTTAAGTTGGTCGTCGTAAACCTGCCCAGTAAACTCAACTGGCTCTGCAGTTGTAAATGTTTCCTTTACCGGAGTGATGCGAACGGTCTTATCTTCTTCCTTTGTCGTTAACCATCGGACAGCATTAGACATCAGAAGCGGGAAGAATTTTTCCGTTTGTGAATTTCCTTGTGTGAGCAGCCGCCACCGCCATACACCGTGCCCGGAGATGGCAAACGATTTTTGTTGGTTGATGTTACGTGTTGCAACCAACGGCTCGGCGAGAACAATGTTTTGCAGTTTCACCGCCGCAAGCACATCCGATTCCGGCTTCGCATGGAAGATAGTTTGTGTTTTGTAAATAGGGGGCAACTGCTGCCACCCCTCGGCGGTTATGTTCCCCTCAAGCGTTATCAGCGGATGATTCTTTTGCCGCTCAGTTATTGATGGAAACACCAGGAATTCTTCCGTGTTTGCATTTAACCACGTGAAAGGTAAAATCGGCTCGAATGTTTGTAGCTTAGTATAACTTATAATCTTGCTGTTGATAAATAGTATCGGTTTTTTCTTTTGATCAACGATATCCCAAATCTGTTTAAGAATTGCACCATCAGTTGCAGACGAGGGAAAACCGATCAACACAAGACAATCGGCACTATCAACAGCGGCGATATTGAATCTGCCTTCATAAAATTCACCTGTATTTTTTTGGACGAGCGATCTTACTGACAAATGCTCATCCTCAACAAGTGCCTGCCGCCCAGCAGAAACATCGGGATTTGGCGCACCAGCAAGGAGCAGAACTTTGAGTTTGCTCCTTAATATTTTCATGAAGAACGGGTGGGCATTGTTCTTCTCGGTTAATTCACCGGGAAGTTTTGAGACGCTGACGATATATTTCTTCGTTCCCTCCTCCTTTGGCTCCACAAACAATTTCACGGGGTATTCATGAGTGCCCGGTTGGAGAGTTACAACTTTTCTGTCGATTATTGTTGAGCCATCAGCGAGTGTCACCTCGACATTCTCACCGCTGTAACCGGAGCTTTTAATTATTACATCAACCGGCACACGCGTTTCAGCATAGGCAATATTATTAGTAATCAACTTTTCGACCAGAATATCTTTTTGCTCATTCGTATCCCCAATCCCCACGGTATAGAGTGGGATTCCTAACAGTTCTGCTTCATAGAGAGGATTCCTTCCCGTCGTATAATTTCCATCTGTAACAAGTGTAATCGCCTGAATGTTTTCCCTCTGAAGTTGGCCTTTTAGCTCCGCGAATATCGTTGATAGATCGGTCGTTTCACCGTTAAAGGGAAGAAAATCAATCGAACCGCTGGGAACTAATTGAATTTTTGAAGAGAAAGTGAAAAACTTTACTCTCACATTCGAAGGTACATTACCAAGGTGTTTTTTCTGCAATAATTGCTTCATGGTTGCAGTACGATCCCCACTACCATCTTTGATGGTCATACTTTGTGTATTATCAATAAGGACTGCAACGGCCGGTGGCTGTTCGTCTTTTCTTACCAGTCGAAGTATCGGCTCGAACAAAATTAAAAGAATCAACACCAGGGAGAGCGAACGCAAAACCGACAAAATAAGTCGAAGACGCGCGGGCAGTGGCGGCAATGTATAACGATAAAAAAGTATCGCACCCCCGACCGCAACAATAACCAGAAGTATCAAAACAATCAAGCTCCCGCCAAAAGATAAAGATATGCTCGCTGGAATCATTAGTTTAGCGGATAAGTATCATTTTTTTTGTTGATGAAAATGACGGCGTGATAATGCGATAAAAATAAACTCCGCTCGGTAAATTCAAGCCATTAAAAGTTACCGGTGGTCTCGATTTTGCATCACCCGCATCCTGAAAATCATTCAACAGTGTTGCTATTAACTTACCCAGGAAATTGTACACCTTGATCGTCACATGGTCTCGTTGGGGTAAATCGAACTCAATTCTTGTGCCGGAATTGAATGGATTTGGATAATTCTGCTTCAACGAAAAATGCCTGGGCACAGTCGGCGGAATGTGAACATCGGAATCTCCATAATAAAAGAGCCATACATATCCGGTTATCGGCGCCGGACTTCGGTAATAATTTAGCGCACTATCTTTTACATCTATGTAAAAACGTATAGGTGTTTTGGCTGCTTGCTGTGGAATAGTAACCTTGTACCTGCCAGATGTGGGATAAAACATAGAACTATCCATTATCATCGGAAGTGAAAAGAAAGTTGAATCCATGCCGATTTTATAATGGAAAACAACACTATCAGGATTAATCCTGTATTTTGAAATCACATTTGTTGAAATAATGCTAAAGCCGGTATCAACGCTTGCTGAAGGTTTATTACTGAAGATAGGACCAAAAAACAAAACCGCATTGAATGCATTTACAAGTCCCCATCCGGTGAAATTATTTGGACGAATCGGATATGTTCCAGTATCGATTGTATCTGCGTTTGAGCATAGTGCATCTCGAACTTGAATCGGTGTTAGTTCAGGTCGGGCAGACAAAAGCAATGCGGCAGCGCCGGCAGCTAATGGTGTTGCGAGAGATGTGCCGTTGGAGTAACTATAAGTATTTGGACCAGGAACAGAAGCATAATATATGTCCACTCCGGGTGCGGTAATCTCAGGTTTTATCCGACCATCACTTGTTGGACCTTGTGAGCTTAAATACCAGAGGTGCCGCGAAAACATGACTGCACCAACCGAGATAATGCTATCGGCATCTGCGGGTGTAAGCAGAGTTCCTACTGTATCAGTATCAGTTCCATGCCCTTCATTTCCCATAGAATTGCAAACCACAACTCCAAGTCGTGCAGCGCGAACGGCAGCTTTAGCTGTAACTGAAGTCCGCCCATCAAAATCACGATGTTCCCATGTATAATCTACTCCATCAACAAACGTATTATAGCCAACTGAACTGCTCACAACATCCACACCTTTACCTTCCATCCATTCGATAGCTGCAGCCCATTTATCTTCTTCCCAATGATAATCGTAATATCCACTTGGGATATATTCTGTTTTTCCCATAATGAAATCTGCATCGAAGGCAGGACCGATCAGCTTTCCCGGTTTATATCCACCAATCACCGAAAACGTAAGTGTGCCGTGAGCATCTTGATTAGAGGCATCATTACCTTCGTTTGCAGTGTTATCATCATTGTTGATAAAATCATGCTCTGCAACAACATGTCGGGTTTGCAATGCCTCATGAACTTTCCATCGAAATCCCGAATCCAACATACCGATGAGAACCCCTCTGCCGGTGATTCCTAAATCGTGAAGCACGGGAACGCTTATCATCTGAACTTGATCGAAAGATGGGCCATAATCCATAGATGAAATTTTTTGGAATGCATAACTTAATGATGATTGAAGCTCATCAATATGTTTGCTTCTAAATCTTGTTACTGGTTTAATTTCTTTTACGAATGTCAGAAGCCCAGCGGCAGAAATTTGTTCAGATGAGAGGTAAAAACTTGCGGCATTCAGCCAACGGCTTTGCTCTACAAGTTTTCCACCAAGATTTTTTATTTGATGGATATATGATTCACAAATTGGAAGATCATCAACATCAAGCAAGGCATTTTGAGGTAAAACTTTTTCCCGGCGTGCCAGTGCACGAGAGTTGACATTCTCCAGTGCTTGCTGGTATGAACTTGAATTCATACTGAGCGCACCTGAAGGTGCGGACGGACCTTTATCTCTGAAAAACACCCAATACTTATTTCCCGATTGGGTGTACGCTAATTGTAAATTAAATACAAATAGAGTGAATATCAGGCTTCCGATGTATGGAAATGCCTTCATAGGCAGAGAGAATTCCTTAAAGGGTTGCGA
>CAYGZC010000077.1:0-1782 GCA_964354225.1 uncultured Chlorobiaceae bacterium | reverse complement strand
CTATAGTACCTACATAACCCAGGGTACCAATGCTTTCAGGATATCTCTTCACAAGTTCTTGATAAATGTTCTTCGCATCATTCCATCTCTCGGCAACGTAGTAGGCATTTGCAAGTCCATAACGGTAATTTGTTTGCTGCTGTTCGCTATCTGTTCTGCTGGCGTACCACGTGATCCCTTTTTCAGCCGCTTGTCGTGACGCATCAAGATAGCCATGTGCTCGAAGTTCAACCGCACACGAGATAATGAGATCACCCTGTGTAAAATCTTTTTGAACGGGCATAGTACATGCTTCATCATATATCTTCCAGATCTCTGTTACTTGTCCCAGAGCGATAAGCGCTCGCATCTTATAGAATAAAAAACTCAAAAGATGAGGATTTTGTGCTATTCCCTTTTCCGATTGCTGGAGTTCTTCAGAGTATCTCCCCATTAAATGATATGTTAAAGTAAGGTTTGGCCAGTATACAAATCCAGCATTACCAAGGATACTATCATAAGGATTCCATTTATCAAAAGCATTTAATGCCTCATGTAATCGATTGAGAGCCAGCGCCGTAGTACCGAGGTCGAGGCTCCACATTCCAGGGAAAATGGCAAAAAGTTCCCTTAAAGGAGGAAGCTTCTTCGCAAAGTTACCCTTCCAGCCATATTCATATTGTTCAACCATGAGTATTTCTGACATGAGTAATCGCGGTCGCAATCTCTCGACTACTTGAAAAAGTGAATCTGCCTGAGCGTGCGCATCAGCGTTACGGCATGCCCAGTATTGCCACACTACATAGTAATAGATCGTGGAGTCTTTCTTGGAAGCCTCACGTAAATGTTCTATCGCACTATTCCAATTACCGGGGTTCCATAAATCAACAGCCACCTGGAATTCTTTATAGGAATCATATGTTGGGGTATAGTTTACAATGTCCTTGTAATAGAGAAACAATTTATCAAATAACGTAGCAACTCCACCCATCAATCGCTGCTGTAATTGCTCAATAACGATATCGCGATGTGCCAGAGAACCAGAAATAGGTCCAATAGTTCTGAGGAGTTTGTCACTCATAATATCAGTTACATTCGCTCTAATTTGCAATGAATCTCCTACCTTGTAGTATGTTCCAGTTAAAACTATTCTTGCATCTACATGATAAGCGAATGGCTTCAACAGATCAGTTATCTCCGCATTTTTTGATTGCGATTTCAAAACCTGCCATGATCGTATCGCTACATCGGAAGGAACGACTTCAATAGATTTGATTGCACTAAGTCCTTGTGCCACTGTTTCTGTTATAAGTGCACCCAAGCCATCTAGTGTTGCGTCTCCTGTTTTATTTTCAAAAATTGTCACAGCCAGCCGGTTAGAAACTGATGGTTTAGGTTTATTGAAAACAAGAAATAGCCCGCAAAGCAAAGCAGAACAATTGCACAAGCAGCAACTGCAACGCGTATCCTTCGGCTCCGTAGTTTTTTTACTCTCCCACTCACCGGCTGATACCCAGTCCTTGATGTCTCCTTCTTCAACCTCCTCAGATCGATCAGCATATCCTCAGCCGTCTTGTACCGCTCTGCAGGATCCTTCTCCAGTGCCCGACCGATGATGTGGATCAATTCGTGCGATGCTTCGGACACGGTTACCTCGATAGGTTGCGGTTGCTCGTTGACGACGGAGTATAAAATTGCAGCTTCATGCTCACCACGAAAAGGTAATCTCCCTGTAACCATCTCGTACAGCACCACACCCAACGACCAAAGATCAGTACGATGGTCAACTGATTCTCCACGTGC
>CAYGZC010000076.1:0-11796 GCA_964354225.1 uncultured Chlorobiaceae bacterium | reverse complement strand
GAGATGGAGCCGGGCAGGTACGACGAAATGAGATGGGACGGAATTGACGGACAAGGATTAACAGCGCCGACGGGTATCTACTTTATCCGCATGGCTGCTGATGAGTTCTCAGCCGTTCAGAAAATTATGTTAATGAAGTAAAATTATATTGAAGTCCCGCTCCATTTGGGAACGGGACTTCAATTCTGTTCAATAAATTTTTAATTACAAAGAGAAAATAAAATTGAAATTCATCATCCACATAAATAGCGAGGTTTCTATGAAAACATTTATTAGTTTTTCGCTGTTGGTGGTTCTATGTTTGCTCGTTATTGGTACTGTATGGGCAGCAGATGATCCGCTAACTTTGAAAATATATGCAACCGACGGTTATAAGAGCGACTCACTTTTTGTCGGTCTTGATGCTGCCGGCACATACGGCATTGATGCGGCGCTCGGTGAATATGAGCTTCCGCCGTATCCGCCAACGTTTGATTTCCGATCAATATCTTATTACGGCTATTCTTCAATTGGGAAAGGCGTTAGAACCGATTACCATAAATTAGTTCGTCCCAATCAGACGGATATCTGGCAACTTGAATTTACATCCGCCGAGGAAGGCGGAGAGGTAACATTTAGCTGGGATAATACCGGTTTAGGTTCAAGCGGCGGGTACTGGGCGTTAACAGAATTAGACGGTACGCCACTATGCGATATGATAACGCATACCAGTTATACTTATCCTAATTCCGATGTGAATCCACAATTTATTCTTTTGTGGAGAGGCGATTCGAAGGCATTCTTAACTGCGACATCGCAAGATCTTGCCTATCAATATGATATAAAAGGCATTAAGAACGCAAAAGGTAAAGCTATTAAGAAAGCCGCGGATGGAAGTGAAGGTTGGTTGACATTCACGTGGGCTGGTCTTGACTCTGTTAATGATCTGCATGTAACATTTAGCAAAGCAGTTCAGATACTATCGATTACTCCAACTTGTATTGCTACTCCCACTCCCTTGAAGAAAAATGTTCAGTGGGATTTCGATTTCTCTCCAAATTGGCTCTATACTATCCCCCCGCCTGCTAATAACGTAGTTAAAATGTTTGTCAGAACACATGCAGGTAAAGGGAAAGCAGCAGAATTGCATGCGGATAAATACTACTGGACAAAAACTACTGCCCGTTGGCCCGTTAAGTCAAAGGATCTGGGACCACAGCCCTTAGATCCTCTAACAGAACGCGCAGTTCTGCCAAAACCAAACTGGTATAACTTGATTGATCAGGTTTATCAGGTTAAATATCCTGCGGCCGCAAAAGGTCCTGGAATCTGTGTTGGAACAACGTCTACAATTGCAACCGTAAAATATAAAGCACAGTATCACTATATCAAACATCCAAAGTATGGCGATATATCGAAAACTTTATATTTTGCTTCAAAGGTACCACCATATACACACGTCGAGGCGATTAAGGCCTCAGGCGCAGTTCCAGGCTGCTGGGAAAAGGATGCAAAGGGTAAGGCAATTCCGTATAAAGTTAACTCAACCTGGGCTCCAAAAACCGGGCAGTATAATCCGTTAATAGCAGAATTACTTGCCCTTAAAGTCAACGTTGATGTAAACGATTTAGGATTTACGGGTGCTGGTAATGCAGGCATGCTTAGAAATTTATTGATCGCTCCTAATCCGACAATAAGTGATTGTACATGGTTGCCGATATCGGTAGATTCGTTAATTCATCTCACCGATTGGTACATGTCGAAGTGTACATTACGTGTAAGTGATCCAACAACCACAGCTGGTTGGCTCTATTCAACAATCTCCAGAATCAATGCGGCATTTACCGGAGCGCTTGATACAGAATCGTGGTGGGCCAATGGTGTAATTGCGAAACCGGCAAGGAATATGGCACAGCAACCCTACCCGCCACCGCTCTATCGCCCGAATTGGTCGTCTGGACCGGATCCGGTAAATTACTTTAGCTTTAAAGAATCAGAGCCGGTCAGATTCAAGCTGGATCAGAATTATCCGAATCCATTTAACCCAACAACAACCATCGCATTTGAATTGCCCGAGGATGCAATTGTAACCTTGAAGATCTACAACCTACTTGGTCAGGAAGTGGAAACGCTTGCCGATCAGGAGGAATTCACTGAAGGTACGAATGAAATACCATTCGATGCTTCAAGGTATGCATCAGGTGTATACTACTACAGGTTGGTCGTGAACGACGGTCAATTCCAGCAAGTTAAAAAGATGATGTTGTTGAAGTAAACTTCTTCATCTCTTCGAGTGGTCTTCCCGCAAGGGAAGACCACTGTCGAAGAGACCCTAAGTATTTTTCAAAATAAAAGTTATTTTATAAAGGAAAGGTCTCAATAAGGGGATAGTACCAAATTTATTTCGTTAGAATTTAAAGCTTGTTTAAAATAATTAACTAATTCTCTAATCCACCAATAATAAATAATAATAAAAGGAGTAATAACATGAAAAAGTTCATGTTTCTTTTCGTAGTAATGTTCGTATTCGCGAGCATTTCATTGGCACAGCCAATTGCTACAGCAGTTAACGTAGCAGAATTTACTGTTACCAATGAATTAGTAGCAACCTGCACAGGTGGTCAAGTCGCTGATTTGGCACCTGGAATGTGCTATGATGTAAAGACCGATGGTATGATCAATCCAATAGATGCAGCCGGCACTGATAATATCGGTTTCATGTCTTGGAACGTTACTGGTCAAATCGGTGGTTTGATAACCGCATCCTTCAACCTTCCGGTTCAGGCATATGATCCGGCCGTAGGCGCTGGATTACCTATTACCTATGGTCCATTCGATGGTCTATGGGATAACACCGGAACAGTTGATGGCTTAACTGGTATTGCATTCGATGTCCGAGCTCCATATACCGGTTACGTCGGTGCAAATGGTGCAGTTGATGTATTTGTAGCGTACAAAATCTGCGTTCCACCAAATGTACCAGCAGGCGATTATTTTGCAAACTTTTATGGTATCTTTGCAGCAACAGGACTATAAGAGCGATAGAAATAATCTAACTTAATTAAAGGAGGGGTTGCCATGGACGTATGCGTGAAGAGCAACCCCTTTTTTAATAAAATGAGTCAGTAATAACAACATATAATTAGGTCAATTCTGATGTCGATAAAGTATTCAAACGGAAGATTACAATTATTTTTTATTTTCAATCTTTTGTTTCTTCTAACATCGTTGAATAGTTTTGCTCAAGTTAGAATCAGTCCTGTATATATTTTTCTAAACTTCCCGGCACGATCTCAAGAATGCGTCATTCGCAATCCGAGCGCTGATACCATCGAGGTGTGGATTGAATTCCGCTTTGGGTACCCCCAGATGGATGATACCGGAAAAGTTTATATGGTATATGGAGATTCAAGTTTACAAAATCCCGAGAGTGCGGCACTATGGTGTAAAGCGTATCCTCAGCGTTTTGTTCTCACTCCTCAAGGTGTCCAGGTGGTTCGATTACTTGTTGCGCCTCCTCCGGCTATCGCCGATGGAGAATACAGCGCACGAGTTGTTGCAATAGAAAAGACAAGTAAAAGAATATCTCCAGTCGGAGAAGGAAAAGTAGGGATGAGATTTAACCTTTACAGCGGTGCGGATGTTCCAATTCATTACCGCAAAGGTAAAGTAGCGACAAGTCTGAGGATTGCCGATCCCCGTATAGAAGTTAATGGCAGTACATTAAAAATATCAGTCGATCTTGATAGAGAAGGAAATGCTTCGTATTGGGGGAGAGTTAGGATACGCGTCATTGATAAGCTTGGAAAAGTTTTCCTTACAGACGAGCGCAAGCTGGTTGTATATAATACATTACATTTCATTACAAATTTAGATGTGACAAAATTATTGAAAGGAAATTATTCCCTTGAGCTGGGATTCAGCCCTGAGCGTAATGATATAAAATCACAATTTTTACTGAAATCGCCTCCGCAAGTGAAAAGAATTGAATTTTCCATCCAATGAAACATTGCATGAAAAATGGCATAATCATAATTTATCTCTCCTTATTACTTCCATTCTTTATCTATGCGGGAGAGAAAACATCTACGTGGAATCCAAAACCTGACGAATTTATTGACCTACGATTCCAGGTCAAAGATGTTGGTCGAACGGAAGTAACGGCGATCATCCATGAGAAAAGAGTTTATCTGCCCGTCACTGCTTGCTTTAAATATTTACTCATCAATGTCGCTTATGACTCCACCAGGAATACAGCGGCTGGATATTACTTAACCTCCGATGTAAGATATACTATCGACGGCTTAAATCGGGTTGCATCGATAAACAAAAAAAAAATACAGTTGGCAGAGAACGATTTCTTTGCTGCCTCCGATGAATTATATCTCGCAATAGAACAATTCGATCCTATCTTCGGCTTAAAATTTGTTTACAACGAACGGTTATTACGGTTAGAGTTGACACCTCCCCGAACATTACCGATATTTACAATTATACAAAGAGATCGACAGCGTAAATATTCTAAAGGACTCGAGGACCCAAAATATGCCTCCACAGTATTGCCGGAAAAATATCCGTTGTTTGGAGCAGGAATATTGGATTGGGATTTTATTTCCCGACAGCGCAGGTATGGATTGCCCAGCATTAGATTTCGTTTAAAAAGCGGTTCTCAATTTTTGGGTGGTGATCTTGTGCTTAACGGTAACGGCGTGATTGCTCGCTACATTAAACCGTACCGGATTCCGAATACTAATCGTATTGTTCGTAAATCGGTAGCATACCCGATTACGACGAGGAATATTCGGGGAACTCTAACGTATGCGCGATTCGAGTATCCATATCTGAAACAGATTATCCTTGGAGATTTTACGCCATTCGGTATCCTGGGGGAAAATGTGTTTGGTGGGGAGATAACAAATCGACCGGCTGCGAAACGCACTTTGTTTGCTGAAGATATTTTCGAGCAAAAATTAGATGCAGATCAAACACTCGATGTTTATTCGAGCGGCAAGATTCTTTCTACACAATATTCCACTGATGGCGGGACGTTTCAAAATATGATTCCGTTACGCTATGGAATGAATATCATCGAATTGCGCACTTATGATCGGTGGGGGGCTGAAAGAATTAATGCTTATCGACCCTACATACCATTAAAGCTTTTACGTCCGCAGGAATTCATTTACAGCTTAAGCGCTGGTAAGCTAAGAATGCTGAATCGTCAGTGGTATTTCAACGGCACAGCGAGCTGGGGTTTAAATACACGTTTAACTATGGGCGGCACGCTCGAAACATTTGAGCTGCCAAATACCAATAATAAAATATTCCCCGCAATTTTCAGTACTGCTCGTTTGTCGAACGAGTTAGTGTTTGATGGTATGTTTTCACCCAATGCGATTTCCCGAGGTACTTTGAGTCTTTTATTGCCTTCTACCGCCGGTGGGTCTTTGTCATTAACGCACTATGCGCGGAATTATTTTCTTAACACAAGAAACGTTAGAACAGCGATAAATCTTACAGCATCGTTACCTTTCTTCTTCGCCGGTACTAATTTGTTTTTAATAAATGGATCGGCTCAGCAATTAGATGGATATTTTGCACGTTATCGTTCGGCGTCTGGTGAATTGTCGTTCTATATCAAGAACGTTCAACCTCGGTTGGGTGTCACCGCATCCTGGTCGAATGAGTATACACCAAGCGATTCGTTGGTAATTTTAAATCTATTTGGTGGATTAAGAATGCGCCTGCCATTAGATATAGTTTTCGGGATGGAAGGGAGATACGATTACATTAAGGAGCATATGCTTTCGGTTAATTTTCAGGTGAACAGGTATATCATCCCCACATTAGTCGGCTCTATTTCATTTAACAAATTTTATGCACGTACATGGGAGATTGAATTACAATTGAATTATGTTTTACCGTTCGTGCACTTGCAGACAATTGTAAGAAAAGTTGATTCTGATTATTCCTATAGTGAACGGGCAAATGGTTCCATAATTTATTCAGGATATGAGAACAACTTCCGCTTTGATAATGTGCCAGCACGTGTTGGATTCGGCGATCTTGTTCTTAATCCATTTTTTGATGCCAACAATGATGAAACTTTTGATCCAAGCGAAGAGCGAGTGTTGCTAAAACGTGTTCGTGGTTTTACCGAAGGCGGTAATGTTGGAACGTCAAATCCTATACCCGGACGTTTTGAGGTAAAACGAGCCAGTGCTTACGACACCTATAGGATATATTACGAAACCGAGGGCTTGGATAATCCTGTTTGGGTTCCTAAGTTCTCATCGTTAACCATTAAATCGTTTCCCAATATGGTCCAACGTATTGATGTTCCAATTGTCGAAGGAGGTATTGTGCGTGGAAAAGTAGTAGAAACAGCTCGCGAAAATATCGACCTCGAAGGCATCACAGTCGTTATTGAATCTCAGGATTCGATCCGTGTTCAGGGTAAAAATAATGCAAGCCACAGAAAAACCATGCAAACATTTTCCACTGGGGAGTTTGAATTTTTCCCAATACCTCCAGGTAGGTACACTGTTATGTTAGATCGCGATCAGATTGAGAAGGTTGGTTATCGCACAGATCGTTATGAATATCAGATAGAGGTGAAAGTTGTTGCAGGCGGTGATGTTATTGAAGGATTGAATTTTGCATTAACGCGCTGATTCAGTTATGTGTTTTTATTATCAGATGAGGTTACTATGAATATATTTTGTTTGTTGAAGATGCCGGGAGTAATGAAAAAAATATTTATGTTTATTTTACTTCTTGTTTTTATTTGTACTTCAGGATTTACTCAAACTGTTGATAAGAACCAGCGTTACTCTCGTGAAATCCAACCTATCGAGGAAGAGCGATCGATTAAACTTTCTTCAATAGAAAATCTCGATGAGCTTTCTGCTTATCCATCGGGAGTAAAATGGTACTGGCAAAATCCTTATCCTCAAGGCAATTATCTCACGACGGTTGAATTGCATAGAGATACGGTCATTGTTTCGGGTGCGTTGGAAACGGTTGTCAGGTCATCAGATGCCGGAACAGCGTGGAACGTCGAATCACATGTTGGTAATGGTTCGAATTTCCTATTAGCATCAGATATTGTGAATGATTCTGTTGTTTATTCTGTTGGAGCAAAAGGGACAGTAATTCGGTCAACAGATTATGGTCTATCGTGGACTAAAATACCATCAGGGCTTAATATGCCATTATACTCCGTCGATTTTATTCATAGAGACACTGGCTGGGTCACCGGTCCCGGGGCATATATTTATAAAACAACGAATGGCGGAACAACATGGACACGACAGACTCTCGTTTTTTTCAGAAATTTGAATGGTGTTAGTTTTATCAACGCAGATACCGGTTGGACAGCGTGCGATCGTGGTGCAATCTTCCAGACTACAAATGGTGGAACAGATTGGGTACAACAGACAACACCTGACACACAAAATTTGAGCGCTATACAATTTATTAATAATAAAAATGGCTGGGCTGTTGGGAAGCGTGGCACAATTCTTAGAACACTAAACGGTGGGACAAATTGGAACGGAGGATCCATCAATATTACGACCGCCTGGCTTGAGGCAGTTCATTTTGTTGATAACAACAGAGGATGGGCCGTTGGCAGTAACGGCACAATCGTTCGAACCACTAACGGTGGCGGCAACTGGCAGATTCAAACTACAAATACTTTTAATGATTGGTTTGTTGATGTTAAATTCTCGGATGCAACCCACGGATGGGTTGTTGGTTTTAAAGGAATGCTTTTGAAAACCACGAATGGCGGAACAACGTGGCAGAAAATAAACAGCGGTGTAGATGGACAATTTAGATCGGTGTTTTTTGCCACACGGGATTCAGGTTGGTCCGGGGGTGTTTTGGGTGCGATTGCTCAAACTACAAATGGAGGTCAATCTTGGATGCAATCTACAAGTCCGAATCGTAGGACTATCAACACATTGTTCTTTACCGACAACCGTATCGGTTGGGCGGGTGGCATGTCACGAGAATTACTCCATACTACTGATGGTGGTAATAGCTGGGTGATCTATGATACGTTACAAACGACCCGAATTAATTGTATATATTTTATTAATAGAGATAGCGGATGGATTGCAGGGTCAAATGGGAGAACGTTTAGGACAACCGATGGCGGGATATCATGGCTGCTGAAACAGACTCCCGCGCGATTTATGTTGAATTCTATTTTCTTCGTTGATAACATGTATGGATGGGTTGTTGGACATAGGGGGATTATCTTTGCGACAACCGATGGTGGGAATATTTGGACTGCACAATATACAGTCACGCGAGTTCTTAACTCGGTTTATTTTAAAGATAGATTTACAGGTCTCGCTGTTGGCAACAATGGCTTAATTATCCGTACTACGGATGGATATAATTGGAACGTTCGATCTTCCGGCACAACCCGGCATCTTCGTTCCGTTGTTATGAGTGGAACATCTAACGGATGGATAGTTGGACAGGGTGGTGTAATTTTATATACGACCGATGGAGGCATCACTTGGTCGGTCGATGATTCACCGACGTCAATTGATCTCTGGGGTATTGCCTCATTAGATAGTATTACAAATGTTGCTGTTGGTTCAAGTGGAACGATTATTAAATCCGGTAATCCGGCTGGTCCTTCTCCAATGCCCGAAATATTGGCACAAGCAAAACTGATCAATACATATAACTATCCCAATCCGTTCAATCCAAACACGAGAATATATTTTACAGTACCCAAGCCAGATCAGGTCACCGTCAAAGTGTACGATCTTTTAGGACGGGTCGTTAAGACATTGATCGATAAAGAAACGGTTGAAACCGGAGATCATTCGGTCGTTTTCAATAGCGGAGATTTGTCTTCAGGTATTTATTTTTATCAGGTGATTTTCAGAAATGACGATCAACGAATCACAAAAAAAATGGTTCTCTTGAGATGATCAAGACAAGAATAAAACGATCTGTTATTATTGCTATCCTCTTATTTATCATCGGGGATGCTGGTTATTCACAACAGGCGTGGAATTGGCAAAATCCTACTCCTCAAGGGAATAATTTATCATCAGTAGCTATTTTTAATCTCCAAAGGATAATTGCTGTTGGAAACTCTGGCACTGTTGTTATCTCAAACGACAACGGATATTCATGGAAATCCACCAGCAACGTCGGAAAATCAAGCGCTGCTTTGATGTCGATTTCTTTTGATACCCTTAATCGTAAAACTTGGGTTGTCGGTGACTCCGGAATAATTATATCCTCACTCGACAGCGGATTGACCTGGGAAAGGAAAACAATTTTGCAGAACGATAAACCATTGTCTGCAAAGTTGTATGCAGTTCGTTTTACTTCCAACAATACGGGCTGGATTGTTGGAGGAGATGGAATTAACGATGGAATTATCTTAAAGACAACCAATCAAGGTGACTCGTGGCAATTTCAGAATGGCAACGTTAAAAAGAAACTTTTTGCCTGTTATTTTTTGAATCCTCTTGTCGGTTGGGTGGGGTGTGACAGCGGATTTATACTCAAGACAACGAACGGCGGAAGCAATTGGGATAAAGTATTCACCGATACTACCCTATCGATTAATTCTATTTATTTTAAAGATTCAAACAATGGATGGTTAGCCAGAGATGCTGGTTTACTTCAACGAACAACAGATGGTGGAAATTCATGGACACTAATAAAGAAGTGTACGAGCTTTGATTTAACTTCTTTTACTTTGATTAATGCGACCCAGGCGGTTTGTGTTGCTCAAAATGCAATCATCCAATCGATTGACAGCGGTAAAACGTTTGTCGCAAAACCAGCTATAGATACAACAGACGGCAGCCATTTTTTCTCCGCATTAAGTGTTGCCAAAGATCAGAAAACGTGGTATGTAGTGGGAGATGCCGGTGAGATTTGGCAAACGACCGATGGCGGCGCATCTCCATGGCTGAGAAAAACAAAAGGTGTTACTAGGTCTGAGCTGAGATCACTTTCATCTATTGATTCACTGAATGTAGTGGCAGTTGGTGATAAAGGTACAATTCTGTTAACAACAAACGGTGGAGCGGAATGGGTGTCGAAATCAAGCGGAACAACTTTCCCATTATACGATGTAGATTTCGTAACACAGAATGTTATTTATACATGCGGTGACAGGGGAATCATTCTAAAATCAACTGATAAGGGCGACAACTGGGTTCCACAAATCAGCGGTGTGACAAATTTAATCAAAAAGATTGAATTCTTCGATGAACAACATGGATTCGCTATCTGTAATAGTTCCTTTTTACCCGATACACTACTGACAACTACCGATGGTGGGGTAACGTGGACGAATAGAGTTCTTGATTCTAATTATTCCCTGAGTGCAATGTACATTTTGAATAACAATGTTGGATGGATCGTTGGTCATCTTGTCAACCCCGATACAATCGGCACTTCTATTATATATAAGACTACGGATGCAGGGAATTCCTGGTTTACCCTGAATAAAAGTTGGAACAGCGTTATTTATTCTATCTTTTTTATTAACGAGCAAATAGGATGGATTGCAGGCTCAGTTCAGTCGATCTTAAAAACAGTCGACTCAGGCGCGCACTGGCAAACTCAATCAATAAATATAGAATATCCAGTTCCTACTTTTTTCGCAATGACTATGAAAGATAGTTTGAACGGTGGGGTATGTGGAACGAACGGTGTGATTTACCATACGACAAACTCCGGTGCATATTGGTTTCCTCAAAAAAGCGAAACGCGGAATACCCTGAATGATATATATTTCATTGATAATGAACGAGGATGGGTTGTTGGCGCAAATGGAACCATATTACGAACCGACATAGGTGGCGGCGGTCCTCCACTTCCACCTCCACCTCCTCCGGAAATTCCCGAGAAGATTAAATTGTATCCGAATTATCCCAATCCATTCAATCCGCATGTCGCGGGTAGAACGTATTTCCCATTTGGATTGCCGCAGGGTAATTATTTAAAGAAGATAATAATATATAATCTGTTAGGTCAGCGGGTGAAAATTATCGAATTAAATCCACCTCTCGATGGAGGTTATGTATATGATGAAAAATCAGAGAATCAGCAGCCGCCATGGTGGGATGGAAGAGACGATAGGGGACGTGTGGTTTCTTCAGGTATTTATTTCTATAGGTTTGTAACATCAACGCAGACAATTACAGGAAAAATGATTATTTTAAGATGATAACTCTACTCAATTCAATTAAATTCAGCAAACAAGTCTAATTAATTTTTTATATCTTCAACGAAAGGATTTACACATGAAAACTTTTTTAAGAATATTTTTTATCGTTGTAACGATAATTACTATACAATTACTTGGGCAACAGCAGATTCTTGCTCAGGTACAAAAAGGCGATGTGATCATAAACGAGTTTGTACCAAATAATGCAACTGGTTATGAGTACGTTGAGTTACTTGTTGTAAAAGAGGGTGGCGTTGATCTCCGAAATTTTCGCCTTAGTGACGTGGGCACTAAAGGTGGCGCAGGTCAGGCAACCGAAGGTCATTTAGATTTTCCTAATGCATCATATCTATCCAACCTACAAAGAGGTACACGGATTGTATGCGTTGGTTCACGTCCGGTTCCAAATACACTGCAGTTTACTCAGGATATAGATGAAACTGATAGTCTTTTAATTCTTCTTGCCGATACATTAGCGGGTGGAACCGGTGTTTTAACACGTGTTAATTTCTTCGATATTTCTACGAACGAAAATATCGTTTTATTGGATGGTCCATCAGCGGCAGCGAATACGATTGATTATGTTGCGACAGGAA
>CAYGZC010000075.1:0-2550 GCA_964354225.1 uncultured Chlorobiaceae bacterium | reverse complement strand
GATGTCATCCTTGAAGATGAAAGCGAAGGGGAAGAGCTTTTTCTCCTTGTTGAAGGACGTGTGAAGATTTTGAAGAAATCAAAATTTGGTGAAGAGAAACTTCTTGCACTTCTGCATCAGGGAGATTTTTTTGGTGAACTTGAGTTGGTAGACGGGCGCCCGCGCTCTGCATGCGTAGTAGCGGTCGACGATTGCCTTACCTTCACTCTTCACAAGGATGATTTTGAACGCTTACTTAAAGACAGCCATCCATTCACGAAACGGTTGATGCAGGTGCTGAGCATCCGGCTGCGAGCGCTAAACAATCACTTCATTGGAGAATTAGCACGCCATACCGAGCATACGATTACCGAGCTGAAGAAATTAGAACAATTAATCGATGCAACAAAGGTCGTAAACTCGACGCTAAATTTAGATAAGCTCCTCAATTTAATTTTGGAGTCTGCATTAAAGATTGTCAATGGAGATCGTGGTACAGTCTATCTCATTGATGAAACGAAACAGGAATTATGGTCGAAGATATACAAAGGCGCGGAACATATTAAAATTCATTTGCCTATGGGAAAGGGAATTGCCGGCTATGTGGCAGCAACAGGCGATACTCTAAATATTACCGATGCATATCTCGATCCACGTTTCAATCCAGATTTTGATAGAAAGACAGGATACCGTACGAAAACTATTCTTTGCATGCCGATGAAAAATAAGGACGAGAAAATCATCGGCGTTTTTCAATTATTGAACAAGCGTAACGGTGTTTTCACAACCGATGATGAAAATTTTATGGATGCACTCTCGGTTCATGCAGCCATTGCTATCGAAAACGCGCGGTTGTATGAACAAGAGCGACATAAATTGATGATGGAGAAAGAGCTATTCGCTGCCCGGGAAGTGCAGATGAGTCTAATACCGCAGCAACTTCCAAATGTACCCAATTTTGAGTTTGCTGCCTGTTCCATGCCTGCTAAGGAAGTTGGTGGTGACCTCTACGATTTTATCCGGCTCGATGATGAACATTATGAGGTGATCATTGCTGATGTATCGGGGAAAGGATTGCCTGCCGCACTTCTTGCAACGCTGATGAAAGGTGTATTATATTCCCAAGCATTTCACGAAAAAAATCCTCAGGCACATCTTAAAGGAAGCAATAAAATTGTCAGAAGTAATTTTCCCCGAAAATCTTTCATCACCGTTCTCCTTGTTCTTTTTAACACATCTACGCGAACACTTAATATTGCAAATGCTGGTCATTGCTATCCAGTAATCTATCGGGATAGGACTAAAACTGCAAAAGTTTTACCTGTAAAAGGTATGGCATTGAATTTTGATGATAACATACTTTGTGAAGAACGTTTAGTGACTCTGGACCCGGGTGATTGTGTTGTGCTGTACAGCGACGGTGTTTGTGAAGCTGAAAATTTAAGAGGTGAATTTTTTGGTAATGAAGGGCTTGAGGAAGTTGTCACTAGAGAAGGTCACCAAGCGGCTGTTGTCATTAAGCAGAAAATTGTTGATGCGGTTGAATCTTTCTCAAAAGGTGTAGCCCAACATGATGATATAACTATTGTAGTGATAAAAGCAATCTAAAAAAATCAGACATATCTTATTCTTCTCCTTTTACTTCGAGAAGTATAATTTTAAACGATCTATATACTTCCATCCCACCAAAAATAATTCCAACAAAAACGCCAATCATTCCGATAACGAAAATTATCAACGGGATAGTTTTGAAAACGTCGGTGCTTATAAATAGATTCAGAGCTATCGTAACGGAGGTAAGAACAAAAAGAGCAATAGCCGTCTGCATCGAAAGAATTGCATTCCGAACATACCTGCTTCTGACAAGCAATTCCTGAGTCTGTTTGCCGATGCTCATAAACCTGACGTTGTCGGGATATGCCAAATCGCCTTTCTCACCAAGGTGACGGGAGAATTTTCGTTTCTCATCATTGAGCAATCTGATACGATTGATGATTGTCGAGTATTTGTTGCTCAAACTAAGTAGCAGTAATCCAACCGCTGAGATTCCAACCGCAGGTGCAAGTATTGCTTGAATAGCTTGAATAGCAGTCACTTGTGTCTCAGGCATGATCGTAGTCCTTCATTCATCATTAAATATAATTTAATCATTTCCAATGATTTTTGAAACTTCTTCTTGTATATTGAAAATTACTATTAAATACGATTACATACCATAAAAGAAGTGACTATTATCATGAGTTACTGTAAAGGTGTTTGAATCTTGCCGGTGAGATAAGTATATTTACGGCGAACCTTGTTTTGGCAAGCAATGTGTTAAAATCTTTATTTAGTGATGGAGTTTATTATGAAGTGCTTATTAATTCTGACCCTAATAGCTACAATTACGTTGTATGCCCAAATTCCACAATACATCATGATAATGAAACCGGATGATTATCAACTTCTTTTTACCCGGGATATTTTTAGTGATTCACTTATACCTGCATCACTTGAATATCAAGGTAATTACTGGAACGATGCCCAAATCCGTTTTAAAGGTCACTCAACTCGTTACTATCCTAAGAAATC
>CAYGZC010000074.1:0-3430 GCA_964354225.1 uncultured Chlorobiaceae bacterium | reverse complement strand
ATATGTTTCATTTATCGACAGGTTGTTCGCAGCTTGCTTTGGTGTGAATTCTTTAGCAAGAAGAAATACCACACTAACAATGACAAAGAGAAGAAGAACAACCGTTACGATTTTTTTTGCGTTCATGTTTAGTTCACTTATGATTGAATTTTATACTGCAATAGTGCTTTTCCTTTTTCAGCAATCTGATCTATCCTCTCACCAATTGCCGGAGATTTGCCTTTTTCCATTCCCATGTCGGTGATTCTTAAGTGCACAAAATCAGAAAATCCAGCAAGCTCAAGCGTTTTCCTGGCACAATCAGCGATGCATCCATCTATAACAAGAACACCTGAAGCCATTTTTGTTGATTCCAGAATATCGTTCACCCGTCCACCAATGCCTGCCAAACAATACATTCGTGCAACTCCTTCGCGTGTCAGTCGTCGCGCTGCCCTGTCAGATATTTCTCCGACATCTGCCGCACCCGAACACGGGAATATTAATTGCGGTGCCGCTTGACATCCGCATTCATTTTTATTTATCGCCATACTGGATATCCTTTCGATATTTACACTATCATCTTTTTAATCTCATCCATAGTGGGGACTTTGCCGCTCACCTTCACCTCGCCGTTAACGGCAAGTGCTGGTGTCATCATCACACCAAATGCTACGATCTGTTGAATATCTTCAACTTTCTCGATTTCGTATTCGATGCCGAGTGACTTGGCGGCTTGATCGGTAAGCTCGAAAAGCTTTTTACATTTCGGACATCCAGTGCCAAGGATTTGCAGTTTCTTCATAATATTTTCAATCCTTTCGATTTCAAGAGTTTATCGATCTCTTCCTCAGCATAAAATCCTTCATGACGATAGATTTCTTTGCCCTTCTCATCCAAAAATACCTGTGTTGGAATTAACTTGATTCCATATTTCTGTGCATATTTCTTTTGATCGGGTTTCCAGACATCATAAAATATCACTTTGACCTGTCCACCGTATTTCTTTTCTACAGATTTCATAACCGGC
The DNA here is from genome assembly GCA_964354225.1 of uncultured Chlorobiaceae bacterium. Lineage (GTDB taxonomy): Bacteria > Bacteroidota > Ignavibacteria > UBA10030 > SZUA-254 > CAYGZC01. Next base: position 2,421 of record CAYGZC010000074.1, on the reverse strand, counting down.
TGCATTTTCTTACAGGGGATGCAGTTAACCGAGCCAAGCTCGATAAAAGTTATCTTCGACTGAGCTTCGATTGTTTTCTTCACCTTTTTATTTTGCACCGCAAGTATACTGCCTGCGGAAAATAAAATGATTAGTACTGATAGAGAGAAATTAAAACGCGTCATAATAATCCTTATACTAATTGAATATCCTAATACCATGTGAATTAATACCATTGTTAAGAATAATTGCAATTCCTAAACGCTTTTTTGAAACTGTATGCTTGTGATTATGGCTCAAATATCTATTCCTTCATGCGCTCAACTGCTTAGAAAAATGCTCCGTACAGCAAACCTGTAATTGTAGCAATAATAATCACAAGCGAAACATAGATGACTGTCTTCTTCGTCCCCATGATGCTGTTGAGAACTAACATACTTGGAAGTGAGAGAGCAGGTCCGGCGAGCAGGAGAGAAAGAGCCGGTCCTTTACCCATACCGCTTCCGATTAATCCTTGAAGTATCGGAACTTCCGTGAGTGTAGCGAAGTACATGAAAGCGCCCGCAACTGAAGCGAAGAGATTCACCCAGACAGAATTTCCTCCGACAGCAGCTGCAACCCACTCAGATGGAATTATACCTTCGTTCCCCGGTCGACCAAGTAATGCACCTGCAATCAAAATTCCAAACAAAAGGAGCGGAAGAATTTGTTTCGCGAATCCCCACGTCGAGATAAACCATTCGCCCGTCTCACCCTTATTAGTGCTTGTGATTATTGAGAGCCCGAGCGCTCCGATGGCAAAAGCAACGATCGGTTCGTTTGAGAATATTAGTCCAACGATAATTGTTGGAATCGCTGCAAGTGAAACTTTCCACCAGTCCAATCCGAACCAGAGAATCAATGTTAAAGCAAACAGAAGAGAAGCAACACCCGTAATAAACCATTTGTAAGAATAGACTATATACCAAAAACCAGATACATCTTCAGGTTTGCCCCAATTTGCAAAAACCAAAATCATTACCATCGAAGCGAAATACACAACGTTTTGCCATAGTGGTCGAGATATCGGTGGATCGGGCATCACCATTTGAGCGTTAACTTTTGCTTCCTCTTCTTTCCGAAAGATGAAATGCATTAATAAACCTATAACCACGCTAAATACTATTGCTCCGACAGCACGAGCAATACCTAACTCTATTCCCAACACACGAGCAGTGAGAATTATAGCGAGAACATTAATCGCGGGACCGGAATAAAGGAATGCCGTTGCTGGTCCGATGCCAGCACCCATCCGGTAGATACCTGCAAAAAGCGGCAAGACAGTGCATGAACAGACTGAGAGTATCGTTCCAGAAACAGAAGCAACGCTGTACGATAAAAATTTATTCGCTTTCGTTCCCAAGTACTTCATCACTGAAGCTTGACTGACAAAAACACTGATTGCTCCCGCAATGAAGAATGCAGGGATGAGGCATAATATGACATGCTCTTGTGCATACCACTTTACTAAAGAGAGAGCCTCCATAATTGCATTATCGAATCTCTGTGTTCCGACAGGAAGGTAATATGCGAGAACAAAAACGCCAACAATTAGAACAAGCGGTTTCCATTCCTTTTTCCATTCCATACGTTATTCAGTTCCTTTATTTAGCGTGTACCATCTGCGTTTCTTTTGTGTTGTTGTTTGTTCGCGGTTTTCGATTGCTTTCAGGACAGAACCACGAAATTTTCTGTACTCTCTAAGGATGCCATCTTTGTACATCTCCTCACATTTGGGAGATACATAGTTACCGTGTTCTTTGAGTTTTTGGAAAAGAGTTCGTATCAATTGTTCATCATTATCATAGTGGGAAGAATAAACATCCTGAAAGATATTATCCAGTCCTTTGATACCGACTTCGATACCGCCGATCTTGATAATTTTAGAGATAGGTTTTGCGCAGCAGTTGCTCATACATTATATTCGATCAGGTTAATAGGGATATTCGCATAGACGAATATAGCTAATATTTTTGGATTAATCAAGTACCATTTACTTTGAAATCATAGTGGATATGGATAAATAGACGTCTATGTAGGCGACGATCCAGAGCGCGAAAAAAATGAGGGTTAGAGCGAATTTATGTGCGACTCATTTGACTAATCATATAGGGCGAAAAATCAGTCGTACTTGCAACCGAATGGTTTAATGTATTTAAGTGCAACTATGGAATTTTATTCAGGGCCTGATCAAGATCATCCCTTAAATCTTCATAATCTTCACAACCGACTGCGATGCGAACAAGCTCATCAGCAATGCCAGATTTTTCACGTTCTATCTTAGCCATGGAAGCGTGGGTCATTGAAGCTGGATGTTCAATCAAGGAATCAACGCCGCCAAGTGAGACGGCGAGGATGAATAATTTGACATTATTCATAACAATCTTTCCACCTTCGATGCCA
>CAYGZC010000073.1:0-2046 GCA_964354225.1 uncultured Chlorobiaceae bacterium | reverse complement strand
TCGAGATTTTTCGATTTATCAAAGTGGCAAATCAACGATAAATTATATTTATCCCTTCGAGGTATGATACTAATATCTGAGCAGTGCAGGATTCGAGAATCTTTCTGGATTGCCTTTCGAATATCATCCTGTAGATTAATGTGTTTGATCTTTCCTCTGGCTATTTCATCCTCACTGATTTCTATTTCTTCCATGTGAACGGTAATCTTTTCAATATTTGGTATCTTATCCCGTATCTCCGTTTCGATTTCAGTAGTTATTTCGTGTGCTTCAACAAATGTTTTTCCCTTGATATGCTCGATGTCGAAATCGATATGATATTTCCCATTACTTTGATAAACTTCTAAATTATGAGGTGATCGCAAGCCCCGGTCAATCACAATCATACGAACCTTATCAGCAACCGTCTCATCTTTACTTTCGTACGGCTCGGCATGAACGATCACATCTGTACTATTATTATACTTGTGTATCGCCTTCTCAACTGTATCCATTATATGATGTACCTGTTGAAACGGTGTCGTTCGGCGGATCGCGACGGTTACATCCACAAACAATTTACCACCTGAAGTTCGAAGACGTACACTACCTAATTTTTCTACTCCATCAACTTCTGAGATTATTTTTTTTATATCCTCATCCCTTCCATCCGGCACGCGATCCATTAATGCATCAATTGTTCTCCGCCCCAACCGATAACTTACAAAAAGCACGAGGAATGCTACTGCAAGCGCAGCAAGCGCATCTACCCATGCATATCCGATGGATACAAAGAATAAACCTGCAATGACAACCAATGACGACCAGATATCGCTGGAGAAATGAAGCGCATCCGCCTCGAGCGCCTGGCTGTGATATTTTTTCGCAACACGACTTAACGCACGTGACCGGCTGAAATCGACAATGATGGCAATCGAAATAACAATATAACCCCAAACACTCGCTTCTACATGCGGAGTTTTAAATACTAACCGCTGAATCGCTTCCCAAATAATCCAAGCACACGTTACAAAAAGGAGTAGCGTTTCCAGAAACGCAGAAACGTTTTCGATTTTACCGTGACCATAATGATGTTTCTCATCGGGCGGCTTGTCAGCAATGCGAACCGCGACGTACGTTAGGATCGCGGCAATCAGGTCTAATCCGGAGTGTGCAGCTTCGGATAGGATTCCCAGGCTATTTGTTTTTAAACCAACGACCAGCTTAATCGCAGTAATGAAAATAGCGGCGAAAACAGATACTAATGCTACTCGTTTCTTCTCATCAATTTTGTACTGTAATTCCATGGATTAAATATAATAGATTTGTATGAAACTTGCTTCCACTTAGGTACTGTATACATTCGGTGAAGGTTTACTAAATAGTTTAGTAAGAAATGATTAGTAGTAAAGATTTCTTTTTAGGAGGGGTAAAAAAGTACTCCGACTTCTTTCACAAATATTTTTTGTGCAATAAGTCGGAGTTCGGAAACTGTTAATCTGTCGTTAATTCAAGCCCGCCTTGATCTTTACTCCATATTCATAACCCCTGTTGAACGCATTCAGGTTTAACTCTTCCGTTCCTTTGGGTACGGATGCTGTTACCGCTTTTCTCATCGCATCAGATTCTACGATACCGGTCACTGCTGTCATGAAGCCCATCATTACGATGTTGATAACCATCTTCTTCCCTAACTCTTCGGCAATCCGAGTAGCGGGAATGGAAAAATGTTTTACATCCTTTCTGAGGTTGTGCGGCTGAACCAATTCTTCTTCGGTTATCAATGTACCGCCAGATGCAAGCTCTGGTGAAAATTTTGTATACGCTTCCTGTGACATTACAATCATGATTTCTGGGGTGGTAATGTAAGGATATGCAATCGCTTCAGGTGAAACAATCACCTGCGCGCTGCATGCACTTCCTCTTGCTTCAGGACCGAATGCCTGGATCATGGTTGCATGTTTAGCATCGTAAATGGATGCAGCCCTGCCAATGATGTATCCGCTCAATATAACACCCTGTCCGCCGAAGCCGCCAATTTTTATTTCTTTCCTTGACATGGAAAAT
>CAYGZC010000072.1:0-11103 GCA_964354225.1 uncultured Chlorobiaceae bacterium | reverse complement strand
AGAACCAATCTATGAGTCGAATCTAAAAAGGTAGTTTCCAAGAGAAAAACATATGATTAAGGCACAAGATTTAAGTCTGGAATCAAACTTCCCCACTTTTTTAAAGTAGACTCATCTATAAAATCATCCACAATGAGTTGGATCGTCTAATTATAGCCACAATGATCTACATCGTTTTTCACTTATTCCACTTATTACAATTTCCTTGGTTCCGCAAACTTCGCAAGCTCCTGTCCTGAAGCTTTCTCTATATCCACATGTAAACTATTTCCATTAGCGTCCATAGTTACAATTACCGGGAAATCCTTAACTTTCAAATGCCACATTGCTTCCGGCACTCCAAACTCCATTAAATCGACTCCAGTAACTTCGGTGATACACCTTGCATAATACTGAGCCGCACCACCGATAGCATGGAAATAAACCGCGCCTTGCTCTTTCATCGCTGCCAATGTCTTCGCAGCCATTCCACCCTTACCGATAACTCCACGCAATCCAAACTTCTTAATAACTTCGCCTTGATACGGCTCTTCCCGTATGCTCGTTGTCGGTCCGGCAGCGTTCATGAACCACTTTTCTCCCTGTTTCAATGCTACTGGTCCACAATGATAAATGATTCCTCCTTTCAAATTAACGGGAGAATCGTGACTAATCAGATAATGATGCAATGAATCGCGACCCGTGTGCATCTCACCATTCAGAAGTACAACATCACCCACTTTCAGATTGCGAACTTGTGTCTCAGAGAGCGGAGTTGTGAGAGAAACTTCACGTCCAGTTAACGGCAGCGCTTCCGACTTTGCCATCTTCATAACAGGTGTATCGTCTTTGTAAAGCCAATGTTTAATCTCTCCTTTGGAGGTATCCAGCACAACACCTAACCGTCTGAACGCCCAGCAATCGTACGCGACCGAAACAAAAAAGCTCGCCGGCAAACGATTGTACGCACCAATCTTACAACTAATCAGTGTCGACTTCCCCCCGAAACCCATCGTACCAATGCCAAGTTTGTTTGCTTGCTCCAAAATAGTCTGCTCAAGCTTTGCAAGCTCCGGATTTGTATTGATATCATCCAAAGTTCTGAACAGCTGGTTCTTAGCTAACGAGTAACCCGAAGTTCTATCGCCGCCAATTCCCACACCTATCGCACCGATGCTGCAGCCGTATCCTTGTGCTTTCCATACGGCGTGCAAGATGCACTTTCGAATACCATCTAAATTTCTATCGGCTCTACCAAGGTTATCCAAAGTTGCGGGCAGCGAGTACTGTGTGTTCATGTTTTCGCATCCGCCACCTTTTAATAGCAATCGTACTTCGATCTCATCTTTCTCCCACTGTTCAAAGTGTACAACGGGTGTTCCGGGTCCTAAATTATTTCCACTATTCTTACCCGTCAACGAATCAACGGAGTTTGGGCGCAGCTTGCCTTGCTTGGTTGCTTCTGCAATCGCCTCGTCGATTTCTTTTCGCATTGCGATTTGATTTACACCTGAGGGCGTTTTGATTTCAAACGTTGGCATACCGGTATCCTGGCAGATCGGTGCGGTTTTATCACATGCCATATCGATATTGATTGCAATTGTTTGAAGTGCAAGCATCGCCTGAGTTTTTGGTGTCTCTGATTCCATTGCTTGTGCAATAGTTCGGCGGACATCGGGCGGTAAATTGGACGAAGTTTCAGCTATCAGTTTGAACATAGATTCTTTGAAGTGTATCATTGGAGTTCTCCTATCAGGAATTATGAGATAAAATTGTCTGAGATTATTTAAACTTTAACGAGAAATTGAATTGCAAGAATATACAAAATGGCGGTGGGACATTCAAATAATAAGGGCTTCCACATTTGTGAAAGCCCTAAGAATTTATTTAACAACGATATGCTGATTATATTAACTCCTTCAACTCCTTCACATGCTTAAACATTACATCTTCGAACTTTTCAAAATGCTTATATCCACATTTCACCTTTTGCCATTCGTGCGAGCGCATATCATCGTAATAGAGTGAGGATTTAGTTTCAGCTACAAAGTATATTCGTTTTTCTTCCTTATAGACCAGCGCCCAGTCAGGTCTATATTTTCCGATGGGAGTATTAATCTCAAAACCACGTGGAAGCTTCATAAAAAACTCTATATCGTCATTGTCCTCGCAATCTTTTGCAAATCTCTTTTCCGGTTCTGACATAGAGTCAATCGTGATATAATTATAGAGCGCCTTCTCCTGCTTCCTCACCTTATAGAGAGTATCAACATATTGCTCGATCTCTTCATCCTCGAACAATCTCATCTCATAATATTCATCTGCGATCTTCTGATATTTTATCCCGTCCACCATCAGCTTCGCAAGCACAGAATTTATCTCTTTCACAACAGCATCAAGAAATAACTGCGGATTCTTCAGTGCATCTCCCAGCCGTCCAGATTCTTTAAGTATTATATGTATTGTTCTTCTGGTTAAATGGATTTTATCATTGATGTAACCAACAAGATCAGGAATGACAAAGTTAGGTGAATCAATCGCAAATGCTTTAACTTGCTTCGTCTCGCCTTTAATACCTTCCTTTACCATCTGCAGTTCCGTTTTCTGGAAAATAATTTTCGGTGCCGTTATCTCTGTAATCTCTTTTATCTTCTTTACCGATTCTTTGATAAGTTCTCCCGTGTCGTACTGTACTCTATACGTTGTCTTCTGTTTGATTCTCTCCCATAATTCCTTGAAAGCTTCATCCATCTGATAACCCTTCTTCAAACGCACGGCAACTTTATCCTCTTTCTTCTTTATCCTGCCTTCAAACTTATCGCCCGTCTCACGCTCAATTTCTGTTTGAAGTTGTTTTGCGAAATCTTCATAGCTCTCATTAGCAACAACTGTCAGCCGATTGATGTTTTTATCGAAAACTCTATTCCCATCGCTGGCAACAGATAAGCGTAAACCTCGCCCAATCTCCTGTCGTTTTTTCAACTCCGATTTTGTCTCGTTCAATGTGCAAAGCTGAAAGACATTTGGGTTATCCCATCCTTCTCGCAAAGCGGAATGACTGAAAATAAATCTCAGCGGCTCATTCGCATCCAGCAACCGCTCCTTATCTTTCATGATGAGATTGTAAGTATGCTCGTCATCTTCCGATGACCCGCCTTCCCGTGAATCTTTCAATATCCCTTTCTTATCTTGTGCAAAATATCCGTTATGAACTTTCCCGACTTCGTACGGTAAGAGTTCCTTGTATTCTGGTTTCCTCGAAAACTCGGTAAATGTTTGTTCAAACCATTCAGCAAACTTCCCTTTACCGGCAGTACCATCTTCGTATGTGCGATAATTTTTTACTTTGTCAATGAAAAACAGTGAGAGTACTTTAATTCCTTTGTCCCTCATTTTTAATTCTTTCTTGAAATGTTCCTCAACCGTCTTGCGGATCTGGACTTTCATGATCTCGTCTTGAAAATCTCCTAAAACTTTTCCCACAACAAGCTTGATACCGTTGGTAAATGATAGCGTCTTCTCTGTTGCATCTATTTCGTCTACGATGTAGCCATCTTTGTACATTTCCCGATGATTCGAAAGCTCATGAAGGTTATCTCCAACCTTCACATTTATTGCTTTCCTTTTCACTCCTTCATCTGAGTTACAATCCAGTGAAACCTTAGCTGTAACTTTTGTCGGAAGCGATTTTATACTTTCAAGTTTTATAAATGCTTGATTATAACTTTGCTCCGTTACAACTGAATCAACCTCAATCTGCTTGACCAAACCTAAATCGTATGCTTGCACCGGACCTAATCTGTACACTTGATTGTATAATTCAGTATGAGTTGCAGAGTACCTTAGCGTACAGCAAGGACTCAAGCTCTGGATTGCCTTCTTACGGATTGGCGTCTCCATATTCTGCGGCTCATCAACAATGACGATGGGATTTGTATGCTGTATGAATTCAATTGGTCGCTTGACTGTAAGCTTATCGTTATTCTTATTGATGATATTATCGTCCTTTGCAAACGAATCTATATTGATTACGAGTACTTGAATTGTATTACTTGTTGCAAATCCTCTCAGCAGTGAAACGTTCTTTGAATCGTAAACAAAAAACGATAACGGTACTTTATTATAAAGCATCTGGAAATGCTCGTGTGTAATCTCAAGATTCTTCAGCACTCCCTCACGTATCGCAATGCTCGGCACAACAATTATGAATTTCTTAAATCCGTACTTCTTATTCAGCTCATATATTGTGCGGAGATAAACATAAGTTTTACCAGTGCCCGTCTCCATCTCGATGGAAAAATTCTTCCCCTCCAACTTCAGCGATGGTGTTATCCCGTTTCGCTCCTGCATCCTATTTAAATTTGCCAGCAGGTCATCATCATGGAGTACAATTTTGTTGCCTACGCCAAACTCGGTAAATGTTAGACTTCCTTCCGCTTGAGCAAGCGAGAATTCATAATCACCCTTGCTAAGCGGCTGACCTTCAAACAAATCAACAATAGATTGTATCGCATGAAGCTGGTAATCCTGATTAGAATCAAATTGTAGTTTCACGATTTTCCCTTGTTTCCGTTTTTCCGTTTAGGCAGCTTCTTCACGCTCTTGAGCATCTTCTTATCTTCTGAATCTACACGGCGTTTCAATTTCTTTACATCTTCTTCAGGCGGTAGGGCTTCGGGCTTAATACCTCGATCAAGAAGAACTTTGCGCACTCCTATATTACTCTTTACATGCTCGTCTGTTATTTTTTCTTCACCCTTGAGATCATCGCGTTTAACGTTGAAGTTTGTTATCTCGGTTGCAAAATCTTTCGCTTTGATTGTTATGGTCGGTAAAAAATCAGCTAACGCCCTGCTCTTAGGTACACCAAGCTTATCCTTCATCTCATGAGTAGCGTACCCACCGAATAGAGCTTTATCTCCTTTGCTTCTGATGCGAGCAAATCCCTGATCATCCACACCACGCTCAAAAATAATACCTGAGATTTCCCGTTCCGATTGTGTCAGCTTTTCTCGTGCTTGCAATCGTTCCCAAGTGCCTATTCGCTTTTCAAGAATTTCCTGCTTTCTTGTTTGAACGGCAAAGTAACTCATCGCAAATGCAACCTGTTCTTTTCTCGGATCACCATTCTGAGCAATTAAGTAGCATGCATAACGGGTGAGCATTATATCTTCAATTTCTCGTTTGCTTCCCGATCCGAGGTCGACCATTTTGTTGACGTCAACAAAATGGTCGGCAATATCTTGCCCTGCGGTTTTACATGCTATTTTTGCCTTTTCAATGACAATTGAAAAATTTCTCCATTCAGAATAGCCAAGCAGCTCTTGTAATTCCCTGGCAAACCAAAACTCTACATCGTCAGTAGTACGAGATACTGATTCGAAGCTGGAAGTTAATGTTCTTATTAAATCTGATTTCATCTAATTGTCTGAATCGCTGATTTAAATGATAAAATGATATTCATGATGTCTTTGATTTTTGTTTTAGCATATGCTTGCGTTCATTCGTAAGTCTCTTGAACTCAAGCTTCCTTGCACCAAAGTTAATTAGCAAGCCAACTTCTAAATCGAATGCTTCTAAATAATTAAGTGCCTGAGATAGGTGAACGTCTTCTAACAAGGTCAAAGCTTTCAACTCAACTAATACTTTCCCTTCCGCCATAAAATCCACTCGACGTGTCCCAATTTCTTGTTCATCATAATGAATAGGCATCTCGACTTCACGAGCAAAATTCATCTGAACCTTTCCTAATTCTATCGCTAAGGCGCGTTGATAAATCACCTCTTGGAACCCATTGCCAAGTGTATTATGCACTTTCATCGCACACCCGATTATCTTTTCCGTAATTTCTGAATATTTATATTCTTCCTTTATCATATCAATCTTTCAATCAGCGGTCATCAACGGTTCAGACAGTAGTGAATCCTATTCCTGCATCTCTCATCTGCAGCACCGTATTCGTTTTCAATTGATCGTTGCCTGCGAAGAGCTTGTCGAGACATATAAACTGTTTCGGCTTGCGCTTTATAATTTCTGTAATCACTTGCTCGCTTATCGAGTTCAATGCAACCATCATCTTGCCGCTTGCAATGCTGTACACGATTACACCTTGAATAGTTAGCGTCTCCACTTTCGTCGTCAACTCGTAGCCCGATTTTAACAAAATTTCCCACACCATATTCTCTTCTGTCGATGATGCTTTCACAGGATCGGCAAACGCTTCCATCTGTTTCTTCAAGTCTTCTTCGTTTTCAATTGTATCCGTCCGCCATATCTTAAAGTTCGACTGCTCCAACCGGAAGACTTTGAAACCCAGAGTACCCGTCATCCCGACATGTTTTTGGTCGGGATCTATGCCCAGCATGCTCTGATCAGATGCTGAAACAAGTTCAGTATGACGGGATTGTGGCTGGGTGAAAAGCGGGGCTGCTTCATCGGCTTTCCTGTGTTCCTCTTTTTTCTCATCATTCAATTTCTTGATAACCCGCCTGATTCTTTCCTTGCATATCTCAGCAATCGTTTTGTAACCCGCCTTGTACGCTTCCGATGCTTCATCCGTTTTCTCGGGCAGTTGGACAAGTATAAACTTCCTGTTGCCGCCGTCTTCTTTGTTGAGTTCTAAAACTGCTTGCGCTGTTGTGCCGCTGCCGGCGAAGAAGTCTAAAATAATATCGCCCTCTTCCGTTGCAGTTTTGATTAATTGAAATAGCAGTAGTGCAGATTTGGGGGATTGAAATATTTTAGCTTTCATACCGAATAATCGGTTGAATTCTTTCTGTCCACGTTCGGTATAAAAAGTATTATCAATCAGGACGGTTTTAAGCATCCGATCTGCACCACTAGCGTAACTCTTTCGGAATATTTTTCATCGACCTTTGATTTTTTGTGCAACAAGCAATGCCAAATCTTTTTCTGCTTTAGGTTTTTCCCAAGTCCAACAACCCTCAAATCCATCATCCCAAATCGGTAAAACTTCTTCTGTTCCATCCATAACATCAATCCTTACATCTCCATCCTCATCCACATATAAAGGATAGTATAGGTTTCGCCGATTATGTCTTCCAAATTCACGGTGTGTATTCCGTAATTCTAGAAGGCGATACTTACCCAAATCATCTTCTTCTGGATACTCATCTATGATTTGTTCCTCATCTTTAGCTATTGAAAATGATCCTTTGGGAAGATTTGATTTACTGTAAACAAGAATGTACTCGTGGTTAGTCGCAAAGTATTTATCTTGCGAACGACCTTTGGGATTGCACAAAACTGTCATACTTACCACAAAATTCTCATTCATCAACAACCGGAGGTTGTGCACTTCGTTGTCGTCTATGGAAACAAATATCACGCCGTCGTCTTTTAACAGGTTGCGTGCAAGGAAAAGTCGCGGGTACATCATCGAGAGCCAGTTGGAGTGGTAGCGTCCGCTATCTTTGCTGTTCTTCCGGAATAATCCTTCCTTCGTCAAGTACCCTTCCTCATCCATCTCGCCAATGCGTTTGAGGTACTCTTCTTTCGTTTCGGAGAATTTGTCGGGGTAGATGAAATTGTCGTTGCCCGTGTTGTACGGTGGGTCAATGTAAATCATTTTAATCTTGTTGTAGTAAGATTTCTGCAGAACCTTCAGCACTTCAAGGTTCTCACCTTCAATAAAAACATTTGACCGCTGATTACATTGATGAATTTGATTACGCTGATTTTTTATCTTTTTATCATAACCATCAGCGTCATCAGCGATCTCAGCGGTCATCAGCGGTTCAGACAGTGGTTTCAACGTTGCAGTTGTAGGTATTTGTATAGCTCTGAACGCATCGCTTTTACCAGCCCAGTTAAGCACGTAACGCTCGTCGGCAATCGTTAAATCTTCGCCAAGTGTAAGTTTTAGCTTTTCAAAATCAATCTTACTTTCTGAAACGGCTTCGGGGAAAAATGATTTGAGTTTTTCGAGTTGTTCTTCTTTTATATTAAATGAATTTCCATCCATAAATTACTCCCTATCACGTTAATCAAATTAATCATAAATATCAGTGATTCAGACTTTTTCTAAATTGCCAATAATATAGCAATTTCTACCTAAGAAACAATAAAAAAGGGCTTCCACAATTGTGAAAGCCCTCGTAGTGTTCGATATTATATTATGTCTCACCCTTTCCATGTTTGTGTCATGGTGGGACCATGACACCGATGTCAAAGAAACAACGGCGCCAATACCAATGTTATCGTTGACAACAATTTTATCAGCACGTGAAGCGATGGACCCGCCGTATCTTTAAATGGATCACCGACCGTGTCACCAACCACTGCCGCACTATGCGTTGGATTCTTAGCTCTGCTTCCATCTTTTAATGTAATATATTTTCCACCATGAGCGCCCGACTCAATATATTTCTTTGCGTTATCCCATGCGCCGCCGCCGTTGTTTAAGAACAAAGCTGTGAGAATACCCACGATGGTTCCAACCATCAGAAGACCGGCAACCGCTTCAGCAGCGATTAAGGGATTTTCGGGAGTGATGAATATTTTGAAGATTAATCCTACGGCTATCGGTGTGAGAACAACAAGCAAACCTGGGGCAACCATTTTACGCAAAGCTGCTTTTGTTACGATATCAACGCAGGAGCTGTAATCAGGTTTGAAATCGGTAGTAAATTGAATTATATCGTTGATCCTCGGCAGTTTAGCGTACTGCCGGCGCACTTCTTCGATTATCGATTGTGCTGCACTCCCAACAGCACGAATCGCCATTGCAGAAAATAAAAACACAAGTGCCGCACCAATCAAGCCACCAACAAAAACTACCGGGTTAGCTAAGTTTACCGCCTCCATCGCTTTACCTGCATATTGAGCAACCTCATCCATGTAAGCTTGGAATAAAAGAAATGCAGCTAAGGCAGCCGAGCCAACTGCATAACCTTTCGTCAATGCCTTGGTTGTGTTACCAACTGAATCGAGACGGTCGGTTTTCTTTCGTACCTCTTCCGGCTGCTGAGACATCTCAACGATCCCGCCAGCATTATCGGTGATTGGACCAAAAGTATCCATCGCTAAAATGTATGCTGCTGTGGCAAGCATGCCCATAGTTGCTACGGCGGTTCCAAAGAGACCCGCGTTGACGTGGAAATCTGGTGGAAATGCCGCTTTGCCGATGTAATACGAGGCAAGAAGAGCAGCACCCATTACCAATGTCGGCATCCATGTACACTCAAATGCTACACCAACACCCGCGATAATGTTAGTAGCCGGACCGGTTTTGGATGCTTCCGCAATCCTTTGCACGGGTGCATATTTATATTCAGTATAGTATTGCGTGATATACACAAAAGCAACTGATGTTAACACACCAATAATACCGCAAAGGAAGAAGTGCCACCATGCATCTGGGGCATTAGGAGGATTCAATAGCCAGTAAGTAGCTATACCAAAACCAATCATAGCAAGTACCACCGCGAAGTAGTAACCGCGATTGAGTGCCTGCATCGGATCCATCTTTTCTTCTTTATCCATTTTCACACTTAGGATCCCAACGATAGAAGCAATAATTCCAAATGCACGAGCAACCAGTGGGAACATCATAACTCCTACCACACCGGCAGAAAAAGCCAAGTTCATTTTCTCCGCTGCAACAGCGAGGGATGCACCTAAAATCATCGCACCGATATTCTCCGCGGCAGTCGATTCAAACAAATCAGCGCCACGACCTGCACAATCGCCAACGTTATCGCCAACAAGATCTGCAATGACTGCGGGGTTGCGTGGGTCGTCTTCGGGAATTCCGGCTTCAACTTTACCGACAAGATCTGCACCAACGTCGGCTGCCTTAGTATAAATTCCTCCGCCAAGCTGTGCAAACAAGGCGACGAAACTTGCACCGAAACCATAACCAACAATCAGAAGAGGAATCTTAGCCGGTTCAACATTAGAAAAATTACTAACGAGAGCATAAAGACCGCCGACACCTAAAAGACTCATTGCGACGACCAATAAACCGGATACTGCTCCACCTCGCAGTGCGATCCTCAGCGCATCGTTCAAACTTGTCAATGCCGCCGTGGCTGTCCGAATGTTACTACGGATGGAAACCCACATCCCAACATAACCGGCAAATACCGAGCAAAGAGCTCCTAAGACAAACGACAATGTTATCCATGAAGCCAACTCAAGCGAACAGGTAACCGGATCAAAATTGCGATGACTCCGAATAAATCCATAGCCAACGAATAATAGAGCAGCCACGAGAATCGCAAGCAATAGAATGGTGCGGTTCTGTCTCCGAAGGAATGCTTCGGCTCCTTCCTTAATGGCGTTAGATATCTTTTGCATCGCCTCACTACCGACACTTTTTTTAAGAACCCAGCGTGCCAGAAGCCAGGCAGAGATCAAACCAAATATGCTAATAGTAAGAATAAGTGTTAGTTCCATAGCGTGATAATATTCCTTTCGTTTTGTTCCATATTACGCTTTAAAAAAAATTTATAATAACTGCTACAAAATTAGCTGTTCAAAACACAATAAAAATCCACAAATTAGTTGAAAATAAATGTAAGATTCAACTGATTCGGAAAGTTTTGTTAATTTAATAAAAAAAGAGGAAAAAGTCGAGTATTATTTTTGGCAAACCCCAACTACTATTTACAATCTAGGCCCAAACCCTTTAGAGCATTTGTGGCAGCTTTCGCCTGCTCAGACTTAGGGCAAGATTGTAAAACCTTACAATAATACTTTTGTGCCTCATCTTCATTTTTGGTTCGTTGAGAAAGAGAACCGACCGCTAATAATAGCCCACAATCTTTAGGATTTATTTGAAGAGCTTTCTTAAAATATTCAATTGCCTCCGGATATTTTTTATCATTCATTGCCTGAGACCCCAACGATACATAGGCAGCATTCAAACTACTTTTATACTTGCTTGCTCCCCCGTTTCCATTGGTATCTGCTTTCGAAATAAGTTCAATTACTTTTTTATAAGCTACATTCTGTTCTGCCGTTAAACCAAGCGCACCATTGTAAAGGGCAAGCATATCCCATGCGTTTATATATTCCGATTTAATCTCAATGCTCTTCAGGATATATTCTTTTGCTTTTTTATAATCCTTCATATTAGAATATGATTGAGCCGCCTGGAAA
>CAYGZC010000071.1:0-1886 GCA_964354225.1 uncultured Chlorobiaceae bacterium | reverse complement strand
TCAGCTGAAAGTCTGTCTAGGTTGCGGTCAGAAAAAACAACACACCCAAAGACTTTGTACAAATTGTTGGCAAAAAGTAGGAAAATTTCAAGTAGAAATTCAATGTCCTTGTTGTCAAGAGATATTCACGGTTATGTCGTCCCGTTTAGCTCAAAGGCTAAGCACCGAACAGAAAACTCTGTGTTGTTCCCGGACTTGTGCGGGGGAAATGAAACGAACTTTAAAACCTCAGACGTGTCTGTATTGCAACAAAAAATTTCTGCCAACGTCGCACTTAACAAAGTTCTGTTCCCGTCAGTGTGCAGACTTGAATCATTCCAAAAAAATGACCGGCACGGGCAATGCAAATTATCAGCATGGGGGTTATATAGGAGACTTCAAGAAACTGAGAAAGATAGTTTTAAATCGGGACAATTTTACGTGTGTCGGATGCAATACGAAGGAAAAGAAGTTATCTATAAACGACGGAACAGTTCGGACAAATTTGTGTATTCATCATATAGATCACGATCGGGCGAACAACACTCTTTGCAATCTTGTAACTCTTTGTCGTCAGTGCCACGTGGCTCATCACCAGATCACAGACAGAGCTGGGAGACCCTCACCGTTTCCGGAGTTGAAAGAATTAGCAACGGAACGCACATTGTTTATGACCTTGAGCTAGACCATACAGATCATAATTTTATTGCAAACGGGTTTGTTGTAAGCAATTGTTTAGTCGATGACCCTATAAAATCTTCGGCGGAACTACGTAATCCGACAATTCGGGACGAAATGAATAATAACTGGTCGTCTGTTATAGCTCCGATTATTTTTGATGGCGGTCGGGCTATTTGTCTAGGTACTCGATTCCATCCTTTAGATATTCATAAAACTATGTTTTCCCCTTCTAAGGGCTGGAATCAAGTTTCTCAAGAAGCCCTAACGTACAACAATAAAGGAGAGCCGGTAAGCTATTGGCCTGAACAATGGTCTGTCGATTATTTATTACAGACAAAAGAGTTGGATCCTGTTGCATTTGCGTTTCAGTACCAACAACAACCTGTCTTAACGTCGGACCTCATCGTGTCTCCCGATCTTCTTGTCCGGGCTGACGTTGAGATGGAGTTTGATTCCCTAGCTGTAGGAATTGATTTGTCTGCTAGTGCTAAAGAAACTAGCGACTACACGGCATTTGTTTTGGGCGGACGACTTAAAGATAAGTACTACATTATTGATGCACACCAGTGCCGTTCCGTAGGAAATCTAGAAAAGATAGATTTACTGTGTGAGATGTTACTTGAATGGGGAATTTTAACTTTTGAGAACGACACGTATTTTCCGACTTATTCGACCATCACGCTGGTAGTTGAGTCAGTTGCTTATCAAGCAAGCTTGTCCGCTGATTTAAAACGTGTACTTTTAAATGACCGTGGATTATCAAATATCCATATACACGAGGTGTCCGGGTTTAGAGGAGATAAAGTTGCCCGTTTCCGAGGAACCTTGGGATTGCTTGAAAACAGAAAGATAACGTTTAATCGGTACCGTAAATTTGATGCGTTATTTGAGCAGATTATAAATGTGGGATCCACGTCCCATGACGACTTACTCGATGCTTACACACACTTAATAACCTTTTTACAAAGGCGGGGCAGTTTTTCGATAGAGTACTAAAGGGGCTCTTACGACATGTCGAAAAAGCTGTGGATCGCCATTACGGCCAACAATCCTTTACAGCGGGTAGACCCTCTACTCACTGTGTTGCGAGGCTATGCCGATTTTCCTTGTGATATTTATGTAAAGATTTATATCGATTATGCGTCTCAAAACGACGTAGATACTCTATATGGAATATTAGAAGAATTTAAAGGATTGAATATTGAAATAAAAGTTGCAAGTCCAGG
>CAYGZC010000070.1:0-3247 GCA_964354225.1 uncultured Chlorobiaceae bacterium | reverse complement strand
TTCTTATAGACCGGAAAGTTGCGGTATTTTAATGATATCACCAACCCATTAAAATTTTACTTTTGGAACTTTCTCAGCGCCGGGTTCCGCCTGGAAATATTGCTTCTGCGCAAAACCAAACATGCCGGCAAGCAATGACGTTGGGAACGTGCGTACTTTGACGTTATATTCTTGCACAATCTGATTGAACTTCATGCGCTCCACTGCAATACGATTTTCCGTTCCTTCAAGCTGCGATTGTAGCTGGAGAAAATTTTCATTTGCCTTTAGCTGCGGATAATTTTCTGCAACCGCAAGTAAGCGAGATAGCCAGCTGCCCATATTATTTTGCGCTTCCTGAAATTTCTGGAAGAGCTGCGGATTATTCAGTATTTCCGGTGTCACTTGCAGCTTACCGACACTTGCACGTGCTTCCGCTACTTTCTCGAACACTTCACGTTCATGAGTCGCATATCCTTTAACAACTTCGACAAGATTTGGGATGAGATCGACCCGACGCTGATATTGGTTTTGTACCTGCGCCCATGCCTGATTGACTCCTTCATCTGTTTTCACAAGAGAATTGTAGATACCCGTTACCCAACCGACAAGAAGAATCGCTATGAGAACAATGCCTCCAAGAACTGAAAGTAAGATGATTGTATTTTTTTTCATAGAAAAAATCCCTTCAAATTTGTAAGTTTAATATAGAATTTTCAAATATCGTGCTATAAACTACTCAAATTATTTGAACTAAACAATCTCGAAGATTTTAAATCTTCAAGGTTTTAATAGTTTTAATTCTCTCAAGCACTGGCGGATGCGAATAGTTCAACACCACATAAAACGGGTGAGGAGTGAGATGAGATAAATTATCTACCGAAAGCTTTTTCAGGGCATCAATCATCGCTTCGGATTTCTCGATGGTCTCTACAGAAAATCTATCGGCTTCGTATTCGTTTTTCCTCGAGAGAACATTTAATGCAAGTGAAAGCAAAAACTCGATAGGCGTAAAAAGCAATCCGAAAAATAAAAGTCCGGCATATACAGAAATGCTTTGTATGAAGAAAGCATCGAACAATTCCCGCTGGCTAATAAAGAGCGACATCGAGAAAAATATAATTCCCATGTGCAGAATACTTATGATAATTCCCTGCATGATATGTTTCTTTTTATAGTGACCAATTTCGTGGGCAAGGACTGCCACTAATTCTGAAACTGTATGCTTCTGGATAAGCGTATCGAACAGTGCAATGCGTTTATTCTTTCCGAAGCCAGTGAAGAAAGCATTCGACTTGCTCGACCGCTTCGAGCCGTCCATCATGAATACATCCCTGAGTGAGAAATTTACAGATTGAGCATATGAGAGAATAGCATTTTTCAACTCTCCAGATTCAAGCGGAGTGAATTTGTTAAACAACGGCATAATCCAGGTTGGAGCGATGAATTGAACAAAAAGTATAAACACTGACGCTACAATCCAGCAGTATAGCCAAGCAAGGTCACCCGCATATTGGAAGAATGCAAGTATGCCGATGAGTAGCGGACCACCCAGAACAACAGCAAGCAGAAGTCCTTTAATTAGATCAAAGATAAATGTTGCCGGAGTTGTTTTGTTGAAACCGAAACGCTCCTCAATAATGAACGTTGAATAAATACTGAATGGAAGTGAAAGTATCGAGCGCATTAAAACTAGAATACCGATATAAATTAAGCCGGTCCAGATATTTGCAAGATTCCAATTTCTCACAATCTGGTCAAGATAATTGAAACCACCCGCGAACCAGAAAACGAGAGTTACTATAATGCTGAAGGTTGATTCAATGATTCCAAACTTTGTCCGAGTGCGGGTGTATTCCTGAGATTTTTTATATGAGTTTGAATCGTACACACCCTCGAACTCTTTGGGCAAACCAGTAGAGAGAGTTCGAAGATTGAGCATCTCGGCAATAATATTCAGTATATATTCAAAAAGAAGCGCTGCAAGTATGACGATGGCGTAAACGTTCATGATTTCCCAAATGGTGATTTGATAATATTCATTGTTGGTTCCAAAGAACGGAGTTTCTCATCACCTTTATAATAGACATGTTCCAGAAATAAGCCTGATGGCGGGGCAGTGTATTTTGCCGGTTCATCTGATTTTATGCGAAGATATTGTTGAACTTTTTCGGATGACAATTTACCTCTGCCAACCTCAACGATGACTCCAACTATTTGACGAACAAGCTTCCAGAGAAAATGTGAGCCATAGATACGAATAAGAATCAAATCGCCGACCTCTTTCATTTCGATATCCTCAATCAGGACCTTGGTTGATTTCTCTTCTTCATCATCGGCAGTAAACGATGCGAGATTTTTCATTCCAACAAACAACTTCGATGTTTCAACCATCCTTTTAAAATCAAGCTTGTCTTTCACCCACCAAACATAACGCTTACCGAACGCAGTTCGCCGCCGGGAAATCTGATACAAGTAACTTCTTCCAATGGCATCGTGGCGGGAGTGAAAATCCTTGTGTGCTTTTTCAATCTCGATTATGTTGATATCGGCAGGAAGCTCATCATTCAACTTCATGCGGATGATTTCAGGGGCGAGCATTGTTTGGACATCGAGGTGAGCAACTTGCAGCAGGGCGTGGACACCTGCATCTGTTCTGCCGGAACCGTAAAACTCTATTTCATTCGTGTTGAAAATTTTCTTTGCAGCGTTGATAAGATCACCCTGAACGGTGCGGGCATTCTTCTGCACCTGCCAGCCGCTATAGCGAGACCCCTCGTATTCTATATATACTTTAAACCGTGCCACTCTGCATTAATAATTTTTTATAATTTTTGATAACGCAAAAATAATATACTCCCTTCACCCCTCTTTTCCAATTTCATCTTCTTGCAATCCACACACCTAAAATTGTGACCGCAGCCCCGATGAATTGAATAGGCAGCAAATTTTCATTCAAAGTAAAATAGGAAACGATAAACGCAAGCACTGGAACAAGATTTCCAAAATTTGCCGTCCGTCCGGGTCCAATACGATCGATGCCATATGACCAAATGAGAAAAGCAATGGCAATTGAAAGAGTTCCGGAAACGATAGCGGCAAGGTAATACGTCCAATGGATTGCACTCCACTCAAGTGTTATTGCCGATGGTGCTGCTATTAATGAAAGACCAACGGCGCCAATGACGAATTGAATTAACGCAAACTGCGGGGCTGGATATTTAATCAACAAAGGTTTTTGAAGCGTCGTATTCAATGCCCAGAGAGC
>CAYGZC010000069.1:0-6117 GCA_964354225.1 uncultured Chlorobiaceae bacterium | reverse complement strand
TTATCCTCCCCCGAAAGGTGTTTTTCATTGTTTCCCCGGTGATTCTAAGATGGCATGGAAGCTTATTGATCTGGGATTCTACATTTCTCTAACCGGACCTGTTACATACGGCAATAAACCCAATAAACCAAACTCCATGATTGAAGTAGCCACGCACGTCTCGGCAGAACACATACTTCTTGAAACGGATAGTCCGTATTTAACTCCTTCACCTCACAGAGGAAAGCGAAACGAACCATCTTTTGTGAAATTTATAGCGCAAAAGATTGCAGAGCTACAAGGATTTTCGCTTGAAGATATTGGAAGAGCCAGTAGTTTCGGTGTGCATAAGTTATTTGGGATTGGAAAGTATCCTGACCCGACAATTGCGTACAAAATTCGTAATTCACTTTATCTCAACATCACAATCAGATGCAATGCTGATTGTGTTTTCTGTGATCGTAAAGGTGAAGCGACGGTGAAGGGGAACAACCTTAGAATAACCAAAGAACCCAATGTGGATGAAATTATTCGGGCAATCGGCGATCCAAAAAAATATGAGGAAATAGTTTTCTGTGGTTTCGGTGAGCCGACGATTCGTCTTGATGTTATTAAAGAAGTTTCTAAGTGGGTCAAGGAACGAGGGGGGAAAGTCCGTCTCAATACCGATGGTCACGGAAATATCATAAATCATCGCAATATCGTACCTGAACTAGTTGGTCTCGTAGATTCGATATCGATAAGCTTGAACACGACTGATCCTGAACAATATGGTCGGTTAATGCGGATTGATGGAAAGAAATTATTCTCGGCAATGGTTGAGTTTGCAAAGGAATGTGTGAACCACAAATTTGATGTAACTATGACAATGGTTGATATCAATGAAGTTGATGAAATAAAAGCGCGTAATTTTGTTGAGAAGGAAATCGGGGCAAAATTCAAAAACAGGCCTTTATTTTAGGTGGAGTATGATAAATAATATTACTCTGTTGATGGTACTTTTTCTTTTCTGTCAAACTCTTTTTTGTCAACAAACTACAGAAGTTGATTTAAAGAAAAGGGAAGAGAAGTTAGAGATTATTCTAAGGATGCAGGATACCCGCACTATTTATGATGGCAAGTTGGTTAGTTTATTATCTGATGATGATCCAATCGTTCGGGAAAAAGTAATTCTCGCTTTTGCAAACATCCAAGATACATCGGTGATTAATCTCCTTGTTGATCGCCTGTCAGATAATGGGGCAGCTTTTGCGATTGGGCAGACAGCGGGACATTTATCCCGTAAAAGTAAACAAGCACTTCAGCACGATCTTATCTGGACACGAATCGATCTTCTTGCTGATAGAGGAAAACGCGGTAATAGTTTGAAAGGTAGACTCATCGAGGAAATTGGTAAATTCGGTACTGAGGAAGCGTTAAACGATTTGATTCTTCGATTTGGAGATATCAAACCTCGCGGGCTTGCAATGAGCATCGCACGATTTGCAATTCGTGGAATCGTGAGCAGAGAAGCAGTTCAATATTTATTGAAACTCACCAAACCCATGGAATCAACACCTTGGCAGGTTGTGTATGCCTTGCAGCGTATTGGGAATCATTCCGAAATACGTACAAACCTTGATGAGATAGTTCAACTTTTCAAACATCACGATCCGTTGGTTCGAATGAATCTTGCTGCATTACTTGGCAAAGTGAGAGATGAGAAAATCTGCCTTGAACCGCTTCAGAAGCTTGCAGATTTCGATGGTGATTGGAGGGTGAGAGTGAATGCACTCCGGTCATTAAGCAATTACGATTTGAACGGGAAAGATGATATAGTTCGCACATTCAAACGTTTCTTTCTTACAGGAAACAACAACACCGCTATAACTGCGCTATCGGCGTTTGGTAATACAAAATTGAAGAAGGAAGGTACAAGTACAACTCTGAGAGAAACATTCGCACTGCTCGAGAAAATTGCCATTAATAAAGACAACGAATATCTATGGCAGCTTCAGGCAGAGGCAGTAACAGCTCTTGCAAAGTTGAAGGGGAAGGATGCTCTCCCTTACATTATAATAAAAGATTATCCTCAACCGCTTCTACAAGCTCAATTACTCGTTGCACTCGGTCTAACTGGTTCACGCGAGGTATTGAATACATTAGAAGAGTATATCGGAAACGATAAATCCGTTTTGTATCGCGCCGCGCTTGAAGGATTGCAAGAGCTGAGTAAAAAGAATTCCGATGATTCAACAATTATTAAGAAGACATATCGAGCGAGCATCGAAGCGCTTAGTGTGAATGATGTTGCTATTGTCACAACTGCTGCTTCAATTTTAGGTGATTCACTCTTTCTGCGTAAAATATCTATTGAGCCGTTGCTTGAGGCACTTTCACGGTTGCAGGTTCCCGATGATATTGAATCGATGCAGGAGATAATTTCGACTTTGGGTAAGCTTAGAGATGATAGGTCAGTCGCTATTCTACGAGATAAATTAGAAGAGCGGGATCGATCCATAGAGCTTGCTGCGGCATCTGCTCTTAAATCTATTACAGGTCGGGATTATTCATCGGATATCTTGAAATATTTTGAGCCGATCTTCACAGATTTTGATTTTAAGTATCTTCGCTCGTTCAAAGATACGATCCGGGTAAAGATGGAAACATTACGGGGAGATGTTCTGATGGAGCTATATAAAAACTACGCTCCGTTCACCGTTATGAGTTTCTTGAAGCTCGCGACCCAGAGAGGTTTTTATCGTGGTCTCTCGTTCCATCGTATTGTGCCGAACTTTGTTGTACAGGGAGGCGATCCAAGGGGAGATGGTTGGGGTGGACCGGGATATTCGATTCGCTCCGAGTTTTCACCGCTCACCTATGAAACCGGTATGCTCGGTATGGCAAGCTCAGGTAAAGACACCGAGGGCTCTCAGTTCTTCATTACACAATCACCACAAACGCACTTGGATGGACGTTATACAATCTTCGGTAAAGTTATATCAGGGATGGATGTAGTTAATAAAATTCAATTAGACGACCACATCTTCGATATAAAGATCATTCAATGATCAACTGCGACTCACGTTTAACGTGAGTCGCAATTCAGGGGCAGACATCAGGTTGAAACTGATTCTTATTTAATTAGAATAAATTTCTTCGTCGATATATAATCTTTGGCAACCAATCGATAGAAGAATACACCACTTGGCAATCCTGAACCATCAAATTGCACATCATATCTTCCTGCTTCCCGTTTCTCATTCACAAGTGTAGTAACTTCTTGTCCGAGCACGTTGTACACCTTCAGAGTTACAAATGAAGTTTTAGGTATATCAAACTGGATTGTAGTAGTTGGGTTGAAGGGATTGGGATAATTCTGATACAATGCAAATATTTTCGGCAGCTCTTCAGGGGATTTAACACCGGTAACGATTGTGTAAGTATCAGCCGAGATCTTTGATTGTTCAACATTTCCAACGTTGTCACGTGCGATGCTGTAAAATGCATACTTGTTTCCCAAAACGCCTGTGAATTGCGCAGAGGTATCGGCAACTTCTGTGAGCCATGGTGTAAATATGCTGTCATCCACCGAAATGTAAATCGTATAATTCTGAATACCCGAACCGACGGAGTCTACTCCTGACCATCCTACTATAAAAGATGTATTGCCTGTCGTCGGAGTTAATGCATGTACGCGGCTCGTAGGTTTGTCTGCGTCAATCGTATTAAATATTTTCGGTGTATTCAATGGTTCATTCAGATCGAAAACAATGGAAGCTATTGCCTCTACTTTCTGCAGGGTGTGGGATGTGGCTTTTTGCCTGACTGTATAATTTAAAAATCCCTGTCCGTGCATCAACGAATCATCAACCGGGAGAAAACCCGTCAGTGGACCCATAGGGCTTTGGCCCGTCGCCGGATCAATCGATTTAAGAATCCAGAACGCTTCATTCTTAACTAAATCTATTCCGGCGTTGACATCCACAAATACACCGAGCGAATCTCGTACATCCAGCCGTTTTGAATAGAAAGCCCTGTTCTCTGGAACAGTAAAGACAAAGCTGCCAAATCCGAAATTCCCCAAGCGGAATGTCCTGGCGTCGAGAGTACTGTCCAGAGGTAAAGTAACTACAACCGTCTTAACAGGTGCAGTGGCTTTCGTGGGATCGTTCTCGTATCGTATGGTATAGGGGAGCGTCAGTGTTTGTGAGATCCACTTCTCATCTCCATATCCCTTGGGTCCTGTGATATCATTCGGATCGCAAACCTGAAGAACATACGGGCACGCAGTAGCGCAGGTAGTACAATAAAGCCCCGACGCCAATCCGAGGCATCCTGCCGCTCCAGTGCTAATTCCAAACGCCGGAAGAACACACGAAGCAGCGACTCCGTAAATGCAAGTCGGTATCGCTATTATACCTCCAAAAGGACCCAATCCAAGGTCTATGGTGCAATCCAATATTGAGACAGCGCAAGCGACAACCTCGCCACAGAGGATTTCGCATGTGACCTTTCCAAACCCTCCCCCAGGCGGCATACCAGGCATTGCAGTGACGGCGTCTTCTTTTGCCATTGATTTAAAATCTTTAGTGCTTACTTGATCTTTATCGAAAATTCCGCTCGATATATAGAACTGCATCATATTGTTCCGGAATGAATATGAATCATGCGCCAATGTGACCGTCACTGAATCCCACTTCGATGGATCCTGAAGTACTAGTTGACGCGCAAGATCTATCTGTGATTCAATTGCATCAGTAAAAACAGCTTTATCGATAGCATGCACAAGTATCCGTATTGGCAGATAGTGATGTTCAAACTGAATGCCTCGTAATGCAATATTCAATTGCACAATCTCTCCGACACGTACATCCCTTGCTATGAGGGGCACAAATCGCCAGTCTCCCGACGTGTAATAGTTCTTTGCCAAGTGCTTCAATGAATCTGGCACAATTGCTCTGAAACCTTTCAGACGATCGGAGTATACCTCAATCGACTGTGGATTTGGAATCGCGATCTGAACGACCAAGTATGGCAAATCAATATTCCATGTGTGTGCTAGATGGAGCGTGTGCATCCTGGAGAATCTTCCCGGTAATATTTCTGGTATGTTGTGTTCTGCCAAGATCCCCTCACGCCTTAGTGCTTCCACGGTAAAGCCTTCCGCTAAATAGGCAGTCGAGGAATCGGGATTTTTCACAACCACATCATACCTGCCAAGGGGAACATGCTCAAGATTCCACCTTATGTCGCACTCGGTTGAATTAATGTAATTGAGCACCGTCCCTCCATAGATTGAATCCTCAGCATTCCTGAGATATATCATCATCCCTTCTCGGAATCCCGCACCGTCCAGCCGGCAACTAACCAGACCGCCCAATCCCCCAGCCACTGGTGATATCTTCAGAACCGAGAGCGGAAGAGCAGTAGCCAGAATCGAAACCTTTTCCGTATCAACACCGGCAGGAAAACCCCGCCCCAGAATGAGAATGTAATAGGTACCTGCTTTTGTCGTCGGTACAATCAATTGCTGGTTAGATGTAAAAGGCAATGCTGCAGAATAATCAAAATCGTTCAATGTCGGAGCCCTGTCGTATGCAACATAGACCTCATTTGAAATCTCACTGAGGTTGCTGGCGAGATTTACATTCAAATCAAGGTCCGATGCAACGTTCACGCGATAATATCTGAATTGTTCTTGGGTAAGTGCAGCCGACTCAGGGACACCCACCTCTATGAGCGGCACATCCACATTCATTGTTGTCACCGACACCAGTGAGTTGTTGAGATCGTTGCTCTCCCTAATGTTATTGCGGATATCCGTCCGGACGATAGCATGGTAATCCCCTAATGCAACACCCGGCATCTCTCCAGTGATTGTTCCTGAGGAATCAGCCCTCATTAGCATTGCAAGATTTGCCCTTGCAGAAACCGTGATTGATGCACCGGGTGCAAGGTCGATATAACGATAGTTCATGCCAAAGAGAGGATCGTCGGGTTGCCACACTAAATCGCTAGAAATGTAGACTGCATCTTTGATCCAGCCAGTGGCAGAATAAATTCCCTGGTTGCTTATTGTCCAGGTTATTGTCACATCCTGACCGCATTCTGCGGTATCAGGGAGGTTGATATTTGTAACAATCAGATCCGAGGGAG
>CAYGZC010000068.1:0-5546 GCA_964354225.1 uncultured Chlorobiaceae bacterium | reverse complement strand
TAAACAAGCGACAGAAATTGCAATTCAGGTTGCACAGGGTTTGCAGAAAGCTCATCAGCGGGGCATCGTTCATCGGGATATCAAACCCGCAAATATCTTTCTTACGAAAGATGGAATTGTAAAGATTCTCGATTTCGGTCTCGCAAAGCTCAAAGGATCAGCCAAACTAACCCGGAGCGGCTCTACAATTGGTACGGCAGCCTATATGTCTCCTGAGCAAGCACGAGGCGAAGAGATAGATCAGAGATCCGATATTTTTTCGTTTGGTACTTTTTTTTATGAGCTTTTGACAGGAAAACTACCCTTCAGAGGAGAGCATGAAGCGGCTTTAGTATATTCAATTGTTAATGAGACTCCAACACCCGATAGCTCTATCCCCTCACAAATACAACGAATAATTGATCGGTGTTTACAGAAAGATAAAGAGAAACGTTTCCAGCATGCAGGTGAAATTATTGATGAAATTCGGAAAGCACAGCTCGGCACAGTAACTACAATCCCAGGAATTAAGCAGTCGCGGTGGATTTTGGCTGGTCTACTCTTCATTATCGCACTTGTGGTTCTCTATGTGGTTATGGTTAGAACTCCGCAAGTTGCTGAAAGAAAATCGATTGCTGTTCTACCGTTCACTGATTTGAGTCCTGAAAAGGATCAGGAATACTTCTGCGACGGAATGTCTGAAGAGATCATCAACGCACTCACGAAAATCCCCTCTCTGTATGTGGCTTCAAGAACTTCTGCTTTCCAGTTTAAGGGGAAGGATATCGATATACGTACAATCGGAGAGCGATTGAATGTCGCAACGGTACTTGAGGGTAGCATACGAAAATCAGGCACAAATCTTCGGATAACCGCACAGCTCATCAACGTTGCCGATGGATATCATTTGTGGTCTGAGACATACAATAGGACTTTAGATGATGTTTTCAGTATACAGGAAAATATTTCGCGATTTATTGTAAATGCTCTCGAGCTTAAATTAACTGTTAGCGAGAATGAGCGCCTCGTTAAACAATATACTGACAATCTTGAGGCATATACACTCTACCTACGGGGCCGTTACTATTGGAATACGCGAAGAGAAGACGCTATTCGAAAAAGCATCGTTTACTTCAATCAGGCATTGGAACATGATCCCCAATATGCACTGGCATACTCCGGTATCGCCGATGCTTACACTGTACTTGCTGACTGGGGTTTCATTCCTACAGTAGAGGGATATCCTAAGGGATATAGTGCTGCGAAACAAGCATTGGAGTTCGACAGTTCACTTGCCGAAGCTATTGCAACAACAGCATACATCAAGTATGCGTATGAAAGAGATTACCCGGAAGCTGAGGTACTATTTAAGAAGGCAATTGGTCTGAATTCGAATTATGCTACCGCTCATCAATGGTACAGTGAATTTCTCGCTGCTTTGGGAAGAACGGACGAAGCACTTACAGAGGTAAAAAAAGCATCTATGCTAGATCCGACCTCGCTCATGATAAGTACGCACGAAGGTGGGATATACTATGCCTCACGCCAGTATAACAAAGCAATTATGCAATTAAAAAAAGTAATAGATGCGGATTCAAACTTTTATCCCGCATACGTTTATTTTCTTCTCAGTTACTATGAGCTGGATGATTTTAAGGATATGGCGTCAGCACACCACAAATTGGCGGTCTTTGAGGGAGCAGATGCTCATGACTTAGCAATCCTCGATAGTGCGTATGTAAGGGAGGATGTACAAGGAATATGTCGCTGGCAAATTAATTGGTACAAAGAAATGTCAAAAAGCAAATATGTTTCCACTGACCGAATTGCGCTTTTCTATGCGATCCTGGGTCAGAGGGATTCGGCCCTTCAATGGCTTTCTGTGACATTAGAAAAAGGGGGACCTTTGCTCTACACTCTCTATTCGTGGCCTGTGTGGGATAAACTGCGGGACGATCCAAGGTACGAAGTATTGCTGAGAAGAATGAAATTTTTAAATTAAATTTCACAGCTTAGAGCAAGATGATATAGTATTCTCAATATTATGATTGCAGCTTGCAAAATAAATAATGAAATGCTTAGATTGATACAAAACGTTAGAAAATCACAATCCGTCCAACAAATATTTCAGGAATAATTTATGAATTTCTTTTTTACACGAAACACCCGATTGTTTTGGTTGCTTATCATTTTTATTACATCGACATTCTCGCAACCACATAAAATTCAAACACCCTCGCAATTCCTCGGCTTTGAGGTTGGTTCCGATACCAAATTAGCTGATTACAAACAGATTTACTCCTACTTCAAAATGCTTGCATCTTCATCTAAGAAGGTTGAAATTGAAGTCCTTGGACCAACAACACTCGGTAATGAGATGTTTATGGCTGTCATTTCCTCTGAAGAGAATCTGAAAAACAAAGCAAAGTATCAGGAGATTGCCCGGAAATTAGCCGATCCTCGCGGACTATCACAGGGAGAAATTGATGATCTTGTAATGGAAGGGAAAACAATCGTTCTTGTTACATGTAACATACACGCATCTGAGATTGGTGCAACACAAATGGCGATGGAGTGGGCATATTCGTTAGTCACCGCTGATGATGAGGAAACAAGGCGGAGGCTCGATAATGTTATTTTATTACTCGCTCCATCAATCAACCCTGATGGTCAAATCATGGAAGTTGAGTGGTATCGTAAATATCTCGGAACAAAGTTTGAAGGCGGCAGGATGCCATGGCTTTACCATCACTATATTGGTCATGATAACAACCGCGATTGGTATATGTTAACCCAGAAAGAAACGAAAGCAGTAAACCGGGCGGTTTATTTTGAATGGCATCCGCAAGTGTGGCTGGATGAACATCAAATGGGTTCATCGGGTCCGAGAATGTTTGTCCCTCCTTATGCAAATCCGGTTGCTCTAAATGTTCATCCGCTTGTCTGGAGGATGGTCGATCACATAGGTTCAAACATGTCGATGCGTTTGGAACAGCAAAATAAATCGGGGGTGATCTATGGCTGGGTTTTCGATGCCTATTGGCCCGGCTCGACAAAAAGTACGTCATGGTGGAAAAACGTTTTTGGTCTGCTGACAGAAGTTGCATCAACGAAAATGGGAACCCCGATCGAAGTCAATCCGACTGAGTTGAGCGGAGGCGGTAAAGGACTTGTAGAATATAAACAACAAACAAATTTTCCCGATCCATGGAAAGGCGGCACATGGCGTGTAAGAGATATCATGGATTACGAAGAAATCGCATCTGACGCACTTCTTGAAATATGCACCAACAATCGGGAAGATTTTTTACGGGGCGTTTCGACAATGGCTCTTGATGCAATAAATATGGGTGCACCGGATGAATATTTTAAAATTTCACTCGAACAGCGCGATCCCCCAACTACCGCACATCTGGCACATCTTCTCCGTGAGAATGGTGCAGACGTTTTATTTTCTCCATCCGAAAAATCATAT
The DNA here is from genome assembly GCA_964354225.1 of uncultured Chlorobiaceae bacterium. Lineage (GTDB taxonomy): Bacteria > Bacteroidota > Ignavibacteria > UBA10030 > SZUA-254 > CAYGZC01. Next base: position 2,092 of record CAYGZC010000068.1, on the reverse strand, counting down.
TATATCCCGACTGCTCAGCCGTTTGCTAGATTCATTAATGAATTTTTGGGAACACAGCGTTATCCAAAGATTAAACCTGTAGCGGGTCAGAATATTATCTATCCGTATGATGTTACAACATGGTCGCTTCCGCTCATGATGGGTGTTGAAGTTTCAAAAGTGAAACTCTCAAAAGAGCGGCAAGTCTCCCTGCGACCTATACACGAAACGGATATGCCTGAAGGTGAAGTTCAAAATCCCAGCGCTTCAATTTTTGCTGTTACACATGAAAGTAACAATGTGACTCGTTTAATCAACGACATCTTGAAACGAAAAAGAAATGTGGAGCTTACCAAATCAGTGTTCGCTATAGATGGTGTTTCATATCCCGTCGGTACTGTGTTATTGGAGAATGTCGCAGAGCTTGGTGAATTGGCGAAAAAATATTCGTTGAACGTGCGAGGATTATCTGCCAAGCCGAATGTTCCAACCGATAAGCTAAAGGAAGTGAAAGTCGGTTTGTATAAACCCTGGATGGCTTCAATGGATGAAGGATGGACGAGGTGGCTTTTGTAGCAATATCACTTCACTTATAAAAATGTAGATAACAAACAGATGAAGACTGGAAAGCTCAATGACGATTATGATGTAATATTACTTCCCGATATTTCGAAAGAAATTATTGTCGATGGAAAATGGAAGCCGGAGGAAGGGCAAATGAAATATTTTACGGAGCTACCACCCGAATATGACGGCGGTATTGGTGAAGATGGAGTGAAGAATCTGAAGAAATTCGTTGAAGATGGTGGAACGCTCATTACGCTTGTCTCGTCTTGTGACTTCGTCATTGACAAATTTAATGTCCCCGTCACTAACGCTTTAGCTAATGATAAAGAGTTTAATTGTCCTGGTTCACTCATTCGTGCGCTTGTTGATCCTACACATCCGGTGACGTATGGTATGCCTGATACAGTCGCGGCATTTATTAACGAAGGGATTGCATTCCGTACGACGATTCCGGGTGCTGAGTTGACAAGAAAAGTTCTCGCGTGGTATCCGGCAGATACAGAAGATATTCTTTTATCGGGATGGATTCAGGGAACCGAGAAACTTCAGCGTCTAACAGCTGCTGTTGCGTTGACGTATGGGAAAGGTAAAATCGTTATGCTTGGTTTTGCAGTTCAAAATCGTGCGCAAACCGAAGGAACGTTCAAGCTCTTATTCAACGCGATTCACTGGGGCGGGATGATCGGAGCGAAGTAATTGAAAGGATTAGTTCTATGATTGGCCAAACAATATCCCATTATAAAATTCTCGAAAAACTCGGTAAAGTGCCAATTCGACTGGACTTAGCAAACGAAGTGCAGCTAAGTCCACTTGTCGGATTGAGCATCCCGCCCTCTTTTGGCGGGAGCGGTAAAGGAAAATATTTATCATGATAGGACAGACTGTCTCCCATTATAAGATACTGGAAAAATTGGGCGAAGGAGGTATGGGCATTGTCTACAAAGCCCACGACACCAAGCTCGACCGCGACGTTGCACTAAAATTCTTACCGCGTGATATCTCTCAATCGGACGAAGAGCGCAATCGCTTCATCCATGAAGCAAAAGCTGCTTCTGCACTTGATCATCCAAATATTTGTACTATTTATGAAGTGGACGAAACACCCGACGGACAGATGTTCATTGCGATGGGCTACTATGAAGGGAATTCGTTGAGCGGGAAGATTGAAAAAAGTCGTCTCGATGTAACTGAAGCTGTGTGGATTGCCATTCAGATAGCGGAAGGATTACAGGCGGCACACGAAAAAGGTATTATACATCGGGATATAAAGAGCAGTAACATCATCGTAACGGATAAGGGACAGGTAAAAATCCTCGACTTCGGTTTAGCGCGAAAGAAGGGATTAAGCAAACTAACAAGGACAGGCACCACAGTTGGCACCGCATCATACATGTCACCTGAGCAAGCACGTGGAGAATCAGTTGACCATCGTACTGATCTTTGGTCGTTGGGTGTGGTGCTGTACGAGATGGTTACAGGGAGATTACCTTTTCGTGGTGAGCATGAAGCTGCAATTTTATACTCCGTCGTCAACGAGCAACCGCAA
>CAYGZC010000067.1:0-15345 GCA_964354225.1 uncultured Chlorobiaceae bacterium | reverse complement strand
ACTCGTGGAATTCAGCTTCAGCGCGCACTGAAAATGTCAAAGGAAGCGCTTGCCCAGCAATCTAACAATCAATCTTATCTTGATACTTACGGTTGGATTTACTATCAACTTGGTGAGTATCAAGAAGCAGAGCTTTGGGTTCGCAAAGCCATCGAGCTTGGATCCACCAGTCCTGTTATACACGAGCATTTAGGTGATATTTACTTCAAGCTTTCCAATAAAGAGAAGGCAATAAGATTTTGGCAAAAGGCATTAGAACTTGATCCGAACAATAAATCATTAAAAGAAAAAATTGGGAAAGGCAACTTGTGAAAGTATGGAGTGGAATGCTTATCGTTTTTCTTGCTGCCGGGTTTGTTAGCTGTGCACCGACACGAAAAATCACATATGATCGGACCCTCTCGTTGAACGAGGTGTTGAAAAAAGTTCAAGAACGCAATGATAAGATAAAAACATTGAAGGGGAAAGGAACCATCACCGTAGAAAGTTCGGAGAAATCAAACAGCGGATCATTCTCTGTCGATCTGAAGAAACCGGATTCACTCCGGATGGAACTTCACGGTCCGTTTGGAATTCGTGTCGGTACACTGATGCTTTCAAGAGAACAATTCCTCTTTTATAATTGGATGGAAAATACTGCGGTTGTTGGTAAGCCCGATGGCAACACACTGAACTCTCTCCTCAGATTGAAAATGCAATTTGATCAGATACTTAATGCATTTACAGGCGAAATTCAAAAAGAAGATAGTCAGGATACGCTTGATGGATTCAATGTTGAGAATAACTTGTATGTTATCCGTTACCACTTTTGGGAAGTGAAAAAAGAATACCGGATTGATGGGGATGCATTTATTGTAACGGATTACAGGATCACCGATGAAAACGGCGAGACAGTTCTTACTGCTCATGCATCCGAGGTTGAAGATTTTGAAGATATACCCTCACCGAAATTTCTCAGGGTCATTTTTCAGAAAGAGCAACGCAGTATTACAGTCGCATATGATGATTTGCTGTTCAACGAGAATGTTACATGTTCGTTCAACGTTCCAAAACAAGCGGAGATAATTGATCGACGATGAACACCTTTCGGGCTTTAATAATAATCGCTCTGCTTGTTTATTTTAGTGGCGGTACACTTGCTAAGCCGGGCGATGACGATATTAAAAAGAAGCAGTCGCAGCTGGAGAAGCTGAGAAAAGATATCGATAAGTATGAAAAGCAAATAACAGATAAAGAGAAGAAAGAAAAATCTACACTTGATTTGTTGGGTAATTATGATAGGCAAGCAGCACTTCTCCGAAAGTTGATCACTAAGCTGCACGACCAGGAATTATCCCTTCAGCGCGATATCAATCAAACCAGACAATCAATCAGTGATCTAACCGGTAAGTTATCATTCTTAAAACGGAATTACGCTAACTACGTCTCGACAGTCTATAAATATGGCAGAACGTACGATCTTGAGTTATTGCTATCCTCCAGATCTTTCAATCAAATTCTGATTAGGTCGGAATATTTGAAGCGATTTTCCAACCAAAGGAAAAAGGATTTAGATAGGATCGACAGCAACCGTAAAGAATTTGAGGAACAAAATCTTATCCTTCAGAAGCAACTTTCGGAACAACAAGACCTTATCTCGGAAAAACAGAAAGAAGAGAAAAAACTTGCCACCAAGATGAAGAAAAGAAAACAACTTCTCACAGAGATTCGGCGGGATAAGAAGAACTTCAAACGCGAGCTTGACAGAAAAAAGTATGATGTTCAGGAGCTTGAGCAGATCATTGCAAAATTGATTGATGAAGAAAGAGCGAAGAATGTACGGAAAGATATATCGCGCGAATCGGTTGTAGGCGGCGAATTCCAGGCAAAACGCGGGCGGTTGCGCTGGCCCGTAGCGCAGGGGAGATTAACGGCGCGGTTTGGAAATCAGCAGCATCCAACACTGCATACTATCACGCAAAATACCGGTATCGATATAGCGGTGCCTGCGGGCACGAATGTTGATGCAATTGCCGATGGAGAAGTTTCTAAAATCTTCTGGCTGCCGTCGTTTGGTAATCTGGTAATCCTAAATCATAGTGATGGATTCCGGACTGTATATGCACATCTCTCGGAGATTTCTGTGGATGAGGGCGATAGGGTTCGCGAAGGCGACGCCTTAGGGAAAAGCGGGGAATCGCTCACCGGTTCCGTTCTCCATTTTGAAATATATAAAGAGCGCGAAAAACTTGACCCGGAACAATGGCTGCGGCCACGTGGACTTTCTCAACGATAAACTACTTCCATGAAATTCACCAGATCAAAACAATTGTATATCGGCATCGGGGTAACACTTGTATTTGTTTTGGTATCAATAATAATCCCGGATCTCTTAAGCGATATTGACAAAAGTATACTGACACAGGAGTATCGAATTCGAGGCGAAGCAAAAGTCGACAGCTCGATTGTGATACTATATTTAGGAAACGATGATATTGCATCGCTTGGCGGATGGCCATTGAAAAGAAGTTACTATGCACTTATCATCAACGCTCTGCATGAAGTTGGCGTCAAAGCAATTGGTATTGATATTGCGTTCACCGAACCCGATATACATGGATCGGAATATGATGAGCTTCTCGCCGACGTTATGAAACAATCGGGGAATGTTATACTTGGCGGGTATTTCCGCGCTCTTTCCGATGACACACTCAACACACCCGAAATAACTGATGATTCCCTCCCTAACCGATTTACAATTAAGACTTGTGGTCCTTTTCAAATACCAAGAGGCATAAATTTAAGCACACCGATTCGTCTATTAATGGATGCGGCTGCCGGTTTTGGGCATACAGTCATTAGTTCTGATTTTGATGTTCCGATAGTAATTGGAATTGGATCGGGAAGATATGTTCCGGCATTTGCATATAAAGTGTTCCTCAACGCGTTTACTCAACAAGCGGGACGAGTAAGAAAGGAAAACAATAGTTTACAAATACCGGGATCTCCCAACGGAAATATCTCTGTCAATTATCTTGGTGGGGTAAAATCGCTGAACATGTTTTCCGTTATTGAATTCTTAAAGTCGTATAATATATGGAAATCCGGTGGAAAGCCGTCTCAGTCTATCGAACAGATTAAAGGAGCGATTGTTCTCATAGGGATAATTGCAGAAGGAAGAAGCAATTTCATCTCAACTCCCTTTGCACAGCAATTTCCCTCAATCTGTATTCACGCAACGTTCATTCATAACGCACTTCATGATAATTTTATTAGGCGAACTCCACTAATCTTTGAGCATTTGTTGATATTGCTCGTTGGTTTGTTGTGCACGCTCCTCATGGTTATAAAAAAAGAACTTTCCGCATTATTAGGTGTGAGCGAATTTCTTCTTATCGTTGTAATAACTTCTTTTTATCTATTTTCAGTAAAGTCTTATGTTGTTCCACTTGGTTATCCGCTTTTTACTGGTATGTTCGTCACCGCGGCGATGCTAATGTACAAACATAAGGTCGTTAGGGAACGCGCTGATGTACTTGATCAGGAAAAAAATCGGATAACAAAACTCCTTCAAGAGAAAGAATTAAAATTAGGTGAACTCGAAAAAGAACTTTCTTCAACTCAACACAAGGAAAGGGAAAACCATCATACACAGATGATTGAAGAGGCTCAAAAATACCAACAGGAAATTAGCAGGCTAAAAGATATAGCAGCCGATTTACAACCACTACAAACCACCGAGGAGACGCCCATCGCTGTTAGGAAGGAATTCAGCAGTATTATTTACCAAAGTGGCGGACCGATGGAAGAAATTGTTTCAATAATTAAAAAAATTGCTGAACACAATACAACAGTACTCTTATTAGGAGAAAGCGGAACAGGAAAAGAACTTGTTGCCCGTGCTCTCCATGAGCATTCGCGCCGGAAGGATAAGCCATTTATTGCTGTTAATTGTGGAGCGCTTACTGAAACGTTGTTGGAGAGCGAACTATTTGGACATGAGAGAGGTGCGTTCACCGGGGCAGCTAAAGAAAAAGCGGGACGATTTGAACTTGCAGATGGTGGAACAATTTTATTGGATGAGGTCGGTGAGACAAGTGAGGCATTCCAGGTTAAGCTTCTACGTGTGTTGCAAGATGGAACATTGGAGCGCGTAGGTAGCACAAAGACCTTGAAGGTTGATGTACGTGTTATTGCCGCAACAAATAAAAATCTTAGCCAGGCAGTTGCTGAAAAGAAATTTCGGGAAGATCTGTTTTATCGGCTGAATGTATTTCCAATCCAGCTTCCACCTCTTCGTGAAAGGATTGATGACATTCCAATTTTAGCCGAGCATTTTATATCGCTTGAAGATTCTCGCATGAAATGCAGTGCGAGCGCTATGGAGGCGTTAATGCGAAATGAATGGAAAGGTAATATTCGAGAACTTCAAAGTCTTGTCAAGCGGGCTGTTCTCATGGCGAAATCGGACGGAAGACTTCTTTTACGTTTAAAAGATTTTCCCGCAGAAATAACAAACCCACAAAACTCCGCCTTAGATCTTGAGCAGCAAATTATTAAATTGCTGCGCGAGAAGAAATTTTCTCGAAGCTCAATTTCGGAAACTGCCGACGATGTTGGAGGATTGAATCGGGGAACGGTTGCCGAGTATTTCCGTGGCTATTGCTTCAAAGCGTTTGTGGAATCACGGTGGGATATTTCTGCCGCAACCCAATCAATAGCGCTTACACAAGATGCAGAAGTTTGTGAAAGAGTCGAGAAAAAACTTCATGAATATCTCAATAATGCCATAGAGTCTGTAGAAAAATCGAAATCAATCGAGCAAGCAATCCTTACATCGAAACCTAAATACAAGAATCTACCGCAGCGATACCATCCCTATCTGGATGAAATAATAACCTCGGCGTACAAACGTGAATGGGCGCTTAAGTAAAATTCCGGATTGAAAGATATTCTCAACGCCTGAAATCAATCATTCCCGCAGATCACCCCAATTATCCCGCACATCAACATTCTATTTTTTGTTATTCCTAACTGTTTTGAACGATTATATAATGGTACGGTGTTTGATGATGTTCATACCAATCGTTCCGCTGCCCTTATCATTATCTAAATCAACTTGCGGGCATCAAGAAAAGGGCGGCGGGATGGTTTAATTAACGAAATTATTAATAATTGGAGAAAGTTATGAAAAACGCATACTGGTTTTTAAGTTTTATTCTTTTCGCATTTTTTATACTCTTCGGTTGTTCAAAAGATAGCACTTCTCCCGTAGTTCAAAGCGATCAAGAAGTATTAAAGTCACAGATTGAGAGTATCGATTCGATTGCTGATTTTTCCAGTTCCGATGAAGCTACGATTGATGATGGATCAGCACAAGACTGGGAGGTTAGTTCATTAGAAAAACCGCTTTTTCCCATAACTCCGATTAAATGGGGCCGTAAGATTGACAACATTCAAAGGAACAGCAATATTGTTATAGCGGGCGATTCGATAGCGACTGCAACAATCGTTAAAACAATAAAAGGGGGGTTGATAATAGTAGCATCATCCTCCAGTGGTTTATCGACACTGGACACGCTTCAAAAACAATTCACAAGTCAAGTACAGCGCCAAGTTCGGTTCATGCGAATCGCGAGAACAAGTGATCCTAAAAATAATTGGAAACCTATCGATATTACTACGGTCTCCGGAGGAACCAACGAATCAAGAAATTTCAACATCACTAAGCTGGAAATCTACACACCACACGATACACTGGTAATATCGGAACCTACGATGCAGTGGCTCCGCTTTAGATTCGGTCCTTACAGGATTCCCATTCTAAATCTTGGCGATACAATGATGGTCCGTGCTCAAATACAAAGTACAGACACGAGTCGTGAATATGCCGTTTTACGACATTCAGTCACTCACAGATTTACTCATCGGTACAGAACAAGAATGCAGATGGTCGATAGTACTGGTAATCAACTGTCTTACACGAGAGAGTTTGAAATGCGGTTTGCAGCACGCTTGCCGCAGGGCGTTAATGTTTGCAGATTTAATGCTGTTTACGACGTAATGTCGTATAATTCAATTAATGATGACACTGCCCCATTCATGAATATGTTTGTTGGGGTTCCGTATATAGTTAAAAGGTACTGATTTTATGGTATTTTTTAAATCCGATGGATTGTTTCAATCCATCGGATTTTCCTCTGTGAACGTATGAAAAAATTAAAAAAATATTTAAATTATAATAACATGAAACATTCAACGATAAACCTCGCATTGATCGTTACTCTATTCGGGCTGGTCTGGTCGGGATGCAAAAATACTGGACCGGTAGCGTTGTTTGATGAACAAGATGACTCAAAACTGATCGAGTTGAAATCTGTGGGCACAGTTACAGATTCGCTATATCTTCAATCAGGTGTTGACAGCACCGGACTTTTTGGTGCTGAAAACATGAAATGTTATGGTAGAATGATTTTTACCAGCATACGGTTTGGATTCCCTGTAAAGGACAGTTTGGTTCAGGCGGAAGCAGTATTTTTAGATAGCTCGGCACCAATTCTACATAATGGCCGCCTAATAACATATGCTTCTTACGACGTTGGCACTCTCAGCATCGATAACGATACGTTTGATATCTATCCGAGGAGAATTAAGCTTCCAATGATGGTGAAAGATACAATCATCGGGTATCAGTATAAGTTTAAAAAAGCATATAGTTATCACCATGGGCATACGTATCATTGGAAAGGTTCTGGGCGCCATGGAATTGGTTCCTTCAACATTCCATTTATCCCCCCACCAGAAATTCGTATCACGGGAATAGTGCCGCAATATATTCATGTCACAGAGCCGCTGCGCCTGAAGTGGGATTGTGCGAATCAAATTGTGGATCTCGTTATCAGTCGTGAAGGTGGCTTGATGCAACGAACGTGGGCTCCGGTGCTTCACCTTAGAATCCAAAATGTGAAGAGTGAAATAACTATCCCCACAAAAATATTGGAAATACTGCCGATTAAACAATACCAGAAATTTCTATTCACATTCGTTTCTGATGCTAGACCGCCCTTAACTGCGGCGATTGGCGGATATGGAAACATTCTAATTCGACCAGCATCAATTCACAATGTAGTACTAAATGTACAACAATAGCGCTCAACGAGTTTGACAGGATATAAACGAATTACATATTTATTTTTCATCGCCGTGTACATAACAGCCAATATATCAATTGCACAATACCTCGGTTCTGCTCGAGGCGTCGGAATTGGAGCTTTAACATCTCTGACGAACGATCTAAATTCCATTGATTGGAATCCTGCCGGTCTATGCGACATAAAAGACTGGGAAGTTGGTCTTACAAATTATGTTGCACAAAAACAGTCCGGCGTTGCACTGCATTCGCTTAGTGTTGGGAAAAATTTTTTAGGAAGACATACAGTTGCCATCCGTTATTCGCCCGGTAAAATTCTTGAGTTTATCGTGCCAACAACCCTAAGCGTTTACGATTCAATCGGTAATGAGATAACGACAAAGTTCGATAAAAAAATTACATATCACCAAAATTATTCGCTTGGTTATAGCTACCGACTTACTGATAATATTTCCCTTGGCTTGGGTGCAAAGTTCTTCGAGACAAACATTTCGGATACAAAATACTTTTTTGACACGAGCTATGTTATTCAATCCCGGATTAACAGCTTCAAGGCCAACCTTTGGACAATCGATATGGGCGCTCTGTATAAGATGAGCACCGCATGGACAATTGGGATAGCATTAAAAAATTTATTTGAGCTTAATGAAGAAAAGTTGATAGATGATGTGCGTGAGTATAATTTAAATCTTGAGAAACGTGCAGACTTCGGCGCGGCGTATGAAGGATTTGATAATCTGAAAATAGGCATAGATGGAGATACCAAAAAAAATATACGCATCGGCGCTGAATTGATCCCGTCAGATTGGATAGAATTGAGAGGGGGAATATACTCGAAGGTTTTTGAAAACATTGAGGCGATTGGAATCGGTGTGGGAATTAATTTTGCGCCTGCCCGGCTTGATTTGAGTTATTTGAAATATTCTAAGCAATCTAACAGAACGGGCAGTTCGAACATTGATATCTTTAGCTCGTCCTCACTTGTTGATATCGACTATACGCCGTTCACGGCGGACAGGATTTTGCTCTCGGTGAATGTGAATTTAGGTCGGACGAGAGAGACACTGGCTCGAATTGAATACGCGGAAATGTTGAGCGAGGTTTTCACAGCGGCGCATCAGGTATATGCATTCAGACCCATTGGAAAAGCTCGTGTGAAAAATATTTCATCCAAACTAATCAGCGCGAAAGTGAGCTTTTACATTAGCGATATTATGAATGCACCAACAGAAACAAAATTATACGCAATAGCTCCGAACGAAGTTGTCGAGGTTCCTTTCTTTGCGGTATTCAGCGATCTGGTGAACAACGTGAAGAAATTTTCCATTTACGATGGAACCGTGTACGTCCATGCGGAGGTATCTTCCGATTACGACGACAGTTATCAAACACGGGTGCTGGTACGGGGGAGAAACGATTGGGATGGAGATGTAATTTCGTTGAAGTATTTCGTTACACCGGATGATCCCGATGTTTTAAAATTTACTCGCTCGGTTTTAAGTCAAAGCAAATCTCTACTTGATACGGTTCCGAACGTAACACAAAATTTTGAGAAAGCGAAAACAATTTTTAACGCATTCTCTCAACGGCTGCTCTACGTTCACGATCCCCAAAAGAGCAAAGATTTCGTGCAGTATCCGTCTGAAACCCTCTCACTGCACGGCGGCGATTGCGATGATATGACTGTTGGTTATACATCATTATTGATGAGCGTTGGAATTTCAACAGCTTTTATTGACGTTATCCCGCCAGATCACCCGGAAGATTCACATATTTATATGATGTTTGATACTGGCATCGATCCAAAAGAAGCTTTTCGAATCAGCGACAATCCGAAACGGTATATAATTCGGAGAAACGATAAAGGGAAGGAGTCGGTCTGGGTTCCGGTTGAGACAACAATAATCACAAAAGGTTTTGATGAAGCATGGAATGTTGGTGCATATCAATACCTTCAGGATGCAGAAGTAAAGATGGGCATTCTCAAGGGTTGGATGCGTATTGTTGACATGCAGCCATCGTTTTAAGAAAGGAGTGCAATAATGAAAAACATTTTATTATTAATAATAATAGTAATTACGTTAAGTGCGGTAAGCTTATATGCCGACATAAAAGTTGTGGCAGTGAAAGGCACAGTTTCTGTTCGCCACGGCGTACAAGAACAATGGATTCCAGTGTCCGTCGGAGATGTTCTTAAACCGGAAGACTCTATGGAATTAAGGAAAAAATCTTCCGCAACAATACTAATTGATAATAAATTGAGAATAACTATACCTGAGTCAGTCATTATAGATTTTTCTGATTTACAGAACTTAACACAAAAGGAACTTTTATTAAAGCTTGCCATGGAACAAGTGCGCTCAGTGCCCTCGAAAGAGAATAGGGATGAGATAATAATTCCACGCATCACGACTATTCACGGTGATAATAAACAGGGTGTATCGATGTCTGGAAGGAAGAATATTGAAACCGGAAGTATGCAGTTAAACGGCACGAAGGTTCTCTATGATAATAGTTTTTATGCTACTTGTGTATTGAAAGCAAAAGAAGTATTCCGATCATATCCCGAATTGACAGATAAATCAGACATGCGTTTGATGATTGCCGCCGCGCTTGAAAAGATGAACCTCGGTAATGAAGCCCTCAACGAATATATGAGCATTACAACCGAGCAGCTATCTAAAACGCAACGATTAATCGTTGCACAAAAAATTGAAAGTTTGAAGAAGGATAATCGAAGATGATCACAATAAACAAGTTTTTAAATAAAATGCCCGTTAATTCAATAACATAACCTTTAGGAGGTTATTATGTATAAACTTACACTATTAATAACAGTATTCTCATTGATCTTTGTTGTCTTTGCCTTGGCGCAAACCGGTCCACCCGCGCCGGCAGATTTAACAGTAGAACTGGTGGGAAATTACGCACATCTAAATTGGCAGCCATCTGTTGGGGCGAATGGGTATAAAGTTTACAAAGCGCTCGATACGCTCCCGTTTATCCCCATAGCAATGGTAAAAATGCCAGGATTCGTTGATCAATTTGTACCCCCCGGGCATATCTATAGATATTACATTATAGCATATAACTATTTAGGAGAGAGTGAGCCAAGTAATGACGTAATATTTATTCCTGAAGGTCAGCCACCGGTGCGAAATAAGGGTATCATCTCTGGAACCATTATTGATGATACCACGCAACAACCGATTGGGGGTGTTAGAGTACGATTCTTTACACCCGATGGATTTGTCTATTTCCGCGAAGCAAGAACGGATTCGAATGGATATTATTCAATGCATATCGATTCTGGAATATATCTTGTTTATGCAACGAAGTGGACATACATTCCGGAGTGGTACGATAACACCTTGTATCACCAAGATGCTACACCGGTTCCAGCTATACCCGGTGATACAAGCATTGCGAATTTTGGGCTTACGCGTATTCCACCACCACCGCCCCTAAGACTTGTTGCGGTGAGCGGTACGGTCTTCGATAGCGCTAAAGGTGAACCCATTAAAGGTGCATTTGTTGTCTTCATGAGGTCAAATCGCCAAGTTCACAGGATGCAGTATCAAGAAGGATCGCTCTTTGGAAGCCGCAGTGAGATGTACATGCTGGAGGGTTTTGGAACCCTTCTTGGCGTGATGAGAGTCGTCAGGACCGACAGCATTGGTAATTATTTAGCTCATGTACCTGATAGCTTAAGCTATATAATCCTTGCAGCGAAATTGGGTTACATACCCGAATTCTATAATAATAAAAGCACACCGTATGATGCTGATAGATTATTTTTAGTATCTGATATATCTGGCATTAATTTCGGTCTTGTGAGTAATCCTGAAGCTCAGAATTCAGTTACAGGTATGGTGAAGAACTCGAATGGCGACGGCGTTCTTTCAAAAGTCGTTTTATTCGTTAAGACACTACGCGGTGTTTTTCCAATCCGCTGTACAATAACGGATTCTCTAGGGAATTATACTTTCAACTACATATATACAGGTTACCATTACGCAAAAGCATATCCATTAGCATACTACGCTCCTGCATGGCATGACGTAGATAGCTGTGGTGTTACTTGCTGGGTTAAAGCTGATAGTTTCTATGTAACAGGAGCAACAACAGGCATTGATATCTGTGTCCAACCTCTCCTGCTTGCTGGATTTGCGAGCATCAGCGGTACTGTACGCGAATCATCTCAAGGCGATGTGATCACAGGTGTTACTGTTTATGCAGTTTCTACATCATCAGATGCTGTGGTTGGTTATGATATCACCGAAGATGACGGAACATTCGATATTCAAGGATTAGCACCAGGCAGCTATAAGCTTGTTGTTGATAAAGAAAATTATAGTGTAACTGAAAGCATGCCTATAGTTGTGGATGGAGCGAATAACTACACTGCAAGCGATATGGAGCTAAGTACCACAAGCTTGATACTTGAGATTAAGGAAATGGGTAGTGAGATTCCCCAGAAATATTTATTGCATCAAAATTATCCAAATCCATTTAATCCAACAACGGAAATTGCTTTCAGCATCCCAACTGCGAGCAAAGTGAACATCTCGATTTACAATGTGCTTGGTCAACAGATCACAACACTGGTTAATCGAGAGTTAAATGCGGGCAGTTATTCTATATCATGGAATGGTCTCGATGCTGCTGGAAACACGATCAGCAGCGGTATCTATTTCTACAAAATTAATGCGAACGCTCTTAGTGAAAAAGCAAACTACACGAGCGTACGAAAGATGATGATGATGAAATAAATATCTCTATTCAGGTGGATTAGATAAAAGAGAAAACCCGTTCCTCCATTGGTCCTTTTTGGAGGAACGGGATCTTTATACCTGATTTTTTTACTTAAGGATTTAACAATTAATAATGAATGCCCGCAGTGTAAATATAATTATTACACTTCTCTTGTTAACGGCAAGCATGCTTCCCCAGGCAGTTGTCAAGCAAAAAAAACACCGCGATGTAAACACGGTTCATTCAAAACAAAGCGTTGCTATTCCTGTTATTAAAGCCCCCCTTTCAATTCAGTCGATACAAAAGCAGCTTCTTTCACCGACATCAACTATTATCTTTCAGGAAAGTTTTGAAGTTGGAACCGGATTTCCTCCTACAGGCTGGAAAACTGTCAACGCTGATGGCGGGGGAACAACAGGTCCATGGTTTCAAGGGAGTACTACGATTTTAACCGCATACAGCGGCGATGGATATGCTGCTGCAAATTATCAGGGTGCCAACGATTTCTATATTGATGAATGGCTAATCTCTCCTCAGCTTCAATCTATAAGTTCAAGTGATACACTTACATTCTGGAACCGCTCGCCAGATTTTTCTGCTTGGGATGATTCCATCGAAATTCGTATATCAACGACTGATACAGCACTTTCTTCTTTCACAATATTGGTTGATTATTTTAAAACATCTACAAACGACTGGGAACAGAAGCGCTATCCACTTAATAATTACGTCCCAAGCGAAAGCAGCATTTACGTCGCGTTCCGTTACCTTATCTATAATGGCGGAATATCAGGACTCAGCTCCGATTATGTTGGACTAGATCTCGTTCAGGTCGTCCGACCTAAGGTTTCTAATGATATAGCGGTTAGCTCTATTGATTATCCATTCAACGCCAGCAGGGTGTTGTTGGGCGAATCAATCGATCCACTTGTTACATTTCAAAATGCAGGGTCAACTGCTCAGGCAAACATTCCGGTAAGGCTTCGGATAGTACCGCCATCGGGAACCATTTATGAGGACAATCAGATAATACCGTCATTGAATGTTGGACAATCAGCGCAGGTGGAGTTTAGCACTTACACACCTCCGGTTTGGGGTCAATATTCAATATCAGCATATTCATTCCTCGACAGCGATCAAAATAGCGGCAACGACTCTTTGACCTCAAACTTTTTTGGCGCTGTGCTTGTTTCGGGTACATTTATCGTGGGAAGCGGAGGAGATATTCCAACACTTCAAAAAGCAATTGATACATTAAATCATAATATTATCTTGAACGATATTACATTATCACTTATCAGCTCTGCGTACAACGAGCCACCCCTTACGATTGGTCCGCTTGAATATGCTTATAACTTGATTCGCCGTATTATCATAAAACCCTCTGCGGGAATATCACCCATTGTGAACATCAATTCTACATCAACAGAGCCTTTCGGAATTGCGATTTACGGAACATCAAAAGTAACGATTAACGGCTCGAACACAAGCACGAACAATCGAAATATGACCATTAACGCTCTCGGCGCAAATGGGAAGATTGGTATTCTCATGTCTGGTACCGAAGAATCATATGCAGACAGCAATGTCGTAAAAAATGCAAATGTACGCACGGGCGCAGATTCTCTCTCGAGCGCGGATGGCTGCTATGGCATTTTATTGTATGGATACAGCTCAACATATAAAGATGCGGGTAATCGTATATCAAACTGTGATATCACAAGACATGGAGAGGCTGGAATAATTGCACAGTGGCAATTGGGCACTGTGATTGAAAATAATTTTATCCACGATTGGCTTCAGCAAGGCGGGGAAAACGATGTTCACGGAATATGGTTAGCCGATGGAACGATCAATGCTGTTGTCAGCGGTAATAAAATTGGCAATATCAAAACTCAGGTCAATTATTCGTGGGCATACGGTATCGAGAACAGTTCCGGTTCCAGCTCGAATGGACTTTTTTATAACAACATGATTTACGATATTCTCTCCTGTGGCGCCGGTATTTATGTTAATTACTCGCGTGGTATTTACGGAAACAGTTTTACCAATAGTGGCGACGGATATTTTTATAATTCGATCTATCTATCGGGAACCGACTCTTCATCTTCCGGCTCAAGTCATACGGCAGGATTCGAGTTCGTTGGTGGAACGAATATCAGCATAAAGAACAATATCGTCTTCAACGAATCTATTCTTTCCGGAACATCGGGCGATAACAAAGCGTATTGCGTTTATCTTTCTTCGGTGCCGACGAATTTCGTTTCCCACAATAACGATTTGTATGCACCGACAACCCAAGGTATTGTCGGATATAACGGCGGTAATAAAGCCGCGCTTACGGATTGGCGCGCTTCTTTCGTTCCACCTCAGGATGTCCTGAGTATAACGGCAGATCCTTTGTTCGTTTCCTCTGAAACAGGAAATCTGCACATACGCACGGGTGTCGTTTCGCCCGTGAATGGCGTTGCACTGCCGATAACCGGTATAACATCCGATATAGACGGGAATTACAGGAATCAGATAACACCCGATATCGGTGCTGATGAATATACTCCCGGCGAGTTTGTTCTCGATGTATTATTTGATGCGGGCTGGAACCTCGTTTCAGTTCCGCTTCTCGCTTCCGATTATCGCGCTGCATCGTTATTCCCTTCTGCGATCTCTGATGTATTTTCTTATAAAGGCAGTTATGCCGCGGAAACGACTTTAGTGAATGGCTCCGGTTATTGGGTGAAGTTCAACTCAATCACAAACAACGAGATGGCTGGCTCACCGATAACTGTTGATACCTTTGATGTTGTGGAGGGCTGGAATATTATCGGGACGATAAGCTACCCGGTTACAACAAGTTCGATAATACAAATCCCACCGGATATTGTCTCCTCAGCTTATTTTGTTTACGACGGCAGTTATGTTGAAGCAGATACGCTTTTGCCCGGTAGAGGATATTGGGTGAAGGTAATTCAAAACGGGAAGCTGATTTTGTGGGTGCCGTAACGTGGCGCGGGAAGTACGAACGTGCGAGCGAACGGCTCTCCCGATTTTGGAGAGACGTAGAGCGAGCATGGAGTACTTCCCGAAGATGTGCTCGTTCGCGAAGCGAACGAGCACATCGAGGGCGATAGCCCGCGCCACGATGTGACGGACGCACTTATGAGCGAAGCGTATGCACTCACTTTCAAATTGTTGTAATAGTCGTTCATGGAACGTGTTAGTCATAAACTCGTATGTACTTTATGCTGAGCGAATGTCCGTCACATCTATTGTGTAAACGCATGGCGGATATTGTCCCAAATTGAGCGGCTAAACGCCATTTGGCGTTTATTTCGTTTTTCAGCTTTAATTCTTAGTTGAATAATCATTGTATTTTTTAAATTCACAGTCACTCATTCTGGGAATCTATCAATTCCTACCATACCTCATCAATCTATAATAAATTCAATCGCAAGAATATACAA
>CAYGZC010000066.1:0-3348 GCA_964354225.1 uncultured Chlorobiaceae bacterium | reverse complement strand
ATCATTTCTTTTCTCCTCTCCGTTGCAATCGCGCTTCTCATTCCAAGTGTAATCCAGATTTGGTACACCATCGGCACGGTGATAATTCCGGGATTGCTTGTACCGTTGATGTCAAGTTATTTTGAGCGATTTCGCATAACTTCCCGATACGCTTTTCTCGCGATGCTGCTTGGATGGTTGACATCTCTTTGTTGGTTGATATCAGGATACTTGAATGGTAACATAGGCAATTACCCGCTTGGCATTGAGCCAATGTATCCGGGATTGGTCATTAGTATTTTTATCTGGAGTTTGGGAAGAATTTCGCTGAGAATGAAAATGAGGGATTTGAAATAACGTTCGAGCATGCACGACGGCACACCCGAAAAAGTTGTTTTTGGAATATTGAGCAAGCAGTTGTTGCCCAGAGATTCTTTGATCATCGGCATGAAATAAGATTTATGATGAGCTTGACCATTACGTCCTTTTGCTTGGGATTGCTCTCGGCAACCAACAGCGTCAGGGCAACGAGGGCATTGACGTTAATTTTCCGATCTCCGTTCGGGGTGGACAGAAGATTGTTCTTTTCCAGAAACCAGATGAATAAGAGAGAAGCGATTCGCTTGTTGCCGTCGACAAACGGATGATCTTTGATCAGGAAGTAAAGAAGATGAGCTGCCTTTTCTTCAATGCTGGGATAGAGTTCCGAGCCGCCAAATGTTTACTCGATTCCGACGAGGATTCCTTTCAGCGTACCACGTTCTCTTTCATGACCAAACAGGTCGCCGGCTTCCTTTCGCTCGACCAAGTTCTGCCGGAGTTGGCTGATAGCTTTTTTCGCTTCGTCCTCGGTAATTCGGTAGCGGACTGTGCCATGTAGTTCCTTTGTTGAAAGCGTACCGGAGTCGTATTGGTGCAACAGTAACCAGGAGCGTGTGTACTCGGTGATCACTGTGAGCAAGCCCGCTGTCTCCGATGCTGACAGCACCTTCGTTGATTTCGCCTTCACCACCAACTCCACCGCCGCTTCCAATTCTTTCAGACGCTGCGCGTTTTCTTGTAAGCGCTTTTCGTTGAATGTGTATCCTTGTACCAGATGGTTTCGTAGAACATTAGTCGCCCAGATGCGGAATTGCGTGCCACGTTTTGAGTTTACCCGATAACCGACAGCAATAATCATGTCAAGGTTATAGAAATCCAGATAACGCTCAACAAATCGTTTACCCTCCTTTCGAACTATTCGGAATTTCCGAATAGTTGCAGTATTATCCAATTCCCCTGTCCTGAATATGTTTTTGATGTGTTCATTTATCGAAGGGATACCCTTGCTAAACAATCGTGCTATCTGAGCCTGTGTGAGCCACACTGTTTCATCCTGCAATCTCACATCCAGACCAGTTCCTCCTTCCGGAGTTTTATATATGATGATCTCGCCCTTATCTGTCATTTTACAATACTCTCATCGATAGTATTTTTAAACCTTAGTTTCAAATATTTATCTATCCTTCTTCCATAGCAGACAGTATGTTCCAAAATGGAACTAACTGAGTCCTCTCGTAACTCCTTACTCTTAAAGATATTACCGAGATGCTTTGTGATTGCCGGCCGTTGTGTGCCGAAAAGAGCGGCAATCTGCTTCTGTGTCAACCAGATAGTTTCACCCTGCAATCGAACATCGATTAATGTGTGCCCATCCTCATCTTTATATATTACGATTTCGCCTTTTTCTTCTCTTGTGTCCATATTCATAACTCAACGATTCAACCTTTTCCATTTTGGAAATCCTTCCTGCTTCACTTCTTCGCCCCCTCAACAATCCCAATCTCCTCCTCCCTGCCCACCGAAGTCCGCCAGGGCGGACGTAGGAGGGGAGCCCATGAAGTTAGCACAATAAGGTCCTTACTTCGTGCCCTCAACAATCTTGATTTCCTCTTCATTTAATCCGTACAGCTTGTACACTAATTGGTCGATCTCGCCCTCCAACACCGTCGTGTCCGCTGAGAGATCACTTTTTTGTTTCTGATGCTTATAACTTAGCAGGGCTTGTATTTAAAATTTATATCCACTTATCCTTATCAATTTGCTTGATAATCCCCGCCGTTGCAGCAAGGGAGTTATAGGACTCGCGGAAGTTCATTCTTATCTCTGTGAGCCGAGATATTTTTTGTGTCAAACGGCGCGCGGGAAGTATGTACGTCCACATCAATTGTGTTAGCCCACGCCCTTCAAAGGGATAAAATACCTCTACAATTCCCTGTTAGTGTAAGAAATAATTTCGAGAATGTCAATCTTATGTCTCAAATCTCAACCGTTCGGTTAGTACAAGGCACTGCCGAAATCACGCCTATACTTTAACGTGGTCTCGTGTTCCTCTCCGAGGAATTTAAAGATTGATACACAAGCTTTTCGTGAACTGTCATCATCGTAGTATCTATCGTTTCTGATCACATCGATAAATTTTTCCAGCGCATCTGCAAATCGTTGTGAATGCAAATTTTCGATTGCTTTGAGATATTGTTGTTTGATCGGTTTTTCTGGAAGTTCATCGTGATGGGAAAGAAGAAGGAACAACCGCCCAAACACCCGAATTGATTCAGCAAGTTCCATATATCTCGCATCAGAAATATCCGTTACAAGCACAACCGCTTTTTCCGGCTGTGAAAAGATCAATGTCGATGCCAGTAGAAATCTCGCGTGTTGGTTCTCAGGTTCCGATTTTAATATCTCTTCCAACAGCTTCTTCCCTTCTTCTGTACTGCCTCGCGCAAGAAGCTCAGCCGCTTTCTCAACTTCCTTCCGAAACTTGCTCGGCAAAACTTTTTCTAACCATCGTTCAATCTGATACTCCGGTAGTGCGCCGACAAATTCTCCACCTACGTTGCCATCAACAAACAATTTGACATTTGGAATGCTCGAAATCTTGTATTGCGCTGCAATATCCTGCATTTGTTCCGTATTCACTTTTGCGAGATCCCATCTGCCGTTTGCTTTCTCGCTGAGCCGTTCAAGAACAGGACCAAGAACCTTACACGGCGCACACCACTCAGCCCAAAAATCGACAAGGACAGGAACTTGAAAACTTCGGTTAACAACTTCCGCGGCAAAGTCTTTTACATCAAAAGCCATTAAGCTACCTACAGTGGTTCTGCATGAATGGTTATCCGACGAAGCACTTTAAATTTTTCGTACAAAATTGTCTCCAATTCACAAATAATCTGATGGACTTCTTCGAGATTTTTCGATTTATCAAAGTGGCAAATCAACGATAAATTATATTTATCCCTTCGAGGTATGATACTAATATCTGAGCAGTGCAGGATTCGAGAATCTTTCTGGATTGCCTTTCGAATATCATCCTGTAGATTAATG
>CAYGZC010000065.1:0-4497 GCA_964354225.1 uncultured Chlorobiaceae bacterium | reverse complement strand
GGCGTTATCAAGAAAGAATATATTGGATTGCCCGAAGAACTGTTGGCACACACGAGGATGCTAATGATGTTGTTCAGGACGTGTTTATCAGAGCATATGAAGGATTAAAATATTTTCGTGGTGATGCAAATTTTTATACGGGGCTGTATCGGCTTGCAGTGAATGTTTCACTCAACGCAATTCGGAAAAAACGGATAAAGGAATTTCTTCCCTATGATGAATTGTGGGAAGGTATACCACCGAGTGATTCTCGAACTGACGGTCCAATTCAAAAGCAAGAATATCAAACAATTTTAGAAAAAGCGATACAGAAGCTACCGGCAAAACAAAGAGTTGTGTTTACGATGCGATATTATGACGAGATACCATACGAAGAGCTGGCGAAGATTTTAAAGAAGTCGGTTGGCGGAACTAAGGCAAATTATTTCCAGGCAGTGAAGAAGCTTGCGAAATATGTTCGGAAGGAATATGATACATGAGATGTACTGATGTTAAATATACCCTCGCTGATTATCTCAGGGGAAAAGTATCTCAACAAGAATATCGTGATGTTCGCGATCATCTTGCAGTTTGTGAATTGTGTAGATCCGAAGCGGAGGGGCTATCTTCCTTTTTTGAATTAGTTAAAGATGAAAAACATTGGACTCCGTCTGATGCATACTGGATTAATATCATTCCAAAAATACAACAGCGTTTGGAGGATCGAAGGGTAAAATATTTACCTGCTTGGGCAGTACGATTTGCATTACCGATGGCGGCGGCCATCGCATTGATCATATTCTCTTTTAAGTATTTTAATACGGCACCTTTAGAGACAAATCAAACCGTGCAATCGGCACTTGCACAATTACCTCAGGATGAATTACAATATTATGTTGAACAGCAATCAATAGTTGGTGTAATTGGAGATCAAATATCGAATAATGGCTCAATAGTTTCCGAGGATGATAAGCTTATTCTGAAAAATATCATTCAAGTAGGAAATTATTCGACCGAGAGCGAGTTTGATTATGAATCTCTCCTTGATAGTCTCAGCGAACAAGAGGCAAATAACATTGTATCTATTTTGGAAAAGAAATTGGTTTCATCGTAAGATAAGATATAAATTTAAAATTAAATGAGGTGAACAATGAAATATATTTTAGGTCTGATATTATTGATTTCGATAGTAGCGTTTCAAGAAGAAAGTGTTGCACAGCGTCGCGGCGGATATGAAGGTCATCAGAGACAAAGACCCGAACGCTTGGAAAAATTCAGGAAGATGCGGCTGATCGAAGTGCTCAAACTTAATGAAGAAGAAGCAGTCCGTTTTTTCGCAAAGCAGAGTGCACACGAAGATAAAACACATGAGCTTATGCAAAAGCGAAACGATCTAC
Source organism: uncultured Chlorobiaceae bacterium (assembly GCA_964354225.1). Lineage (GTDB taxonomy): Bacteria > Bacteroidota > Ignavibacteria > UBA10030 > SZUA-254 > CAYGZC01. The sequence continues at coordinate 3,121 of CAYGZC010000065.1, read as the reverse complement.
TCGATGAGATTGAGAAAAACATCCGCGAGAAAGGCGATCCGGCCGAGTTGGTAAAAGTATCAGACGCGACAATGAATATTGATAAAGATATTTTTACTGAGAGGCAGAGATTTCAAGATGAGCTTCGGAAGTTATTAACACCGGAGCAATTTGGTAAATACATTATGTTCGAAAGAGATTTTGGGCGGCAAGTTAGAGATGCAATGCAGGAGATGCGACAAGAGAAACAAGAAAAACCACAGGAAGATTGAAAAATAGAAAATAGTTTTACGGAATTCAGCCCTTGTTACCTAAACTACAAGGGTTTTTTATTTGTAGAACAAATAAAAAACAGCTATCTTTTTAAATATGAGAAAAATCTACATTGATAATGCAGCCACAACACAGATCGACCCTCGAGTGTACAAGGCGATGGTACCATTTTTTGCGGAGAAGTTTGGAAATCCTTCTTCGATTCACTCATTTGGGAGAGAAACAAGAGTGGCACTCGATGAAAGCAGAGACAAATTGGCAAAACTTTTGGGTGCAAAATCATCTGAGATATTCTTTACAAGCAGTGGAACTGAAGCCACGAATTTCGCGCTCAAAGGTATCGCATATAAGATGCTGCAACAGGGAAGATCGCACATCATCACGAGTATAGCGGAACATCATGCGACTTTAGAAACGTGCCAGTACTTAGAAGGAAAAGGATTTCATGTATCTTACCTCAATGTTGATGGTTATGGAATGATTGATCCTGGTGATGTTCAGAGGGCAATAATTTCAAAAACCGGTTTAATATCATTGATGCATACAAACAATGAAGTGGGTTCAATTAATCCCATCAAAGAAATAGCGAGTATCGCCAAAGATCATCAAATTATTTTCCATACAGATGCTGTACAGGCGTTTGGCAAAATTCCTGTGAATGTTGATGATTTGGGAGTTGATCTACTTTCACTTTCAGCCCATAAAATTTATGGACCAAAAGGTATCGGTCTTCTTTACATCCGCCAAGGGGTTGAGATTGAAAAATTTATCCATGGTGGTGGGCAGGAAAGAGGGAGGAGGGCTGGGACAGAGAATATTGCCTATGCGGTAGGATTTGCAAAAGCTGCTGAGTTGATTTGCGGAAGTAGAGAATCGGAGAATCGAAGGATGCGAGATATGAAGAATAAGATGAGAGAAATGTTGATCAAACAATTTCCGTATATCTTTGTCAACGGACATCCAACAGAAAGTTTACAAAATATTTTAAGCATCTCGTTTGACAGTCAGAAAATAAATATCGATGGTGAAGTGCTGCTTATGAGTCTCGATCTTGCAGGTATTGCAGTCTCAAGCGGCTCTGCTTGTACTTCGGGCAGTATTAAACCATCGCACGTTTTGATGGCAATGGGGCGGGACGAGGATACATCCCAGGCAACCATTAGATTTTCATTCGGTCGGGCAACCACTAAAGAAGACATAGAATATACGGTTGCAGTTTTAGAAGAGATCGTGAACCGGATTGGAAAAATAATCAAATAGATTTATGTGGTTTTCAATATTAGATGTCAGAAATAAAATACTAATCACCACCCATTAACTTATTCTGTTTTTCCCATTCACGGAATGCCATTCCATATCTTAGCCCACGTTCACTAACAAGGATTTCTTTAAAGTTAAAATGCTTCATAAAATTTAGAAGAATTAAAACACCTGCAGGCAAAATATCAGCCCTCCCTTCAGTTGTATTCGAAAGCGATCGGATTTGTAAGGATGTCATACTGATGAATTTATTAGACCACCCATCAACACACTCGTAGGTAAGTTTATAACCGCTTACTCGATTGACATCAAATTCAATTAAATTCTGGTCAAGGCAGGCAAGTGTTGTTACCGTGCCAGCAACACCGACGAAAATATAGCTGGAAAAATCAATGACACCCACGCGAAGAAACTCACTTAAAATCGCTGCATTCGTAAGTTGAATTTCTTCATCTGTTGGGGGATTGTGTTTGAAGTATCGTTCAGTCAACCTGACTGCACCAATTTGAAGACTATGAAAAATAAAAACGTTATCCCGCTTGAATGAGATTTCTGTACTTCCACCTCCAATATCGAGAACAACGGTTCGTTTACTTTGTTTTGTTAAACCGCTTATCGCTCCTTTGTATGATATTAATGCTTCATCTTCACCACTTATGACTTCAACATCAATACCTGTTATCTCTTTCAGATGTTTGATAAATTCGTTCTTATTCGATGAGTCTCTGACGGCGCTGGTGGCACAAGCAACAATATTACCTACTTCATACTTCTGTGAAAGATTCTTATATTCATTCAATACATTAGCAACGGTTTCAAATGCTGAAGGGGAGATGATATATTTATTATCAACTTCTTTTCCAAGTCGGGGGAATCGCTGCCGATGCTCAACCGGTTTAATGGCACCATTATCATCGATATCGGCGATTAAGAGGAGAACAGCGTTCGTACCAATATCAATCGATGCGACTCTCATGATTATTTATTGGCAGCAATTGCAATCCATTCGTTCTCAGATATAATTTCAGTAACATTGAATATATTGGATTGCATAGCATACATCATTTTATCCTTATCAGAAGCGAGTAATCCTGAGAGAAGGAGTACACCGCTTTTTTGAAGGAGACGTTTGAAACCACTTAATAAATCGATATTTGTGTTGAGTGTGAGATTAGCGGTGATGATATCAAAGGATGAACCGGGAAATTCTTGAAGTGTCTTTGTGGAAATATCAACTTTATCTTCGACATGATTGATTATGACATTCTCTCTTGCATTCTCAATCGACCATTCATCATTATCAATTCCCACCGCTGACCTTGCACCGAGTTTTATTGCAGCAATTGCCAGAATACCAGTTCCAGTACCAACATCCAACATCGAGCATCCAATATGGATATATTTTTCAAGCAGTCTCAAAGTTAATCGCGTTGTTTCATGATAACCAGTACCGAATGACATCTTCGGGTCGATCTGAATGACAATTCTGTTGTTTTTATTCTCATAATTACACCATGATGGTTTGATGACAAGTTTGTTTCCAACTTCAATGGGTTGGATAGATCGCTCCCATTGCTCGTTCCAGTTCTCTTCTATAATCTCACGGAAT
>CAYGZC010000064.1:0-5081 GCA_964354225.1 uncultured Chlorobiaceae bacterium | reverse complement strand
TATGTGCTTCGATGTTTCGATTCTAAAAGAAAAGGTAGAATTTTACAAAATTGCCAAAGAGCAAAATCACGGTGCCGGTGTTGATGCTGTCCTTGAAATGTCGGGAAGCTATCGTGCTTATGAAGATGCATTCAATATTGTGCGGATGGGCGGTGAGATTGCACTGCTCGGTTTGACAAGTGGAACAAACCCGGTCGATTTTTCGAAACATGTTATTTTTCCCGGTGTGACGATCCACGGTGTGATTGGCCGGCGTGTATGGTCAACATGGGATATGATGACTGAAATATTGAAGAAGGGCTTGGCAAAACGTTTTATGAAAGCCGGTTTTGTTACGCATCAATTTCCGTTGGCTGATTACGATAAAGGATTCCAAGCCATCATCAATGGTGATGCTCTAAAAGTTTTATTGAGACCGTGAGAAACGAAACATGATCAAAGGCATCGGTGTTGATATCGTTGAAATTAATAGGTTCAGGGAAATTAAAAACGATCCGGATTTCATCGAACAGATACTCACCCGACAAGAAAAATCGGAGATTCCAGGGAATAGTCAGAGTGAGGTTCACATCGCCACTGTCTTTGCGTTTAAAGAAGCGATGATGAAAGCATTAGGTTGTGGTTTGAGTGAAGGTTCATACTGGCATGACGTAGTAGTAACGCGAAATTGGATTATTGATCTGACTGGTTTTTTTAAACAGCTTGCGGATGAAAAGTCGATCTTGAAGATTCATAGTTCATTTTCAAAAACAAAAAATTATATAACAGCATTAGTTCTTTTAGAAGGATAAACAATTAGGAAATTATGAGTAATATCGGTTCATACGAAGAAAGAAATAAAACTTTTGAATGGAAACAATCAGAAGTGGAATTTGAATATGGTAAAAATGGGATGTATAACATCGGTTACTATTGCAGTGACCGAATCTGTGAAAGGGGAGGTGGCAACAAGTTAGCATTGATATGGGAAGGGTTCACCGGTGAAGTAAAGAAGTTCACTTATAATGACATTCGTGTGTACAGCAATACGATTGCTAAGTTTCTACAGGATACTGGTATCAGCGTCGGTGATCGAGTGTGTTTGTTTATGGACAAAGTGCCAGAGTTGTACATTGGTTTTATCGGCATTTTGAAAATGGGCGGGATTGCCCAGCCGCTTTTTTCAGCATTCGGCGAAGAAGCATTGTTCACTCGTTTGGATGATGCACAAACCAAAGCAATCATGGTTCAAAAGAAACATCTTCACAAAATCCGAAAGATAAAAAGTAAATTAACAAATCTAACCAAAATCATCGTTATAGATGCAGATGATGCTCAACCGCAAGTCAATGAGATTCATTTCTGGATGGACAAAGCGCAAAAAGTTGATAAATTCGATATCGTTAAAGTTGGTCCAGAGGTTCCATCTGTTATACATTACACATCGGGTACGACAGGAAAACCAAAAGGTGCTCAGCACGTTCATTCCTCCATTATCGCTCAATATATTACTTCCAAATGGGTACTTGATTTGCGATCTGATGATATTTATTGGTGTACTGCTGATCCGGGCTGGGTAACCGGAACATCGTACGGTATTATCGGTCCGTGGGCAAATGGTGTTACGCAGATAGTTCTGGATGCCGGTTTCGGAACTGAGAAGTGGTACGCATTCGTCCAGAAGTACAAAGTAACAATGTGGTATTCGGCTCCAACTGCAATTCGATTATTAATGAAAGAAGGTTTTGCCGTTGTAAATAAATATGACCTTTCTTCACTCCGGCATCTTGCAAGCGTTGGTGAGCCACTAAACGCAGAAGCGGTGATATGGTCTGAGAAAGCGTTCGGCAAACCGTTCTATGATACATATTGGCAGACCGAAACTGGAGCAATGGTGATAACCAATTTCCCTAATATGAAAATCAAGCCAGGTTCGATGGGTAAACCGTTCCCGGGTATTTCTGCCATTGTGTTAAATCCTAAAACTTATGAACCGATAACGACTCCAGGCATTGTTGGTCTAATTGCTCTTAAGCCCGGTTGGCCATCTATGATGAGAACGTACTGGAATAACAAGACTACATACGATAGCAAATTTAAGAATGGATGGTACATTTGCGGCGACCGTGCTAGCATCGACAATGAAGGATACTTCTGGTTCGTCGGTCGTGATGATGATGTAATTAACACGGCAGGACACCTCGTTGGTCCTTTTGAGATTGAATCTGCGTTATTGGAACATAAAGCGGTAGCAGAATCTGCCGCTGTTGGAAAGCCCGATCCCGTAAATATGGAAGTAGTGAAAGCTTTCATTGCCTTGAAGCCGGGATTCGAGCAAAGCGATGATATGGAATTGGATATAATGAACTTTATCAGGAAAAAACTATCACCGTTGGCAATGCCGCAGGAAATTGAATTTGTTCCCTCTCTTCCAAAGACCCGAAGCGGTAAGATTATGCGCCGCTTGCTAAGAGCGAAGGAGTGGGGTGAAGAGATTGGAGATACCTCGACTTTAGAAAACGACTAAGTATATTTTCAATTATTAATTAATGGAGTAAATATGTCTGATGATGTAAAAAAAATGATTATCGATTACGTCAAGAAAGAGTATCTCGAAGAAGATTCTGGCGTGGATGTCAATGAGAATACAAAGCTCATCTCGAGCGGTATTGTCGATTCATTCTCTATGGTTTCTCTGAAAATGTTTCTCGAGAAGAAATTCCAGGTTAAGATACCTGATGATAAGGCGACACCAGAAGCGTTTGATTCTGTGAACAACATAATTAATCTTCTTAAAGATTTTACAAAAAGCTAAGGAGAAAGTATGGCATACAGCAATAAGGCAAAATCGTTTTACGACAGTGAGATGAACGGTATTCGTCAGGGTGGGTTATTCAAAGAAGAACGCTACATCGAGTCACCACAAGCCGCAAATATCAAGGTTGAATTTCCCCTAGGTGCACCTCAGAAGCAAGTGTTAAATTTTTGTGCAAACAATTATCTCGGTTTATCGAGTCATCCTGAGGTTGTGAAAGCCGCGCATAACGGACTTGATGCAAGAGGTTACGGAATGTCATCGGTTCGTTTTATTTGCGGCACGCAAGATATTCATCATGAGCTGGAGAAAAAGCTAACTGAATTTCTAGGAACGGAAGATACAATTCTCTTTCCTTCCTGTATGGAAGCTAATGCAGCACTCTTCGAAGTTATGCTCGATAAAGAAGACGCGATGATTTCCGATCGACTTGTACATGCTTCAATTGTCGATGGTATGCGATTGTGCAAAGCGCAGATGTTTAATTATAAACACAATAACATGGCGCATCTTGAAGAAAAATTAAAGGAGACTCAAAATTGTAGATTCCGCCTGATCATTACCGATGGTGTATTCTCAATGGATGGTGATCTAGTGAAGTTGGATGAAATTTGCAATCTTGCCGATAAATATGATGCGATGGTGATGGTTGATGATTCTCATGCCTCCGGCTTCATCGGTAAAACTGGCCGTGGTACACATGAACATTTCGGTGTCATGGGACGGATCGATGCGATTACGACTACGCTTGGTAAAGCTCTTGGTGGTGCTACTGGTGGTTGTGTAAGCGGACGGAAAGAGATTGTCGATTTATGCCGACAACGCGCTCGTCCTTATCTTTTCTCGAACACAGTTCCACCGGTTGTAGTTGCGGCCTCAATAAAAGTTATTGACTTAATTTCAAAAACAACCGAGCGACGGGATAAGCTTGAGAGAAATACAAAGTATTTCCGTGAGAAGATGACCAAAGCTGGTCTGGATATCAAGGAAGGTGAGACACCAATCGTTCCTGTTATGCTATACAACGCAAAGCTCGCACAGGATATTGCGCGCGATCTTTATGCAGAAGGTATATATGTTATCGGATTCTTTTTTCCTGTGGTGCCTCAGGGACAAGCACGTATCCGCACACAAATCTCTGCCGACCATGAGATTGAGCATATTGATAAAGCAGTGGCAGCTTTCACCAAAGTTGGTGCAAAGTATAATATACTTGGCAAGAAGCGAGATGAAATAATTGCGATGTACGGAATGTAAGAGCAGATATCAGATTTTAGCTAAAAATATTTTATGAAAAAAGCTTTAAACGAATCAAATATTTTAGAAGCATTAAAAATCGTTCGGGACCCCGACTTGAATCGAGATATTGTTTCGTTGAATTTTGTAAAGGACATACAAATCAAAGGTCAAGATGTCAGTTTTAAAATTGAATTGACGACACCAGCATGTCCGGTACGTGACGAATTCAAAAAATTAGCTGAGACAGCAGTCCGAAACCAAATTGATGGAGTTGGAAATATTACTATTGAGATGACCTCGAGTGTCAGAGTGAATAATATTCACAGGCCAGCTGACTTACTAACTGGAGTGAAAAACACTATAGCAGTTGCAAGTGGAAAAGGTGGTGTAGGTAAATCGACCATCGCTGTTAACCTTGCTGTTTCACTCGCTCTTGATGGAGCGAAGGTTGGATTGCTTGATGCTGATATTTACGGACCAAGCATTCCACTCATGATGGGAATTAATGAACGACCTAATCTCAGAGATCAGAAATTAGAACCGCTTGAAGCTCATGGGGTCAAAGTAATGTCAATAGGTTTTCTCATCGATCCAATGCAAGCAGTTATCTGGCGCGGACCAATGGTGAGTGGTGCTATAAAGCAATTCATGACGGATGTACATTGGGGTGAATTAGATTATCTTGTTTTCGATTTACCGCCTGGGACAGGAGATATTCATTTGACGCTTGTTCAGACCATACCGCTATCCGGTGCTGTTGTTGTGACCACACCTCAAGATATCTCGTTAGCCGATGCACGCAAAGCATACGCGATGTTTGAGAAAGTGAATGTGCCGGTTCTTGGAATTATCGAAAACATGAGTTATTACATCTGTAGTCATTGTGGTCAGCGAGAAGATATATTTCATTCCGGCGGCGGCAAGAAAGCAGCAAACGAGCTTGGTGTACCGTTCTTAGGTGAGATACCAATTTACACACCGATTCGAGTCGGCAGTGACATCGGAAAACCGATTGTTGTCTTGGAACCTGATTCAGAGCAATCAAAAT
>CAYGZC010000063.1:0-14946 GCA_964354225.1 uncultured Chlorobiaceae bacterium | reverse complement strand
TTCCAAGTGAATTTATCGGACCTGTTGCTACCATCAATCGTCTTATTCTGCTTCCACAGGTCTCACAATCAGCACGGGGCAAGGCGCTTTTCGCACAACTTTCTCCGCTGTTCCGCCGAACAAAATATGCTCAACACCGGTGTGTCCGTGTGTTGCGATGATCATGAGATCAACATTTTCCTCACCTGCCGTATTGACAATCTCAAGGAACGGCTTGCCGGTAAGCACCAACGTGCGTGCGGGCAGGGCATCACCAATCTGAGTTTGTACAAGCTGCTTCAGCTCGGCTTCTCCTCGTTCGCGCAGATCATTCTCGATGTTTGGCACTGCAATCTGCCCGAAACTGAAATCGGCAGGATAGATTGTCGGCTCTACCACATAGACAAGGATAAGCTCGGCATTGTATTGCTTCGCAAACGATATAGCGTACTGGAGTGCATTCTTAGAATGCTCGGAAAAATCTATCGGGACAAGTATTTTCTTAATAGAAAGCGGTCCAGTAAAAGACAATCGCTTTTTCGCAACTTGCTCCAGCTTTTTCTTTTTCGATTTGATCTTCATTGATTCTCCTCCTAATTTTGTTTATTAATTAATAGTTCTTTTAATCTTAAATTTTTGTTTCGTAAATTCGATATGTTTTGTATCGATCTGCATTGAGAAATTCAGCCGCACGATTCATCATAACATTGTCTTCCAATACCCAGCTTGCTTCACCATCAGGATAACCGTTCTCAGCACAGCGTTTTGCCGTCTCATAAAATAATACACTCGCGGCACCTGTCTTCTGGCGCTCACGAACTACTCCGAGCACAAGAATACGCACCCAGTTGATTTTCTTCTTGTGCCACATCAGCCGGGCGATACCTGGAATCAAATAACCTTTTTTATTGTACTTCAACGCGGTATTCAAATCGGGAAGGGACAATGAAAATCCAACCGGTTCACCCTTAAACTCGGCAATGATTACCAATTCAGGAACGATAACCGGCTTTAAATCTTTAGCGAGGCAATCAAATTCTTCGTCAGTCATCTTAACGGCACCCCAATTGTACTGCCATGCTCTATTATATAAGTCTTTTATGATGTCCACTTCCTCTTTGAAGCGCTTCATATCTATACTTCTAAATGTTAGACTTTCTCTTTGACGAACCTTTTCAGTAACTCGATTTAATTTTTCAGAAATAGCTTTCTCTCTGCACACATGATAGGCGTACAAATCCTTTGCTTTCGCAAGTCCAGCACCTTCGATAAGAGTTGAATAATATGGCGGATTATACGGCATTAAAAGAATTGGAGGTCTATCGAAACCGTTGATAAGCAATCCGTATTCATCATTCACCGATGGATTTGCAGGTCCGCGAATTGCATTAACACCATGTGCTTTCAACCATTGTTTCGCTGTAGTGAATAGAGCATTCGCAACCCGTTGATCATTTATCGACTCGAAGAATCCAAAGAACCCGATATTTTCTTTGTGCTCGCGATTATGATTATTATTTATGATTGCACCAATTCGCCCGACTATCTCTCCATTACGATATGCGAGAAATAATTCCATCTCAGCGTGTTTGTAGAATGGATTTTTTTTCTTGTCGATTAATTTCCTACGATCCATCAATAGGGGTGGAACCCACTGTGAATCATTGGCATAAATTTTCCAGGGAAATTTAACGAATTTCTTGATGTCTTGCCTTGATGCTGCAGGACGGACTTCGATTTCACTCATGAACGGAAACCATTAAATAATTCCAAGTTTTTTTCCGGCACTGGAGAATATTTCCAAAATGCGATCCAGATGATGATCTTCGTGTGTTGCCATATAACTTGTGCGCATCATCTGTAAGCCGGGTGGAACTCCCGGGCTGATAAATGCATTTACAAAAACACCTGCATCGAAGAGCGCTCGCCAGAATTGGAATGCAATCATATCATCCCCAACAATTACCGGCACCACTGCCGATTGTCCATCAATAATTTTGAAACCCGCATTTTTGAATCCTTTTCTCATTTTGTTGGCATTGTTTATCAATCGGTTAATTCGTTCCGGCTCTTTCTCAAGTATATCAAGGGCGGCAAGGGCGGCAGCAACCGAAGCAGGTGTGGGGCTTGCGCTGAAAATCAAGGCCGGTGAATGGTGTTTCACGTAATTTATGACACGCTCAGAGCTTACCACAAATCCGCCAAGTGATGCAAACGTTTTACTGAACGTTCCAAACGTTAGATCAACATCATTCTCGAGCCCAAAATGGCTTGCCGTTCCGCGCCCACCTTTTCCGATGACACCGATAGCATGAGCGTCATCTACAAGAACTCGAGCGTTATGTCTTTTGGCAACCTTTATCAAGTCGGGAAGGTTGACGATCTCACCGCTCGTACTAAATACACCATCGGTTACAATTAATTTTCCCGCATGAGGCGGCAGCTGAGAAATAACGCGCTCCAAATCCTGCATGTCGTTATGTTTATAACGAATGAAATCTGCGAACGCCCCCTTCGCCATCATGTAAGCGGCAACTATGCAGGCATGATTGTCTTTATCGGTAACTACATATTCACCGCGCTGCACGAGTGTTGGGATAATTCCTTGCGCAGTTTGATATCCCGTACTGAACAAGAGACACGCTTCCTTGCCCATGAACTTCGCAAGCCGTGCTTCAAGTTCATTGTGGAGATCAAGCGTCCCTGTCAAATATCGGGAGCCAGAGCAACCGGTTCCATATTTTTCAACCGCTTTTGCTGCTGCCTCTTTAACCTTGGGGTGTGCTGTTAAACCCAAATAGTTATTTGAGCCAGCCATTATAACTTTTCGTCCTTCAATTTGAACAACAGGTCCTTCGTTTTCTTCGATAGCACGAAAGTAGGGATAAAATCCAGCAGCTTTCACTTCGTCAGCGCGTGTAAAGTCTAAACACTTCTGAAATAAATCTACCGGCTTTTTAGGGATTGATTGCTGTTTGTCAAGAGTTTGATTCATAATTTGCCATTAGAGAGTTGTCAATATAGTGGGTATGAATAAAAAATTGTTGAAATTGCATACCAAAATTTTTTTTAATATACTTGATTGGCGTTTAAAAAGCAATTACGTTTCCAAGACTAATTACTCTTCTTTTCAATATTTAATTTCATTAAACATGCGCGTGCTTATTACAGGTGCAACGGGTTTTATCGGAAGCCATCTTACAGAAGAACTTCACAAAAAAGGGTATCAAATACGTTGTCTGATACGGAAGACATCGAATCTTGAGTGGATTCAACATCTTCCGATTGAGTATGTCGAAGGTGATTATTTCAACTTCGAATCACTCCAACAAGCTGTAAGAGATGTTGATTACATTTATCATTCCGCAGGAGTAACAAAAGCAAAGAATAAAGCGGGTTACTTTGAAGGCAACCATCTTCCCACGCGAAACCTTTTGCAGGCAGTTCTCACTTCCAATCAAAATCTTATTAGATTTGTCCATATCAGCAGCGGTGCTGCAGTTGGTCCTAGCGTAAATAATGAATCCGTCAACGAATCAACTCCGTTCCATCCCATTACCACTTATGGTATAAGTAAAAAAATGGCTGAGGAGGAGTGTCTAAACCTGATGGACAAGATACCGATAACAATAGTAAGGCCACCGGCAGTATACGGACCGCGCGACAAAGATGTTTTTGAATTCTTCAACACTTTGAATAAAGGTTTACAACCGATGATCGGTTTCAAAGATACATATGTAAGTCTGATTCACGTCAAAGATTTAGTAAATGGTATTATACTTGCCGGTGAACATCTGAATGCAGTAGGCCAAACCTATTTTATTTCAAGTGAGCGATATTATAACTGGAAAGAGCTTGGAGAAATAACCGCTGGAATCATGAATAAAAGAGTCTTCAGGTTACGAATCCCCAAAATAATCATTTACACAATTGCCACTGTTGCAGAATTTTTGTCCTCTTTCAGTAGCAAACCTGCACTCCTTAATATTGAAAAAGCCAAAGACATGGTTCAAGATGCATGGATATTCAGCATTGAGAGAGCAAAGAAAGAACTCGGATTTAATGAATCATTATCAATAGAGGAAGGAATAAAAGAAACAGTTCAATGGTACCGTAAACATAATTGGTTAAAATGACTGAGTGTTTGCTTTGCCATCGCTATTTTTGTATATTGTTAACACAAATGATCGCGGGGTGTCCCGCTTTCACTTCGTTCAGCGGGATTTCGTTCCGCTGCGCGGAACTCAAGAGCCAAAGAATTTTTCATGATTGCAGGGTGGAGTCCCGTTCCAAAGGAACGGGAGTAGCCCGTTGGGCTCATAACCCAACGAGAGAAACTACGTCAAGATCATAAACAGATCGCGGGGTGGAGCAATTGGTAGCTCGTTGGGCTCATAACCCAAAGGCTGTAGGTTCAAGTCCTACCCCCGCTACAATAACTACAGAAAGATCCTAATTGTCAAACGATGGTTAGGATTTTTTGTTATAGTGTTCTACTTATGTGTTACTTTAACTTGAACCTACAGCTGTGTTTGTTTTATTTCTCCATTTCGGTTTAATCTCACTCTCAACCATCGACCAGACCATATCGAGATTCTGATTCAGCCAACACTTATCATGAAACTGATTTCGATGAAGCCAAAACTGTAACATTTTATCAACTACAATTCCAGGTATTGCGAGCTTTGCAAATTGACTGTCTTCTCTAAGGTCTGGGCGTAACCACCGTTCTACCTTTTTAATTCTGTATTTCGCTGGGCAATTTTTCCATAAGTCCCAGCTTGAGGGGCTCCAGATTATCATTTTATTCAACTTTATTCATATATCTGTTGAAAATTTAGTAATCAACGTTTTATCAATTGTCAATCCGAGATACAAATTATCCCATTAAAATCATCATAATAATGAAATATTAACGCTATATTAACAGACTCAATATTTGTAGAGTATGTACAGAAAAATAAATCTTGACATCTGTTATTTATTTTGTATATTGGTAGAGCATATACTAAGATAAAAATTGAAAGTACACATAAAAGATATTGCAACAATACAAACAGGTGTCTACGCAAAGCCTGACATGCACGGTAATGCTGTTTACTTACAAGTGAGACACTTCAATGAGTACGGAGAAATGAACCGCCAATTAAAACCCGATGTCGTCATCGATGAAAAAATGGCCAAGCATCTTCTCCGGGATGGCGACATTCTATTCATGGCAAAGGGATCGAGAAACGCTGCTGTTATATATAGGAGTTCGTCAGTTGACGCGGTAGCTTCCTCATCGTTTATCGTCGTACGGTTGAATGCTAAGTTCAAAGCTCAAATACTTCCCGAATATCTCGCTTGGTTTATCAATCACCCAAGGAGTCAGGAGTTACTGAAGGCGCATTCAAAAGGAAGTGGGATACCATCGATTGCTTTGTCAGGTTTTGCTGAATTGGAAGTATCTATTCCTGATATCGAGACACAAAAAAACATTCTCACAATATATCAGCTGCGCATCAAAGAAAAAACCTTGATTGCTGAAATTGATCGGCTCAAGGAAAAGTATATTCAACACCAATTATTTTCAGGAACACAAAAATAGGAATTATCATTTATGGAAAACAAAATCTCACAAAAAGAAGTTAATAACATCGTCTGGAAAGCATGCGACACATTCCGTGGTGTCATCGATCCCAGCCAATACAAGGATTATATCCTCACCATGCTCTTCGTGAAATATGTGAGTGATGTGCACAAGGATAAGTATGCGGAGTATCTCAAGAAATACAACAACGATAAGGAACGCGCTGATCGAGCGATGAAGCACGAACGTTTTGTTGTCCCCGAGCAGTGTACGTTCGAATACTTATTCCAGCGCCGCAATGAGGCGAACATTGGTGAACTCATAAACATTGCGTTAAGTGATCTTGAAGAAGCAAATCGAGAAAAGCTCGGTGGTGAAGATGGCTCTGGCATATTTCGGAACATAGATTTCAACTCCAGCAACCTCGGTGATGCGAAAGATAAGAATACACGTCTAAAAAATCTCTTAATTGATTTCAGCAATGAGAAACTAGATTTGCGCCCATCTCACTTACAAGGTAGAGATGTCATCGGTGACGCGTATGAGTTTTTGATTGCCAACTTTGCTTCGGACGCCGGTAAAAAAGCGGGTGAGTTCTATACTCCAGGTGAAGTATCAACATTAATTGCACGTCTCACCAAGTCCAATCCCGGAGCTCGCATTTGTGATCCTACATGTGGTTCAGGTTCACTGCTGATTAAAGCGGCAAAGGAAGTTGGGTCAGATAATTTCTCTGTTTATGGACAGGAAGCCAATGGCAGTACGTGGGCATTAGCTGTAATGAATATGTTTTTACACGGTTTTGATAATGCAACAGTTCGTTGGGGCGATACGATTCGCAATCCAAAACTCAAAGAGGGTGACGCTCTCATGAAATTTGATACTGTGGTTGCGAATCCCCCATTCAGTCTTGATAAATGGGGAGCCGATGAAGCCGCTGCCGATCCTCACAACCGTTTTTGGCGCGGTGTACCACCTAAAAGCAAAGGCGATTGGGCATTTATCAGCCACATGATTGAAACTGCCTACGAAGGAAAAGGAAAAGTCGGAGTTGTGGTCCCACATGGCGTTTTATTCCGAGGTGCTGCTGAGGGTAGAATCCGACAGAAAACGATCGAAGACAACATTCTTGAAGCTGTCATTGGCTTGCCCACAAACCTATTTTTTGGTACAGGAATACCGGCGGCAATTTTGATTTTCAATAAAGGGAAAGCTAAAAATACCAACATACTCTTCATAGATGCAAGCCGACAATTCGAAGCAGGCAAAAATCAAAATAGACTACGTGAAGAAGATATCAACCATATTGTGGCAACATACCGCAAATTCAATACTGGGGAGTTACAACCCGGAGTTATCGAAGAGCAATATTCTTACGTCGCAACGTTTGATGAAATAAAAGAAAACGAATTCAACTTAAACATTCCCCGATATGTCGATACGTTTGAGGAGGAAACAGAGGTTGATATTGTAGCAGTGCAAATAGAGATTGAAAAACTGGAAGCCGAATTGAAAAATGTTCAGGCAGAGATGGAAAAATATTTAAAAGAACTAACAAAATAATAATGTCAAAAACAATCGATACAATACCGTTTTACAAAAAGCAAATTCCAAGTGATTGGGAGGTGAGGTATTTTGAAGATGTTGCGGATATTGATAAGGAATGTTTGAGTGGTGACACTCCAGAAGATTACGAGTTTGACTACATCTCTTTATCTGATGTCGATAGTGATGATTTCAAAATCGAAACAACAAAACAAGTTTTTGCAAACTCACCTTCAAGAGCAAGAAGAATTGTAAAGAGAGGTGATATTCTAATGTCAACTGTTCGTCCAAACCTACATGGCTTTACTTTGATTAGAGATGATGTTAAAGATTTGATTGCCTCAACAGGGTTTGCCGTTATCACTGCTAAGAAATGCAGTAATGAATTTCTATATCAATATCTTTTCAGTTCAGGAATTTCAAAACAGTTTTATCAATTATTAGTTGGCTCAAATTATCCAGCAATAAATTCTTCTGATGTTAGAAAACTAAAACTCTTTCTCCCCCCTCTCCTTGAACAAAAAGCCATCGCTCATATCCTCGGTTTGATGGACACAGCCATCAACAAAAACAATCTACTGATTGCTAAAAAAGAATTGCAAAAAAAATGGCTGATGCAGCAATTGCTTACGGGAAAGAGACGTTTGTCTGGATTTAATGAAAGATGGGATCGATTATCGATATACGATATTGCTGATGAAGTTACCATTAGAAATACTAATCATGATCAGCTTGTAGTTCTATCTTGCACAAAATATGATGGGCTTGTTCCGTCTTTAGAATATTTCGGAAGGAAAATATTTAGTGACGACTTGAGCACTTACAAAATAGTACCGAAAAACACATTTGCCTATGCAACAAATCATATAGAAGAAGGCTCAATTGGCTATCAGGGGGTCTATGATAAAGCGTTGATTAGTCCAATGTATACGGTATTCAAAACCATAGATGGGATAAATGACGAGTATCTTTATAGAGTTCTAAAATCACATAACTGTGTTCACGAATATCAAAAACGAATGGAAGGGTCAATAGATCGCCGTGGCGGCTTACGATGGGATGAATTTTCAAAAATAAAACTATCTCTCCCTCCAGAAGAAGAACAAACCGCCATTGCCCTTGTGCTGCAAGTGGCAGACAAAGAAATTTATTTGCTGAAAACAAAAGTAGAAAAACTAAGAAACCAGAAGAAGTGGATGATGCAGATGCTGTTGACTGGGAAAAAAAGATTGACTAGAAAAGGTGGCTAACATGAAACGAGAATTACATACCCTGTATATCAAACATGATGGAGCATTTAAGACACTTTCAAAAATTGCACTATCACAACTCATTTTAAAAATCATTTACTTAAAAGGTGATGGAGCTTTGAAACGTCAAATCCTAACCGAGTTGGAAAGTGTTTTATTAGGATCAGTGAACACAAAGGATGTTGAAGATGCCATATCACTTTTAATTACGGAGAAAAAAGTAAATACAAAGAGAGAAAAGTATTTCATCCATGCCGACTATCAGAGCAAATTGAAAAAGGCAGAGAATGATAGTGAAGTACTACATAAAAAAGTATTGGACAAATACTTCTCAAAAGCGGAGACCCACATAGATTTTGTTAAAATATGGTTTCAGGAAACCACGATTAAGTTTTTTGAACAATTCAGTTTTGAATGGTTTCACCAAAAAACTTCCTCCGGCAAGAATGGTTCTATTATTATACCTAACTTGGATAATATTTTAGATGAAACACTGCTTCATTCGAAGAATCTGGTCGAGAAGGATAAAGACTGGCTGAAACAACAATATGTAAAGTTTGTCGAGAGCCAGGAGGCTGAAGATGATCTCTTGTTCTGGTATTACGGGATTACAATGTTCTCATCGCGATTGATTACAGCAAGAAATTATGCTGATGAGATCTCGATTGAGATGTTTAAAGGTTCCAAGTTCATATTGGACACAAATATCTTGATGATTCTTGATTTAGAGGCACACGAATTAAACGAATCATTAAAATGTTTGGAGGCGGTTTTGTTGGCGCTCCAAATTACTCCTATATACTTTAATTGCACAAGAGAAGAATACATAAAAGCCATGAGCTGGAGGAAGCAGGAGACGATAAACGTTTTCAATAATTATGACATTGAAGTGCTGCGAGCATCTGATTGTCCATTCATTCAAACCGCTCTAAGGAGAGGTTGTATGTCAGAAGCTGATATCGAAAGAATGTTTACAACGCTGGTTGATATTCCTAGCATGTTTCATAAATTGCTCGCTGTGAAGGAACTTGACTATCGAGAATTACATGAAGCTATTGACGAAGGTAGAAAGAATGAAGAGCTAAAGACCAAAATCAATGCAGTATATAAAAAGCGAACGAAGCGGGATAAAAGGGAGAATCCCAAAACGCATGACGCAGGAATGATAAGCGGAGCGTATTTTGTTCGCAAAAATGAAAAATGCTGGATAATTACTGTGGACGGTACTATGAAATTATTTGCAATTGATAATTGCCTTAGAGATGAAAATGAAATTGCAGTTGGTTTAGATGTCGTGTTAGGTCTTATGGCTGTGAATAGCGGAGGTGTAAACATTGAAGCATCTAACTTCGCTCCTCTATTTAAGAACCTGGTGAGATATTCACTGATACCTGAGAGCGATGCTTTTGAAGTCAGGGATCTTGCATTCATGCTTAGTACAAATACAAAAGTTCAGGAATTACCAACTGAACGAGTAATAGAGGTTGCAAGGGAAGTCAAGAAAATGAGAATTTCAGGAAAAACAGAAGAAAACGTTGCGCTTTATTTAAGGAGAGTAATTGAAGGCGATAAATTAGGATTGGGTAAAGATATTCAAGAAGCAAGAGAAAAAGAAAGTATTGAGAAAACCAGAAGAGAAAGGGCTGAAAGTGAAAATAGAGTATGGGCTGAAGAATTTCGTGGGAAGCGGAGAGGTGAATTAAGAGATCAATACGATACAAATCTTCGTAGAAACAGAGTCTTATTTTTTGCAATCCCTACAATAGTTGCGACAATTCTATTCTTGACTATCAAGAACTTTGTTTTAGACGAGTCAGCCCTTTCTCAATTTTTTGTTGGACTATCGATTGAAATAATTTTCGGAATAATACCATTGTTTCCGATTAACAAGAGATTGATTAAACGACATAGTGAATATGTAACCGGAATTGATTCGATCGTTGAGAATGAAATCATTGATTTGAGGAAAAAAGCTGATTAAAATGAAAACTCCATCATTTAAAGAAGACCATATCAGTCAAGTTCCTGCGTTACAGTTTCTCCAAAATCTTGGCTACATATATTTGACTCCCGATGAAGCGTTGAAGCAACGCAACGGTAAAACAACAAATGTTTTGCTTGAAGATATTCTGCGTAAGCAATTGCAGAAGATCAACTCTTTTCAATTCAAAGGAAACAAATTCGAGTTTTCACCTGCCAACATACAATCAGGCATTAACGCTCTTAAAGAGTTACCATTACAGGAAGGTTATATGGCTACCTGCGAATATGTCTATAACTTACTTACGTTGGGGAAAGCCCTCGAGCAAAGTATTGATGGTGATAAGAAGAGCTTTACGCTGCATTATATCGATTGGGAAAATCCATCGAACAATGTTTTCCATGTCTCTGAAGAATTCGCTGTAATGCGCGCAACAAGTAAGGATCATTATCGTCCTGACCTTGTCCTTTACGTCAATGGAATTCCCATTTGCATCATCGAATGCAAACGACCCGATATGAAAGAACCATTAGCACAAGCGATCTCACAGCATCTACGGAACCAACAAGATGATGGCATTCGCAATCTCTACGTTTACGCCCAAGTCCTCCTAAGTATTGCGACCAATCAAGCTGCCTATGCTACCA
Source organism: uncultured Chlorobiaceae bacterium (assembly GCA_964354225.1). Classification (GTDB taxonomy): domain Bacteria; phylum Bacteroidota; class Ignavibacteria; order UBA10030; family SZUA-254; genus CAYGZC01. Next base: position 3,972 of record CAYGZC010000063.1, on the reverse strand, counting down.
ACGCGAGTGAAGAGAAATTCTGGTCGAAGTGGGAGGAAAAGTTTACAAACACAAAAGAAGGCGAGGAATACAAACGGCACATAGATTCGTTGAAAAACAAACCACTTTCAGATGAACAAAAGATCAAGATGTTCGGCGAGCGTTTTCGGTATGTCCGAAATTACTTTGACTCTCTCGAAAAAGAACATATTCTACCCACCAAACAGGATGAGTATCTGTATGGACTTTGCAGGTCAGATCGCCTGTTGGATTTGATGTTTAACTTTATCGTTTTTGAGGCTGGTGATAAGAAGATCGCTCGTTATCCGCAATTCTTCGTTTTGAAAAAAACGATGGATAGAATTAAAGTGATTGACAAGGGCAAGCGCAAAGGTGGGGTCATCTGGCATACGCAAGGAAGTGGCAAGTCACTCACAATGGTGATGCTTGCACAAGCGATTGCCTTAGAAAAGAGCATCCGTAATCCAAAAATCATTTTAGTAACAGACCGTGTAGACTTGGACTCTCAGATTACTGGCACATTTAAGAAATGTGGTAAGTTAGTTCATAATGCTACTACAGGACAGAAACTAGTTGATTTACTGGAAAGCAAGAGCGATGCTGTCATCACAACAGTCATTAATAAATTTGAAGCAGCGGTGAAGAAAGCAAAGCATCCCTTCTTATCATCAGACATTTTCGTATTAGTCGATGAAGGACATCGCACACAATATGGCTCATTCAATATCCAAATGACTAAGACATTACCGAATGCCTGTTTTATTGCAATGACTGGTACTCCACTGATGAGGAAGGAAAAGAATACTGCGGCAAAGTTTGGTGGTATCATCGACACATACACCGTTGACAAGGCGGTAGCTGATAAAGCAGTTGTTCCATTACTCTATGAAGGGCGGCAAGCATACCAGAAAGTTAATGAAAAACCGATTGATAATTACTTCCAGATGATTTCGGAGCCATTGACTCCATATCAAAAAGCAGATCTAAAGAGAAAGTTCAGTCGTGCAGATCAACTCAACGTTGCTGACCAGAAGGTTTATGCAATTGGATGGGATATCAGTCTGCATTTCCGTGATAATTGGCAAGGCGCTGGATTCAAAGGTCAACTGATTTGTCAAAGCAAAGATGCAGCAGTCAAATACAAAAACTTCCTAGATGAAATCGGAGTTGTTACTTCTGAAGTTCTCATTTCTCCCCCGGATGAACGTGAGGGTGAAGATAGCGCCTTTGCCAAATCGACTGACCGTGTAAAGATCTTCTGGGAGAAGATGATGGATGAGCACGGCACACCGTCGAAGTATGAGAAAAACATTATCCATCGTTTTAAATATACTTCTGAACCGGAAATTATCATTGTTGTCGATAAACTGCTTACAGGTTTTGATGCGCCTATTAATACCGTCCTGTATGTAACTCGAAATCTGCGTGAACATACCCTGCTTCAAGCAATCGCAAGGGTAAATCGTGTTCATCCCGGTAAAGACTTTGGCTATATCATAGACTATTATGGGGTACTGGGTGAATTAGACCAAGCGTTGGCACTATATTCAAACTTTGAGGACTTTGACGAAACCGACCTCGTTGGTACGCTTGCAAATATCATAGATGAAATAAAGAAACTCCCCCAGCAACACTCTGAACTTTGGGACATTTTCAAGACTCTTCCTAACAAACGAGATGAGGAGGCATTCGAGTATTTATTACGAGATGAAGCACTCCGAACGACGTTCTATGAAAAGGTTTCAACATTCTCCAGGGCGTTGAAATTGGCAATGTCTTCAATTGAATTCCACCAAAATTCACCGGAGAAACTCATCAAGCAGTACAAGGATGATGCAACGTTCTTTTTGGGATTACGTGCGTCTGTTACACAGCGATATTCAGATACAATTGATTTCTCTGAGTATGAGGGTCAAATACAAAAACTGATCGACAAGCACATTCAAACTGACGAAGTAAAACCAATTACTCAGATAGTCAACATCTTCGATAAGGAGAAGTTCCAACATGAAATCGAAAAGACCATTGGAGAGGCAGCCAAGGCGGATAAGATAGCGTCAAGGACAGCAAAGCATATCAATGAGAAAATGGATGAAGATCCAGCATTCTATAAGAAATTTTCAGAAATGCTCAAGGATGCAATCAAGGCATATGAGGAACACCGTATTTCAGAAACTGAATTCTTAGGGAAAACTAAAGAGATTATGGAAACTGTTCTTTCACATACCGACCATGATATTCCATCTGAGTTACAAGCTCGTGATGCTGCGAAAGCATTCTTTGGTCTGAGTCTGGAATTATTAAACTCAAAGTTCCAAGATACAGAAGTACGAAAACAAGTTTCAGTTCAATTGGCACTGGCAATCGATGATGTCATTCAAAGGTCGGTTCTAGACGATGGAAAACCAATTATCGATTGGCAGGACAAATCAAATATCACAGGCAAAATTCAAATCGAAGCCGGAGATTACTTAATCGATAACGTCCGAGACAAATATCATATCGAATTATCATTTGATGAAATAGACTCGCTTACCGAGAGGTGCATCGACGTCGCAAAGCTGCTATACAAGTGATGAAGAACATCATTCAATACGGTTCTAAAAAGATCGAGTACAGATTAGAATATGCACATCGGAAATCTTTGGGAATAACAGTCACTCCAGAAATGGATGTTTTAGTCAGAGCTCCTCGTCGAGCAACTATGGAAGAGGTAGCAAAGATTGTTAAGAAAAGAGCTCCATGGATCCTGAAACAACAAAACTATTTCTTAGCGTTTTATCCAAAGCAGCCTCCAAAACGATTCGTTAGTGGAGAAACTCATATGTACTTGGGTAGACAGTACCGACTACGAGTGCGAACCGGAAAGGTGGAATCGATAAAATTACTAGGGAAAAACATCCAAGTGACATGTAAAAATAAAAGAAGGGCAAAGGCTTTGCTTCTAGATTGGTATCTGCAGCAGGCAAAAATAAAATTCGATGAATACTCGTTAGACTGGATCGATAGATTTAAGAAATATCATATTTCCCCATCCGCATTGACCGTACGCTCAATGACAAAGAGATGGGGCAGCTGTACACCTCGAGGAAAGATCATCCTAAATACAGAACTTATCAAAGCACCTCGTGGATGCATCGAGTATGTCATCGTCCATGAGCTCTGTCATTTGGTCCATCATAACCATACGAAGAAGTTCATAGAACTTCAATCGCGGGTAATGCCTAACTGGGAAAAATGGAAGATGCGGTTAGAGAATTTATTAGCATAGAATGCTTTATTCTCTCGATTGTACAAACTTCCTAACCTCTTCTTCTGACATATCAAACCTGGATGCTGTTTCCTCAACAGCTACCGATTCTAGAACTGTATCCTCCATCCCCTGCAGTGACAACTGTAACTTCACCTCTCTATAGTAATCAATAACATCTTGCGCGATACCAGTTAACCTCTCAGCTTTATGACGTAAAAAGAAAGTTCGTGGAAAAACAAGATTGACTAGTTTCTGGAACTTGACACCGATTGAAAAGAGTTGCTGGATATCGAACCCTTCCTCCGATAAAATCTCACTCAATACCAGTAACTTACCTTGAGCTCCCCAAGCATCATACTTCCTCTCGTTATGCAGATAGCGACCCCATATCTTCTGAACGAGATCACGATCATCTCTAATGCTCAACGCAGCTACCATCTATTTATTTGTCTCCATATTCACTGGTACAAAGTTATGTGTTAGTCAAGGGGGATTCAATAAACTGCAAACAAGCTGTGACAAATGTCATCGGGTTTTCATCTTCTTGGCATATCATTTTAAAAAGTAATATTCTGCGAATCCAACATTTTCCATATACAAAATTCCATGATTCCATCTGTATTTTAAAGCTTATTATTCATCGCTCGCTCCTGAATCCTACCAACTCCTTACTCTCATCAGATTTCTTGTAAAATCCTTTGTACATTCTCTCTATCACT
>CAYGZC010000062.1:0-8006 GCA_964354225.1 uncultured Chlorobiaceae bacterium | reverse complement strand
ATTCTTGAATAGTTGTACGCTACCGTGTGAAGCGGAAACAAGTCCCATAATAATTCTGAGCGTTGTTGTTTTCCCCGCTCCGTTCGGACCCAAGTAACCGAAAACCTCACCTTCATCAACTGTAAAGCTAACATCATGAAGAGCGCGAATCTTGCCGTACCACTTCGTGAGATTTTTTATTGAAAGACTATTCATTTCCTAAAAAGTTATTTTTTCTTAAGCAATGCATTGTGGTTTCTTTTTATTTCAGGTGATGCGATGACATCAAATCCAACACGCTTTGCTACTGCCAACGTTTGACTGAACCCGTCTGTGGTTACATGACCTTCCGGTTCAGAGATAAGAACAAACGAACCTTCTTTCAGTGTCGCCAGCACTTCGCGAAAAAGTTTTTCCTGATCTGGAACTTCATGAACAACCGCAAACAAAAGTGCAAAGTCAACATGATTAGCAAAGTCTTCAACTTGTAGTGAATCGCCCGATGTAAGTCGTGTAATAATTCTATCGGCGAGTCCTGCACGGGTTGCACGACGCACTAAACTTTTAATCATCTGCTCCTGCACATCGATACAAACAATTTTACCTTGCGGACCAATTAATCTTGCCATCGGAAGAGTAAAGAATCCCATGCCTGGTCCAACTTCAAGAACAGTCATTCCTTCTTTCAAATAAGGAGATACGATTTGTTCCGGTTTATGAAAGAATCTTCGCAGTGGACTCGCAAGAAAATATCCAATCCACCATGGACAAACATGTTCAGCCATAATAAAAGTCAATCTAATTTATTTTTCAATCGTTTCTGTACAGATTTGCTTTGCAGTTCCCTCAGAGCATCGCGCGCAATCCAACGTGCTGCAGGTGAATCAATTATTTTTATCTCATTCGCTGTTTGGATTGCTTCCTTGTTCAGTGTAAGATTCCGTTTCCCAATTTGCCTCAGTGCCCAATTGACAGCTTTCTTTACACCGTTGCGTTCATCCTTCGATTCGCGTTTAATGATCGGAAGAAGTTGGAAGAATTTTTTATCATCGGCTTGCTTAACATGAACTGCTAAAGTAGCAAAGAGAGCAAAGCCCGCACGTTTCACAAATTCTTCTTTTCTTTTAGTCCAAGCTACAGCTTTCTTCCATGCGAAAGGTGTTTTCCGAAATAGGTGAATGCACACACCATCGCAGATTGCCCAATTGTCGAAGTCTTTTACCCATCGGTCCATCTGAACTTCTGTTGTGAGCTTCGGGTCATCTACGAAAGCTGCAAATATCCGAGCATCATAAATTTCAGTTGCCCATAATTTTAGTGCTAACCCATGGTTATGCCCGACCTCTTTCGCGATCGCACGAAGAGCAGGCGCAGAAACACCAAAAGCTTTTTTTGTAACAATACCATAGCGCGCCATTCCCTCCACAGCTTTCGAATCAGATAAAGAATGGATCTGCTTTAAAATTGAGTTAAGCTCCATAAGCAATTCCTTGGTATTACTTATTCACCGTACCGCTTTTTATAGAAATCGAGGATTTGTTTTTTCTGTTCGTCGGATAATCCCTTCTTCCATTTATGGAATTCTGAATCCATCACGTCTTTGGCGGCTCCTTTTTGGATTTCTTCAACAGACGGGATGAATTCGTTATAAAAATGTTTAGCCACTTCATAAAAGCCGTGCCATTGAGTGAAATCGGGTCCCATCATCGAAGCACCCATACGAGCACGTCTGCCTTCGTGATGCCAGAGTTCGTAATAGACCCACTCAAGTTTCTCATCGAATGGAGTTTTGGTCAGTTTGCCATCAGCATAGAATTTCTCCATAATGCCTTTTGCCGGCTTGCCGAATTTTTCGTTGTAGAGCTTCACCGCTTCATCATATTGTGTGAAGAAGTTCTCCGTATGCTCTTTTGCGTGGCACTGCATGCAAACTTCTTTCATTCTGTCTCGTCGCTCACCTGCATTTTCTAATTTTATTGAAACAGGAGGACGCAGAGTCCAACTTATCCTTTTTCCGATATCGTGGCTGACTTTTTGGGTTGGGGTTGCACTCATATGGCATGTAACGCATGTAGGTGCGGCGGTATAATCTTTTCCAACAACCCATTCTGCTTTGGTCAAATTCATAACGCCAGCATACCGAACTGCTTGGAATTTAATACCGTGTTTAGACTCAGTATAAATTTCCATTTGCGGATGATCGGGACCCATGTGACATTTGCCGCATGCTTCTGGTTGGCGTCCCTGTGTAACAGAAAAGCTATGTCTTGAGTGGCAGGCGGTGCATGAACCCTTGCTGCCGTCGGGATTTACTCTACCAATTCCCGTATTGGGCCATGTTCGTGCATCTAATTTTCCATTTTTATCGACTTGTACAATGCTACCATGGCATTGGCGGCAGCCGGAGTTTGCCGCTGCAGCCCCCTCGACAATTTCACCAAGAATATTATCAAGTGAGCCGATAAATTGTGCACCTTTCGCATGATGACTGCCATCGAACTCTTTCACTTCCTCATCGTGGCATTGTGCGCAATCTTTCGGAGAAACAATTGTAGCAATGCGTTTACCGCGGTGGTTGAATCCGTCCAAATCATTCGATTCTGCTTTATGGCAGTCATAACATCCAACTCCATTCTGTGAGTGTTTACTCTCGCGCCACATCTGTACGATACTTGAACCCATTCCTTGCAGGGAATGGCAAGTAATGCATGCTTTGCTTTCATCCTGCTGCAGCCGATTTTTATTCTCAGGTGTTGTAAATCCAAAAGTGAAACCAGGCATTAGTAGAAATGTTAACACCATCGATACACTAAAAAGTTTTTTAGATGTTCTCATAATTATCATCTCCTTAATTAATTGGAATATTTTTCTATTACAATGTTTCAACTTTTGGTGTTTTCACAATCGCGCCGATTCCAAGTCCCGCCAGCACCCAGCCAATAACTGTATCAATAATCCATGCGCTTGTATATTCAAATGAATAGCCCATCCAATTCCAATTGACAATATAAGCGGCGATGGAAATGAAAACTCCAAGCATACCGCAGTACGCAACTCGGGCAATGTATGATGATGCCGCTGCAGTGCTTCGAGAGAGGAACCACGCTGCCATGCAAGCAAGAATTACAGCAATAATAATTCCACCAATGAATTGATTCATTGCCATCGGATCACTGCCCTGTGGATCGTAAACAATCATTCCTACCGGACCCTGCTGCATCTTCTGTGTATAGTCGTCCATCGATGCTTGATCTGAAGCGGTAGGTAATCCGGGAAAAACATAAATTGCCTTTTTATCCATGTTGACACTCATAGCTGTAACAACCGCATCTTCGTTTGGAATGTTCAGCATGCTTCCAGCATGAACAGAAAAAATCGACCATGCAGCCCAACCCCAGATAAACATGATGATGCCACCTGCCAAACCACCAACAATTATTTTCTTCATGACTCTCTCCTTGAAATAATGAATAAAAGTAAATTTGCCAAATATAAGAAAGAAAAATGATAAGCGAAAGAAGGAAACAAAACCGTGGAACTTAACTATCGCCGAGACTGTTAATATAATGAAATTAAATATTTTAAGTTTAAAATAAATGTTGTGAAAACCACGAAGGAATACGGAAAAAGTGCCAGTTTGGCACTTGATCTCTGGGTAAAACTAGCCCGGGCATCAGCCACGTTCGATAAGATGGCAGGTGAACAGATACGGGGGTTCGGTTTGACCAAGCCGCAATTCGGTGTACTGGAAGCACTCGGACATCTTGGACCACTTACTTTTGGCGAACTATCGAAAAAGCAACTTGTAAGCGGCGGCAATATGACGATGGTTGTCGATAATCTGGAGAAGGAAGAATTAGTCGAGCGTGTGCGAAGCTCAGAGGATAGACGCGCAGTTCGTGTCCAGTTGACGCAAAAGGGAAAGACAATGTTTGATGAGATTTTCATCCAACACGCAAAGTACATCACCACACTTACTTCGGTGCTTACAGAAGAAGAACAGCGAACGCTGGCGGGATTGTTAAAGAAACTTGGGTTGGAACTGCAGAGCAAAAGAGTGAAAGACTAACAATGAGAATAAAGAATTTGACAACTAACGAATTAAAAGTAATTGGAATATCGGGAAGCCTGCGAAAGGATTCATATAATCGTAAAGCTCTTCGCATTGCAAAACAGCTTGCATTAAAAATCGGAATAGATGTTGAAGAAATTGATCTGAAGGAACTAAATCTTCCACTCTATAACGGTGATATTGAATCGGGCGGGTTCCCTGATTCAGTGAAAAGAATGAGGGCTTCGATTAAAGAGTCAGAGGTACTACTGATAGCAACGCCGGAGTACAATCATTCCGTTCCCGGGGGATTGAAAAACACAATTGATTGGTTATCGACAGCAGGAAATGTTCTCGATGGAAAAGTTGCCGCCATTTTTGGTGCGTCAACCGGACAATTTGGAACGATGCGTGCCCAACAACACTTGAGACAAATTCTCACCGCGCTGAATGTTATCATATTACCCCAGCCGCAGGTGTTTATCCGTTCTGCGAAAGAATCATTTAATCCTGATGGATCGCTGAACGATTTGAAAGTTCAAGCGCAGTTGAAAGAGTTAGTAGAAAAAACCTTTCAATTGGCGAAAGTAATTAACAGGTTTAATTCACATCAAACAAATAAATAATCCTAAAAGGAAAATATTATGAAAAAACTGATTGCAATCTCACTTGCGCTGCTGCTTGGTGTTCTAACGGCCGGCGCGCAAACAACATGGAAGGTCGATCTGGCGCACTCTAAAGTCTCATTTAGCATAAGCCACATGGTTATATCAGATGTGACAGGCAGATTCACAGAATTTGATGCAATGCTTGTTCATACAAAAGATGATCTTGCGGATGGCAAGATAAACGCAACTATCAAAGTTAAAAGCATCAACACAGATAGTGAAAGTCGCGACAAGCATCTCCGCTCGGCAGATTTCTTTGATGCAGAAAAATATCCAGAAATAGCATTCGTTAGTAAATCGTTTGAGAAAAGCGGAAAGAATATGTATAAAATTACTGGTGATCTCACGATGCACGGCATAACGAAACCAGTTGTGCTAGAGACAAAGTTCAACGGTACCGTAATCGACCCGCAGGGAAATACAAGGGCAGGTTTCAAGGCAGAAACAAAAGTGAACCGGAAAGATTTCAACATTGTATGGAATAAGACTCTCGAAACTGGCGGGTTACTTGTTGGCGAGGACGTCGGCATTGTAATTAATGTCGAGATGGTGAAAGAGAAAAAGTAATTTTATATTTGAATGGAATATGAAAGCGACCGGAGAAGATATAGTTAATTCATTTGAATCAATATACCATGGTATGCCGGGCTGGGAAATTGGTCGCCCACAAAAAGAATTTATAAACTTAGAAGCGGCGGATGAGATTCACGGTCTAGTGCTCGACGTCGGCTGTGGAACCGGAGAGAATGCGCTTTATCTGGTTAAGCAAGGATATGACGTGATCGGAGTTGATGTTGCATCTGCCGCTATTTCGAAAGCGAGAAAGAAAGCATGGGCACGAGGACTTCATGGATTGTTTCTTGTTCAGGATGCACTTGACCTTCAAAGTCTTGGTCTCAAGTTCGACACAATTATAGATTCTGGACTTTTCCACGTCTTCTCCGACGATGCACGTAAGAAATTTGTAAAAACCATAGATTCCGTTTTAAGAGTTGGTGGATCATACTTAATGATTTGTTTTAGTGAACATGAACCACCCAGCTGGGGACCAAGAAGGATAACGCAGGTGGAGATAAAAGATGCTTTTCGCGATGGATTCAGGATAAATTATATACGAAAGGCAAAATTCGAAACAAATTATAAACAGGGTGAAGTCAATGCATGGTTAACATCGATTATAAAACTCTAATCCCCGCATCTTTTTTCTGTATTAATAATTAACGCGATTCTTTTCTATAAAAATTCTTTTTATATTTGTTTATAAAATCCAAATTCAACCAGGAATATAAAATGAATTCGATTCTTAAACGACGAAGTATTCGGCAATACACCGATCAAAAAGTATCCGATGAAGTTATCAAAAAACTTTTAGAAGCGGCGATGAGTGCTCCCTCCGCAGGCAATGAAAGGCCATGGCATTTTATTATCGTTAAAGACAAGAAAACACTTGGCAGATTATCTCAAACACATCGAAATGCTTCAATGATCGAGCAGGCCCAAGCCGCTATTGTTGTCTGTGGCGATATAAATTTAGAGATAAAAAAAGGAATGTGGGTACAAGATTGTGCAGCAGCAACAGAGAACATTTTGATTGAGGTTGAAGAAAACAACCTTGGCGCAGTTTGGGTTGGTATTTACCCCAGGGAAGATAGAGTTGGATATGTGAAGAAGGTCTTCGATCTTCCCGTGAATATTATACCTTTGTGCATCATCCCGGTGGGTTATCCGGCCGAGAGATTTGATACGCTAAATCGGTATGATGGAACAAGGGTACATTATGAGAATTGGTGAATATTAACCAAGTTTTAACATTTTCGAGGAATTATTCATTCTTGAGTAGTTGTGAATCTGTTTAAAAATAGCTTTATTAAATAAGAATATAATTATTTCCACAGACACGAATCGATTAATTATTGACAGGACCTGGGAAATTATTGCTGGATACCCAGATAAAATGTTATGTATTTTATGAAAGGAAAATTGTATGCGTAGGATATTATCTTTATCACTATTGCTACTGACATTGTTACCGATAAACAGAATCTCAGCACAAATCGTTTTTCGTCTGGGCAGCGACTCAATTGATTATGGAAAAGATATTGCGATCGATCTATCGGGAAATGTTATTGTAGCGGGGTATTTTTACGGAACCGTTAACTTCGACCCGGGGAGCTATGTTCACAATCTAACTGATAATGGATACATTTAGTGCCTTGAAGTTTCCACCTAGAAGGATTCACTATCATTTGAGGATACTCCCGCTTACTTCAAAAATGGGATATATCTTCAGGGTAGCTTTATGTACAGTACAAGGGCATTCCTTATAGAGAAGCAGTGAAAAGCGAGCAAACATCCACCTCTCTTTCCGAGGTACATCGCTCGGTTTCAATTCCGAAGAATGTTGGCACATTTAAACGTTTTTTTGCATTCATCGGCCCTGCATATCTCGTGAGTGTGGGTTATATGGATCCCGGTAACTGGGCAACCGATCTTGAAGGAGGCGCTCGTTTCGGTTACTCGCTCATCTGGGTTCTTCTCATGTCAAACCTGATGGCAATTTTACTGCAAACTCTTTCAGCACGATTAGGAATAGTTACCGGAAGAGACCTCGCACAAGCATGCCATGAAAATTATCCTAAACCCGTAGTATTCATCTTGTGGATATTGTGCGAAGTTGCAATTGCTGCATGTGATCTTGCCGAAGTTCTTGGAACCGCCATAGGGTTGAATTTACTTTTGAAAGTTCCGCTTCTCTACGGCGTCATCATCACCGGCTTCGATACAATCTTGTTTTTAGTAATCCAAAATTTCGGTATCAGAAAGGTTGAAGCATTTATTGTGATGATGATTTCAACAATAGGTATTTGTTTTGGGATAGAAGTATTTCTCTCGGAACCAGCATGGGGTGAAGCTGCGAAAGGGTTTATTCCTCATCTTACATCTGAAAGTCTTTACGTTGCGATTGGCATTCTCGGCGCAACGGTGATGCCGCACAATTTGTATCTGCACTCTGCGCTTGTTCAAACGCGTGATGTGTGCGAGACAGATGAATGTAAACGTCAGGCATGCAAGTGGAATCTGCTGGATACTTCGATCGCGCTGAATGTTGCTTTTTTTGTTAATGCAGCAATTCTTATCGTTGCTGCGGCTGTATTCTTCAAAAACAATATTATTGTAACCGAGATACAACAGGCGCATAATCTTCTTACACCATTGCTCGGAACAACAATCGCCAGCGTATTATTCGCGCTTGCATTAATTGCAGCCGGGCAAAGTTCTACGCTTACCGGAACACTTGCAGGTCAGAT
>CAYGZC010000061.1:0-2567 GCA_964354225.1 uncultured Chlorobiaceae bacterium | reverse complement strand
CCCGACATCAACATCAAGCGCATTCGCTTATGACGGTATCTACATCGAAAAAACAAACCTTAATTTCGGTGAAGGATACTGGCTGAAGTTTCCAAGTGACCAGCAGGTGATTATCCTTGGTGATGATCGTGATAGTGTTGCCATATCTGTGAAAGAAGGATGGAACATGATTGGATCGATCAGCTATCCAATAGCAGCCACATCAGTGACTTCGATTCCAGCAAACATTATCACTTCCGATTTCTTCGGATACACAACGAGTTACCAGTCGGCGGATACGCTATATCCCTTGCAATCTTATTGGGTGAAGACGAGTTCAGCAGGGAAGTTGATACTAACGGTATCAGAAGGCGGCTCGTTTGTAAAAAGATATTCATCTATATTGGATCAACTCAATATGTTAACCATCAGTGATGCTCGAGTTGGCGAGCAGCGGTTGTACTTTGGACAGGATAGCAGAATTGATGTGAACCGTTATGAGCTGCCGCCATTTCCACCGAGAGGCATATTCGATGCACGATATTCAACGGGGAGAAGAGTTGAGATAGGGGAGAAGGAAACAAAAGAATATCCAATTCTAATCTCCTCAACAGAATATCCGGTAACGATTCGATGGGAGATGAAGGATGGAACACAAGCGGCTTTGTTGATAGTTGATGGACATGCAATAAGCTTAGATAAAACCGGAGCAACCGAAATCCCCAATCCGACCCGCCTGTCGGACGGGCAGGAATCTGAAATCAAGCTCAGGTTATCATCCGGTGTACTGAATGAAATACCGAAAGAGTTTGCATTGCACCAGAACTATCCTAATCCATTCAACCCGACAACAACAATAAAGTATCAGTTACCGATTGAATCTCACGTAACTTTGAAGATATTTAACATACTTGGACAAGAAGTGAAAACGTTGGTTGATGAGATTCAAGAAGCAGGTTTCAAGTCGGTGGAATGGAATGCTAATAATCTTTCAAGTGGAGTATACTTCTACCGATTAACGACTAAGTCAGAAGGAAAATCTTTTGTCACTGTTAAGAAATTATTGCTGATGAAGTGAGCCATATTAGACCTCCGACTTCTGACAAGAACAAACAAACAAAGAAGTCGGAGGTCTTATAAGGATTATTTCTTTTTCGCAGGTATCAATAAACCTACACCAGCACCACGTAATCGAAGTGTCACTAACCCCACCTGTTACGGGCAGGTTTTGTGACACAATATTATCTTAGCAAACCATAATTGTGTTATGGTGTGTCCAATAACATCCAGTTAAATCCACCCCTTTTTCTCTATTTTCTCTAACATTATCAGACAATCAATTCCGATAAGTTTTGTATCTATAATTTTTGTTGACTTCTTCTAAATCTCTCATTACATTAATACATCGTCTAACATAGGGTATCAGTTAGTGATTACATCTACTGGCTGTGACCTGATAGTCGAACAAGGGTAACATTTCACTATCCAAACTTCGCTCATGCTACCAAGACACAGTTGGTAATCGTTTTGGTTTATTCAACATAATACATAAGGAGTAGTATCTTGAATAAGAATATTTTCTACTTATCTTTCTTACTTTTATTTGTAATACCTTGCGGAGTTGGTGGAAGATTATTAAAATCTGTATTATTGAGCCCGGAAAACCTTTGAGCATCTTTAAAAAATCAGTACAAAATACTAGAGTCACAACAACACTATGAGCGGCGAACATTTTCAGCATCGTGAAATTTCTACTAAAAAAATACTAAACAATCATTGAATACGTAATAATAAATATCTCTGGAGATTATATGATTTACATTTTAAAATTTAAAATAAAATTTTGTTTCATCATTGTATTAATATTTACTTTTTTTACACCATCATTATTTGCGGGTAACGCTCTAGGTGTAAAAGGAATATTACCGAAAAAGACACAAGAAACCAAACGTCTTCGTGTAGATTCTGATATTCCATTAGAACGACAAATGAAAATACAAAAGGGACGGATAATTAGTACTGAAACCGCCAGCCCGATTCCGAAAAAGGATACACCATCGCATACTCAGATGATGCTGGGATTATCAGGGACATATTATATCCCAGGTGACTTCCCAACTATCGGAGGCGCAATTGCTGTCCTTAACTCCATTGGTGTTTCTGGTAATGTTGAGTTTATACTGGACACTACCCTCTATGTCGAGAATCCGGTAACGTTCGGTTCATTCCATGGCGCAGGTCTGTACGACGTAACCATCAAACCTGCTTCTAGTATTGATGCGACAATAAAATTCATTTCCACATTGAGCGATGGGAAAGGTTTTACGTTCAATGGGGCAAAGCGAATCGCCTTCGATGGTACCAATGGTAGACTAACGCTCCAGTTTGATTCGAGTTCAACATTCCCGACAAATGATGCATTCGGTGCGACCGTATTTATCACCGGTGGGTCAGAGAACATCTCCTTTAATAAAACATATATCAAGGGTCGAGTTGACAACGTGGTTTGGATGAATCAAACGGATGGTCGTCCGGCTGTATTCTTATGGGCATCTGCCGGTGATGGAGTAGGAAGTAAAAACATCACG
>CAYGZC010000060.1:0-4818 GCA_964354225.1 uncultured Chlorobiaceae bacterium | reverse complement strand
AGAAAAGATTAGGATAATGAATCCTACGAAGATGATTATTTTTTTAGTTTTCATGGTATCACCTTTTTCTTGATGGTTAAGTTAGCGTTTATCTGGGCTAACGCTGCCGATTTGATCATTCATCTTTGCTTCCATCAGTTCACGTTCTGCTTTCTCTGCTACTGCACGTGCTTTGGCCGCTTTTAACTCAAGCTCGCGGAGATCCACTTTGTACATTTTTTCTGTACTAATGGTGCCTCTTGATGGATCTGATGGCACATCTATAGGTGTAGCACTTTCAAATTTCTGAGCTTCAGTAAGTGGAACCGCTGCACCAACAGTACCGTAGGATGTTGGATAATATGTCAGCGTTAGCTGAGAGCGCCAGAGAGCACCGGTGCCACCATCAAATGTGCGATCAGCATTCAAGTAGTATGTATTAATACCTGAAGTTGTAACTGTAAATATTTGTTCAGTATACATTGCACCCCATCGATATATAGCAGAAGGAACTACTTCATTATTACTGCCAAAGCCAGTATAGATTGTTGGTATTGTTGTGGAATTTGATGCAATTCCCATACGTAGATTTCCAATTGTTGTTCCATAAAGGTATGCATCAGCTCTCGCTCTAGCAATGATATATCCCGAACCGGGTACGTTGATTGATGCACTCGTAACATTAGTTACACCACTTGTTGGAATTGATATCGTACTGTTATAATCACTTGCTATTCCCGGCTCATCAAGTATTTCTGCAGCAGAGATTGAGCTATCGGGTAACTGTACCGCATTATTGGCAGTGGCTCCTAAATAGATCCTTGCAGTGAGCCTTGACCCGAACAGATATAAGCTTGGCTCATCTGTTGAACTGTAATTACCATCGACACGAAATCCCCAATAACCAGGGATTCTGCCAAGTCCTAAGAATCCACTTGCCTCACGCATCGCTTCAAACCTGTTTGCCATACTTCCAGAAGTATCATATAACTCAATTCGCCCCCCAGCAGTGGTAGTTCCTGCGTTGTCAATTTTCACGATAGGATTTTGGTGACCAGCTCGATACAATTTGATATAACCGTTCTGGGTTGGTGACCCAACGTATAGTGTATCTATCTTTTCAATACTCAACAATCCAACTCGTGCGGTATCAGCCCAACTTGAATTGAAGCTGTACCCAACTGCAGTTAGTGGAATACGCGTTGTTAGCTCAGGGTCGGCGGCAACCTGAATACCCAACCAGTACGGCTGATCGAATTTTATCGAATACGGTATGGGAACCTGATCACCGAGAGCAGTGCTGAATAATCCTCGGGTTGTTAGAAGTGTTTTCACTTCAGTCCACAGTGCACTTCCTCCGCTTCCAACATTATACAGCCGAAACGTTAGTTGGTAACTACCATCCGGCTTTGGAGTACCAGCATTATCTGCTAACACCCCCTGGTAGGAAATGGTACGAGGAATTTGTGCCATTGCCAATTGACTGCAAGCTAAGACAGCAAGTAATACGATTGCGAAAACATAAACAATTTTCATATGAACCTCTTTATAAATATTTGTGTTTGAAAATAGTGGATTATGATGTTGATGTTACTGAGTAGTTTTGTATGCAGGGTCGTCATCCTACGATGATGAGGGGAGGTAATGTCTCTGTTACTTATGATGAATATAAATAGCTTTATATCGGGACCTTTGTTTGTAGACAAAATATTGTTTCAAAAAAATACTGCTCGAGATAACACAGTACTTGATGATTTTTCTGCCGATATTATACGGAGAAAAAAGAAGAATGTCAAACGGGTAAAGAATTTATTTTTAAGACGATCTTCTAAATTGTAATTGGTAAATTTACAGCAGAATTTCTAAAAGTTTTACAAGAACATATTCGCAGGTGTGCCTAATTAAGATTTATGGAATGTTGAACTCGACTCCAGTCCTAAAACCTTAAAAAACAAATATATCGCAGGATATATGTGAAAGTAATAAATGATCGTCAATTTATTTTTGTTGAATTGTGAATGAAATTTGTTATATTGTAAAAGGATTTACCCCGGCAGATGGACGTTAACGCAGCTCGTCTCGCACTAAGCGGCAAGGTGGGTCCAAATTATTAAAATAGGAGTTTTTCATGAACATTTATGTAGGTAACCTGTCGACACAAGTTAGAGACGAAGATTTGCGTGCAGCTTTCCAAACGTACGGCGAGATCACAACTGCTTCTGTCATCAAAGATAAATTTAGCAGTGAATCGAAGGGATTCGGATTCGTCGAGATGCCTAAGAAGGAGGAAGCTGAAGCAGCGATAAGGGGATTGAACGGAACCGATTTTCAGGGTAAAACGATTACCGTAAACGAAGCACGCCCTCGAACAGAGCGCACTGGTGGCGGTGGAGGAAGACGTAGCGGTGGTTACGGTGGTGGCGGTGGTTACGGTGGTGGCGGTGGCGGTGGAAGACGTGGCGGCGGCGGCGGCAGACGTAATTAGTAAAAGTTTGAACCGTTATTTATTGTTTTAAAAGATTACCATGATGATATCGCATCTTCGTGGTAATCTTGTTTTTATCATTGCATTCTTATAAAAAGTGTTGATGTGAGGGCGTAGAGTTTGTCGGTGGTTGTGCTTGATATCCTACCACGATTAATACTAATGAAGCATCACGTAAACTTTAATGTGCTTCTAACCAATTGTTACCAACACCAACTTCAACATCAATCGGAACAGAAAGCGGGAGGGAGTTTTTCATTTCGTCGACGATTAGCTTCTTTGCCTTCTGCTCAATACTCTTCGCTACCTCAAAAACCAATTCATCATGCACTTGCAGCAACATTTGCATCTTGAATTTTGTATCGTGAATCCGCTTATAGATATTCACCATGGCAATCTTTATCATATCAGCTGCTGTTCCTTGTATCGGCATATTGATTGCCTGTCGTTCTGCATTGCTACGGATGTTCTGGTTTCGACTGTTGATGTCGGGTAGGTATCGCCGCCTTCCAAGAAGTGTGCTTACGTAACCGTCATGTTTGGCTTTTGCGATAGTATCGAAAATATATTGGTTGACTTTTGGGAAACGCTCGAAATATTTCGTGATAATTTCTTTCGCTTCGCTCTGATAGATATCGAGGCGAGTTGCGAGTCCGTACGCGCCAATACCGTACATGATACCAAAATTTACTTCCTTCGCTTTTCGGCGCATATCTTTTGAGATGTCCGACAAGTTCACGCCGAATACTTTTGCCGCTGTAGTTGCATGTATGTCCTCGCCGTTCTTGAATGCCTGCGTTAATCCTTCGTCACCTGATATATGAGCCATTATCCGCAATTCGATTTGCGAATAATCAGCAGACATAATCGACCAATCTGAGCTTCTTGGGATAAAAGCTCTTCGGATTCTACTTCCAATCTCCGTACGGATCGGGATGTTCTGCAAGTTTGGATCACTGCTGGATAATCGACCCGTTGCCGTTATCGTTTGATTGAATGATGTGTGTACACGATTGGTTTTAGGATGAATTAATGTTGGAAGAGAATCGACATAGGTATTTTTCAATTTCTGGAGTTGGCGGTAGTCGAGCAGTTTTTCAATGATAGGATGTTCATGACGAAGAGTTTCCAGAACTCCCACATCGGTGGAGAAACCAGTCTTTGTTTTCCGTACAACAGCGAGTTTCAGTTTATCAAAAAGGATTTTGCTAAGCTGCTGAGTAGAGTTAATGTTGAACTTCTCATCTGCAATAGCATAAATTTCACTTGTGAGATTATCGAGCATCCGTTCAAGTTCTTTTGAGAGGTTAGCGAGAAAATCGACATCAAGCTTCACCCCCGCCAGCTCAATGTCTGAAAGAACTGGGATGAGTGGAAATTCTATAGCATCACAGAGCTTAAGAAGGTTTTGTTGTTCTAGTTTAGGCATTAATGTTTCATAAAGTCGGAATGTAATATCAGCATCTTCGTTTGAATAATCGGCTACCTTCTCAACCGGTATCTCACGAATGTCCTTCCGTTCTTTTCCGATTCCGGTCAGTTCATCGAATGTGATCGTCTTGTAACCGAGATGCTCTTTGGCAAGAGAATCAAGATTGTGTGTGCCATCCGATCGCAAGATATAATTTGCTACCATAGTATCGAATAAAATTCCATCAACACGAATACCATGCGAGGCAAGCACTAGCATATCGTACTTAATGTTCTGTCCGATTTTCTTGATTGAAGAATTGATAAAAATAGGGGAGAGGCGATCAAGGACGAAATGTAGTGGTAATCCAACAGGATCGGAAATTGTGGATTTCGGAGTGTTGATTTCGGAGTGTCGCTCAAAGAATAAATCTTGTCTTGATTCAATTGGCACTCTTTCTTGTTCTGACCGGCATCCAACTGGCACATACCATGCTTCTCTTGATTTCATCGCGAACGATAGACCAATCAATTCTGCTTGTAGCGGATCTGTCGAAGTTGTTTCAGTATCGAATACGAAGAGTTTTGATTTTTTAAGCTTCTTTATCAAAGCATCAAACCCCTGCTCTGTTGATACCAAGTGATATGTGTGCTCATCGCTCGTTATATCCGATAGCTCAAGTTTCGTGGTATCGAATTCGGTTGACTCATCCTCTTTGATTTTCGGCTCTTTCAGTTTTCGATAAAGATATTTGAACTCAAGCTCAAGAAATAGCTTACTTAATTTTTCAGTGTCGTGCGGTTTGGCAATCAGTTGGTGTAAATCTATATTGATCGGAACCTGTGTGTGAATTGTAACCAACTTTTTCGATAGTAATGCTTTTTCTTTATGATCGATAAGTTTTTGCTGTAAACTTTTCTGTGGAATTTTGTCAATGTTTTCA
>CAYGZC010000059.1:0-12150 GCA_964354225.1 uncultured Chlorobiaceae bacterium | reverse complement strand
GCTTTTACGACATCTGATTTTAATGAATATGAAACGAATGATATGGTCGAGTTTGTGAAAAAAACTATGGAAGCGCTTCCTGAAAAATACCAAACCATACTTTCACTTTTTTACCTTCAGGATTTATCGCATGAAGAAATTGCAGACGTTACCCAGCTACCCATCGGAACGATTAAAACGCATCTCTTCCGTGCCCGTGCGATACTGCAGCAATTATTACAATCCGCCGAAGGCGGACAACTTGAGAGAGTCGTATGAAACATCTAACATTAGACCAGCATCAGGAATATGTGGACGGCTTAATAGATCCACAACGTCGAAATGAAATCGATCTTCATCTTCAAACATGCGATGAGTGCGGTGGGAAGATGAAGGCACTACGTCTCTTTGAATCATCACTGAAAAATATTCCACTTGAGAGAGTTGGTCCTAACTTTACACAGCGTGTGATGAAGCGATTGAAGATTCAAGATTCACCGTCATTTGTGTGGTCGATCTTTAAAAATCTCGCACCACTTCTCGGACTCTTTATCGTTATCGGTATCGTTTATGGTGTATTGAAGTTTACCGGTATGTTGGAAGGTTTCGGAGTCGGTGAATCCATCACTGCAACACAATCGGCTTACAACTCGGTTGCCACCGAAATATCAACAGGTGTTTCTGCTTTTAATGGATGGCTGAAAAATTTATTTCCGTTTCTCTACGCAAAGAGCAGTTACGGTTTAACCGTTTTCCTTGCTGTTCTGTTCATCATCGTTGCGCTGCTGGATAAGTTTGTCTTCATTCCAATGTTTAAAAAAAGGGTGTGATACCACAGTTTTTTCCGAAAAGCAGGAATTTTGGCGTATAATTCCAGCATAGTCCATGATAAGAGACGCTAAAAGATATTGGATAAATCAGGTAAGTACGGTTATTTTCTATTGATTTTTTGGAAAGGAATGTCTATAATCTAAATGAAGGTTAAAACCTCAGAAATAACTCACAGTGGTTAGAGAAATCCTGAACCTGATTAAGGCTCAGGATTTTTAGTTTTTATTTTGGATCTTATTGGAGGTTTGTAACTGAATTTCAAAATATTTACCTTTGAACTGTATAATATTAGAGGAAATAAAAACGCATTGTGTTTTTATGCTCTATTAGTAATATAAACGAAATGTGTACTTAATATATGCTATTCTGCTTGAGGATTCTTCTATATAACTGAACAGATTTGATGGAAGAGATTTTCCCAAAACAACCATTTGTTAAACGACTTGAGTTTGTTGGTTCACTACAGCAAGGTGATATTTCTGCAGACGGTCTTCATATTGTTCTCCAATATCCACAGATTAAGGATGGGGATATTTCTGGCGCCATTCTTGGAACTACTGATACTTTCAAGGTGCTTTCGAAGGTTTACAATATTTCGGGTTCGACTCTTCGAATGCACTCTGAAGAAATACAAGATTGGGATACAAGAATTTCGAGTGAGAGTGTTGTAAGGGGGACGATTAGAAATAATCAGTTCTACGGATCGGAAATGTCATACAAAGTGGCTGACTTGCGTTTTCTCGACCTCACTATTGAAGTGAAACTGCAACAAACCGACTTTAATGAACGTCACCTTTCCTTCTTTTTATCTGGCCCAAGAACGCTGTGGACTGTTTATGAGATTGGTGAGAAGTCATTTACGGGCGAGGAGAAGGTCGAAGCCAAAAACTCCCTGATTGAATTGAATGAAAAATTTCCCTTTGAGATCGAGGTTAGACCATGGTACTTTTATGACGAGACTCCCCCGCCTGAATCTTTCCGTCTCAAAACTAAGGTCTTGGTTTTGAATTTCAAGACACTTTCACCAATCAGTGCTTTATCCAATCAAGAGTTCATCAAATCCGCGACCGCCGTTGCTGAAGACCTCATTCTTCTAGTCTCATTCTTATCCCGGCGGTGGGTTAGTTGGTATAGGTACGAGCTTCACACGAGCGAACTATTACTGACACATGTACGCCATGCTCGAAAGTGTTCATCCCACGAAATTGAACTTGACGAATCGGTTGTTCCATTTCATCAAGCTAGAGAATTCTTAAAAGTTGCGTTCACTAATCTCAGGAGGCTTAGGGACACGCATATCGACCTGAAAATGCCACTTGTTTACTGCGTTTCTGGAACTGAAGCAACTTATATGGAAGAACAGTTCTCTATTTTTTTTCTTGCCCTTGAGCGAATTAAGGACCTATTTGCAATCGAGAATGGATTACAGAAAAATCTCTCCAATAATGATTTCAAACACCTTCACGCCAAACTATCTGACGTAATCCAGCAGATAGTTAGGAACCCTACTGCTGAGAACGTTCATCGAAAACTTCCAGAACTTAACCGTCCTTCATTACGTACTGTATTGGATACCGCATTTACAAAGTATAAGGTCACATGGTCAGATTTGTATCCACCAGGAAGCGATTTCACTCTGATAAGAACAAGGGATAATCTTTTTCATTCGTCCGCTGATATTGACTATGATCGTCTTTTTAAGGAATTACATCGTCTTCAGGCTTTAGTCGAAAGACTTTTACTTTCCATGCTCGGTTGGTCAAACTTCAGAAACGCACCGATCGAGCACGAGAGACAATGGTTAAGTTCACATAGCTGATAGCGCAACGGCGTAGAACACGCCACATCCCTGTGTAAGATCAGTTTTATATGACTTTAAAGAATAAGAAAATCCACAACAACATACCAAGAATAATTCGGTAAACAATAAATAGTTGTGTGGTGTGTTTGTGCAAATACTTGAGTAGAAATGAAATTGAGAGATAGCCAACTATTCCCGAAGTTACAGCGGCAACGATAAGTGATAAAATCCCCATGTCCCCAATATGATGACGGGCATGGTACATTTCGAAAAATCCACTTGCGAGTACAGCGGGAATGCTTAAATGAAATGAGAAACGTGCTGCGGTTTCACGGTCCAAGCCAAGAAAAAGTCCGGCGGTGATTGTTGTGCCAGAGCGGGATGAACCGGGAACAAGTGCAATAGCTTGTGCGAAGCCCACGATTAATGCATCTAACCATGTGGTTTGTTCTTCCGAGCGCGTGCGCTTTCCAACCTTTTCAGCCCAGTAGAGAAGAAATGCAAGAGCAATCAAACTTGTTGCTATCGTGCTGATTTCTTTTGTGAATGTTCCCTCGATTAAGTCTTTGAATAACCATCCAATAACTGCGACAGGCAACGTACCGAGGATTATCTTCATCGCTAATCGACTATTATTACTCCATTCTCTTTCTCCAATTGAATTTTTCTTCTGTAGGTCGTTTAATAAACTTCTACCGATCTGCACATAATCTTTGAAGAAATAAGTCATAATAGCGGCAGCGGTTCCTAACTGCATGATTGCGATAAAAGCGGTCCAATCTTCGGGGTCGGTCATTTCGACCAAACCCAAAATTTTTCCTGCAAGTGTCAAATGAGCGGTGCTGCTGATGGGAAGGAATTCTGTGATGCCTTGAATGATTCCTAAGATGATCGCATAGAAAATATTCATGATTTCTGCGTCACATAGTTGTCACGTTAGGTTTGAATTCACCTTCCCACCGTGCGATGACCACGCTTGCGAGGCAATTTCCGACCACGTTTACAGCCGTTCTTCCCATATCCATAATTTCATCCACACCTAAGATAACTGCAACACCTTCCAACGGCAATCCAAATGTGCTTAATGTTCCAGCAAGAATCACAAGCGATGCGCGAGGTACTCCGGCTACACCCTTACTCGTCAACATGATTGTAAGCATCATCAATATTTGTTGACCGATTGTTAACTGAATCCCAGCCGCCTGCGCAACAAAAATTGCTGCCAAAGAAAGGTATAACGTTGAGCCATCGAGGTTGAAACTGTAGCCGGTTGGAATAACGAAGGAAACTATCCGGCGTGGGACACCGAATGTTTCCATCTGTTCCATCGCCTTCGGAAGTGCTGCTTCAGAACTTGTAGTGGAGAAAGCAATCAGCGCTGGTTCTTTTACGGCGATGAAGAATTTTTTTAAAGGAATCCTCGCTATAAGCGCAACCGATCCAAGCACGACGATAATGAATACCGTCAGTGCACCGTACATAGTGAGGATTAACATCCCGAGATTTTGTAGTACACCAATTCCTTTATGTCCAACAGTAACGGCAATTGCCGCACCAACACCGATAGGCGCATATCGCATAACAATTCCGGTGAATTTAAACATGGTTTCGGCAAGTGCCTCGCAAAACGAGAGGATCGTTGTGCGTTTCTCTTGAGGAACGATAGCGAGTGCAAAGCTAAATATGATTGCGAATACAACAATCTGAAGAACCTCGCCTTCTGCCGCTGCCTGAAAGAAACTTTGCGGTACGATGTGAGTGATGACATCGATGATGGACTGTTTTTTCGCGATGATGTCTGATGCTTGTGGATCCATTTGGAGCTGAACGCCAACACCGGGCTGTGTTAGATTAACTGCAGCCAATCCGATTAGTAAAGCGAGAGTTGTAACAATCTCAAAATATATAATTGATTTAAGTCCCATCCTGCCAACCTGTTTAAGGTTTCCATGACCGGCAATACCAACAACGAGTGTGGCAAAGATTAGCGGTGCGATAATGGATTTAATGAGACGAAGGAAAATAATACTTAAAGGACGAAGTGATGTTCCGGCATCTGGGAAAATCCAGCCGACTAACAGACCGATGCCCATCCCAATAAAAATCCATTGCGTAAGTGTTGGCTTAAGGAGTTTCATTGTGACGAAAGTTCAATTGAGCTATTGATGGTTTTCTCCCACGGAATATTTTCTCCAGAGAAAATAAATCGGTACACCGGTTAGGACGATGAGGAAACCATACCAGGTATATGATTTGAATATTAAAAGGTCAACAGCAATGGCTGTAGCGACCAAAATATAAAGTGCGGGAATAATGGGATATCCAAAAGCTTTGTAAGGGCGCTCGGCGTTCGGTCTTTTCTTGCGGAGAATAAAAAGACCTATTATGGTGAGTATGTAAAAAATAATCACGGCGAACATCACGTAATCAAGTAAATCGCCGTACGTTCCGGAAAGACAGAGCAAGCTTGCCCAGATTCCCTGGATAACGAGGGCAACACCGGGAACGGAATTTTTGTTAAGTGTTCCGATTTTCTTGAAGAAAAGATTATCCTTTGCCATCGCATAGTATACCCGCGCACCGGCGAGTATCAATCCGTTGTTGCAGCCGAAAGTGGAGATCATAATTAAAATTGCCATGATAATAGCAGCGGTTTCTCCGAAGATGATCGAAGCGGTTGCTATACCAACACGGTCGCTTGTGGCAAATTGAATTCCTCGGTCAGCAACTGTAGCACCATCAGGATTACCGGTCAGTGGAAGAACAAGAATGTAAGAAAAATTTGCAGCGATGTATAGAAATGTAACGATTCCCGTCCCCAGTACAAGACTTAACGGAATATTCCTTTTGGGATTGATCACTTCACCTGCAGTGAAGGTGATATTATTCCAGGCATCACTTGCGAAAAGTGAGCCGACCATTGCCGCACCAATCGCTCCAAGGATTGCGATGCCGGAGAGCGATTCGAATGAAATAATTTTCCCATCGACAACATGCGTCCAGCTCGCGCTCCAGAAATTCGAGAAGTTTGCAGCGATAGCTTGCGAGTTTTTTCCGATGAAAATCCCTAAAAGAATTAAGCCAAAGAGAGCGAGAGTTTTTGTAGCTGTGAAAATATTTTGAACAAACTTCCCTTCACGCAAACCACCGATATTCACAAAAGTAAGAAGGAGAATACTGAATATTGCCAGGATTTGTGCGGCGGAGATCTTCAGACCGAAGAGAGCGAATAAGATATGTGTTTCACTGAACCACGGAATAAGAACACCTGTGAATTTTGCAAAAGCAACCGCCACTGCCGCAATCGTTCCGGTTTGGATGACGAGAAAAAGTGTCCAGCCATAAAGGAATCCAATCAAGGGATTATAAGCTTCGCGTAGATAAACATACTGTCCACCGGCATGAGGCATCATCCCAGCAAGCTCGCCATAACTTAATGCCGCGACAATTGTAACAATGCCGGTTATAAGCCATACGAGTATCAAATAACCCGGTGAACCGACAGTTCTGGCGATATCAGCACTTACGATAAAGATACCTGAACCGATCATCGAACCGATGACGATCATTGTCGAGTCGAATAAACCAAGCTCGCGTTTAAAGTCCCGATGGCTCAAATCGGGGGATGATGTAGTTTGTGTGCTATCCATGAGTGCTACGGTCTCTTCACGTCATCGTTGTCGCCATAAGAATCCGGTTCTGGTTTCGGTGGTGTTCGCAATACTTTTATAAAAAATCGGATAGTGAAAAAAGAAATCACTGCCCATGCGGATAACATCATAGTTAATGCAGTTGTCGTCATATTATTTTCCTCTTAAACTGGTTGTTGTTTTCGTTTCCATGCATATGAAATGGTAATACCGATTCCAACAAATGTGAGAAGTATAAGAATTCTTGTCATATCGATCACAAAAACATTTGTAGGTGTTCCGTCGATGAACCATCGTGTGTCGGTAATGCCAATATTAAATATTGTTCCTATTACACTATCGGGTGCAAGCGACCATCCACTTCCACTAAAAAGATTTTTTAATTCTCCAACCCATTCGCCATTTGCGGGCTTTACCAGCGAACCGATAAAGACTGCAAGCAGAAAGAGAGGTGTAATGAATTTTATCACGAACCTGAAGAAATTTGGAATTTTGATATCTGCACCACGATTGATCTCTTCCCATCCTTTATCTATTCCAAATACCCATGAGAATACAATTGACTCCAATAATGCGAATACAACAAGCGAAAATGTTCCCGCCCAGTAGTCGAATTCATTGAAAGCACCTGCTTCGTATAAAAAGACGCAAGGGAGAGCCAACAAAAATGTGGTAATCCCAAAAATCATAGCAGATCGATTTCGCGTAGTCTTGAATTCATCTTGAATAAACGCCATCACAGGTTGTCCCATTGCGAGTGAACTTGTTATGCCAGCAAAGAATAGAAGTCCGAACCATGCCACGCCGGCAAGTGCCGCGAGGATTGGTCCCCAATTCTGAAAGAGTGTAGGCATTGTGCGAAAACCCATTTCAAAACCAACATTAGCTTGTATCCAATCTAATCCTAAATATGCAACTGCAATTGGTATGATGATAGAGCCACCTAGCAAAACTTCCACAAATTCATTCATCCATCCTGCAGAAGCTGCATTCAAAGCGATATCATCGCGCTCTTTTACATAGGCAGCATAACAATGAATTGAACCCATCCCTAAAGAAAGTGTAAAGAATATTTGTCCTGCTGCTGCCAACCACACTTTAGGATTCGAGAGTGAATCGAATTGCGGTGTCCAGAGGAAATTCATACCAACTGAAGAATCAAATGCGGCACCGTGTTCGCCCGCATTTAATGTTAATGCCCGGATTGCAAGGAAAATTCCGAAGATAATGAGAAGTGGCATTCCAATCTTGCTTGCCATTTCGACCCCTTTACTTAAACCCCTTGAGAGGATCCATAGATTAAGTCCGAGTGTAATCAAGAAGAATATAAACGCTTCGGGTGCGACGTTGAAAAACTTTCCTGTGCCGATATCTAAATATTGGCTGAAGAAAAGAGATACCTGCTCGGCAGTCTTCCCGGAAAATGATCCACTGATGGAATGCCACACATAAGAAAGTGTCCACGATTCAATGTAACAGTAGTAAGCAGCGATGGCAAGGTTGTTGAATAACCCAAACACACCGATGTACTTAAGTAGTTTTGATTTACCCATCGCATCGAACATACCGGGTGTGTGATGATAACCATATTTCCCTCCATGTCTGCCGATTGCCCACTCAATCCAGAGGAGAGGAATTCCCATTAGGACAAATGATACGAGGTATGGAATAATGAATGCACCACCACCATTTTGAACTGCTTGTGCTGGGAATCTCAGGAAGTTTCCAAGCCCGACGGCATTGCCTGCCATTGCTAATACAAGTCCGACCCTCGAACCCCATCTTTCTTTTTGTATTGACATAATCAGTAAACCTTTAGTGTTGTTATGATTACAGTTTTTTCAAATATCTAATTTTAATGGTTTGAGAAAATAAGAAAAATAAATGATAGACTCAACTGAAATGAGGGGAAAAGATTTTTTCTTGACTGAGGAGGTAGGATTTCGTATTTTATGCAGGATGACCGAAAACCGCATTATCCACGAATACTTCACGCTTTACAATGAAAAGGGTGAACCAATTCGTGGCAATTTAAGGTTTCGGCACACTTTGGAAGAAAAACCAATCATCATAGTTTGCCACAGTTTTATGGCATTCAAGGATTGGGGATTTTTTCCTTTCGTAGCCGAGCGTTTAGCTAATGTCGGTTACGTTGCATTGAGCTTCAATTTTTCACACGATGGAGTGAGGGGAGATGGAGATCGGATAAAGGAATTCGAAAAATTCGAGCGGAATACTTTTTCGAAAGAACTCGATGACTTGCGAGTGGTGGTTGATGCAGTGTGGAGTGGACAAGTTGGTGGTGGAATTGTTGCCAGATCTAAGATCATAATGCTCGGTCATTCTCGCGGCGGTGGGATTGCACTTCTTCACGCGTCAGTTGATGCACGTGTGAAGGGATTGATAACTTGGTCAACAATCGATACATTTGATCGCTGGACTCAGCATCAAAAAGAAAGATGGAAGAACATAGGTTATTTGCCGCTCGCGAAAGATTCATCGGTAAGCCCGTTAAGATTGGGGATAGATTTATTAAAGGATTTAAAAAGCAATCGAGTGAAGCTCGATTTAAAAACAGCAGCGAGCCGAATTCAAATCCCTTGGTTGTTGCTCCACGGGAAAACAGATGTAACAGTTCCGTCACATGAATCAGAGAATTTGTTTGCGGCTGCAAATAAGTCGTTGGCAGATTTAATTTTACTCGACCACGTCGGGCATCTTTACAATGCTGATACACAAGATGAAGATAATTATCAAACATTAAACAAAATTATTGATCTAACAATAAAATGGATTCAACAAAATATCAAATAGGAGAACACATGGAACGCACAAGCACAATCAGTTTGAAATCGTTTGCGATAGAAAAACAAGGCATTATTGTACAGGCATTCTGGATAACTGCATTTGCAGTCTTAACTGCGGTTGGTGCGCAGATAGAAATTCCCCATCAACCCGTGCCTTACACTTTACAAACATTTTTTGTACTGCTCGCAGGGGCAGTTCTAGGAAAACGGAATGGGACAATAAGCATGGCAACTTACCTGCTCGCCGGTGTTGCCGGATTACCGGTATTTTCCGGTTGGAGTTTCGGGATTGTAAAAATTATCGGACCCACGGGTGGTTATTTACTGAGCTTCCCGATTGCGGCGTTCGTTGTTGGTTATCTGCTTCCTCAGCGGAGTAATATCGTATGGTCGTTTGTTTCGATGTTCATCGGATTGTTCATTATTTTTAGTTTGGGTACGCTTCATCTGAATCTGGTATATTTCCATAATTGGTCTGAATCCATTGCGAGTGGTTTCCTGATCTTCTCATGGTGGGATGGAGTGAAGCTGATCGCTGCCGCGGCGATAGCGAATCAGATGAATAAACGTAGTTGAGAGTGTTCTGGAATATCTTCCCGAAAGTTCTAAACTTTCGTGAAGTTCGTCTATACTACCCTCAAATCTAAAATCCTATCCAATCGAAAATTTCTTTCAGCTTTTGCTGAGTGACAATAAGCTATAACGTAGGTTGCTTCGTTTCTGCCTATTGTTTGATCGTAACATTCCTTCGGTGTAATAATACGGTCGGTGATTTCAGCGTTCATCGGAGAAAGATATTTTATCCATAGATTTTGTTTTTCTGCTAAGGCACTATCGACAATAGTTTTCCGTTTGTTGTGTAGAACATGAGTGAGGTCCCGCCGTTGTAAGTCGGCAACGGTAGTGCAATCATGCGCCTTGAGCATCGAAGTGAAGATACTGAAAAGCTGAGTTGTAACCATAGTATCTTCCATCGCTCGATGTTTGATGGGGAAGGGTATGCCTACAAAACGAGCGACATTCTCTTGCGGATATTTTCCCAATCCCGGCAAAACCTGTCGAGCAATCGCTAACGCATCTACTATGATATTTTTTATCGCGGGATAACCGATCAAACGGAATTCATTTGCTATGAATGAAACATCGAATGGTGCATTGTATGCAACGATAATCGAATCTTCCATCATTCCCCATAGCTTCTCTGCAATGGTCGAAAAAATCGGTGCATTCAAAAGCATTTGCGGCGAAATTCCATTAACAGCATAAGCGCCCGCAGATATCGGTCGCTGCGGGTCGATCAAACTTTCAAAAGTTTCAACTACTGCACCACCTCTGAGTTTAACTGCACCAATCTCACAAACTCTGTCACCCGATTCTGGTGAGAGTCCGGTTGTCTCGACATCGATAACTAAATAATCGACTTCATCTATATGTTGAGATAAAATTTGTTTTGAGGAGTGGACTCTCATATTCAGAACGGATTCACTTTAAACGTTTAAAAATTCATTCCAGCGATTAAACAAATGAGCGGTTGCTATAACATCACCTAAACAATATTCGGCAATTTGTCTGAATTTTCCTTCCCGGTAGAGTGGACCGAGGTCTAAACCGGTAATTCCTTCACTCTTAGGACTTTTAATTCCGAACGATTTGCAATAAAAATCCAGATTGAACTTTCTCATTGCTCCATAAAAAGTTAATTGATCCAAAAGATCGCAATGCTCGGATGCGTCGTAGCGATACGGCATGATATTTCTTGTCGGCTTGACATCGTTTAATGCCGACCGAAGCATGATGAATGGGTTATCGAAAGTTCGCCCGTTGAAAGTTATATAGCGTTTATAGTGCAGTATGGTATTCCAGAAATTTATTAGAATATCTTTTTCATCTCCCGATGTGAATTCCACTTTATTATCTTCAGATGAATATTTCTCTTTCGTGTTCGACTGGAAGAATACTTTTCCTCCCATCGTTTCAGGATTCACCATTGCAATTGCAATAATCTGTGCGGTCAGCGGAGTCAGATTAAGTTTCTGCATTTCCGCTTCACGTTTTTCGTCAGTGTCGGCAAATTTCATTAAGTATTCCTGCTGAACAGGATCGAATGACTCAAAAGGTAAAGCGAGTGTTTCAATATCGAAGATTACCGAAGACATTTTAAATTTCATCCTCTAAAATTGGTGTGTTCTTAAAAACCTTTTTTAAAACAGGGGAAATGATTGACCAAGCGAAACCCCGGCGGGCAAGATGTTGTGCCACCCGCTGCTGTATTTTTTTCTCATCCACTTTCTTGTTAACAGCTTTGTATCGTTGCATTTGTTTCCTTGCCGCCTGAAGTGCTAATCCTTGCTCATTAACAGCAATATCTTTCTCAAGAATGCTTTGAATAATAGATGGCTGAATTCCTTTCAGAAGAAGCTTCTGTCTGATTAGTCTTTGACCTGCCGGTTTTCGTAAGAGAAGGTCATGAACAAACGCACTTGCAAATTCTAAGTCATTAATTAAACCAAGAGAGTGTAAATTTTTAATCACTTCATCCACAGTTTTAGTTTGGAATTCTTTTTCAATAAGTTTTGCCCGGATTTCTTTTTCGCTTCGCATCCTATAACTTAAGAAGCGGAGTGCCTTCTGTTTTGCCAATGTGAATTCTTCTGTCGAATTTAATTTATCAATTATCTCAGACGGAAGATCATCGCCCTTTCGTAAACCGAACTTTCGGATAACCTCTTTATGCCATCCAAAAGCAAACTCGCCATCCAGATAAATATTCACTCTATCGGGATGGCGCTTCTGCTGTTCGATTTTTGTAATGATCATCGAATCAAGTATGATGTTCTAAGTCTTTACCGTTGGTTTTTTCACCTGTTCGGGCTTTGCAGCTTTTACCGGCTCTTCCTCAATCAAGCCGAGCTTTTTGCGGACTTCCAAGTCGATCTGCTTTGCCAGCTTATCGTTTTCTATCAGATATTTTTTAACGGCATCTCGTCCTTGTCCAATCCGGTCGCTTCCATATGCGAACCACGATCCGCTCTTTATTATAATATTGTGTTCAACTGCAGTGTCGATAAGGTCACCAAGCCGG
>CAYGZC010000058.1:0-5825 GCA_964354225.1 uncultured Chlorobiaceae bacterium | reverse complement strand
CAGATGATGTGACGGACATTCGCTCAGCATAAGGTACAAACGAGTTTATGACTAACACGTTCCATGAACAACTATCGAAACAATTTGAAAGTGAGTACGTGCGCTTCGCTCATAAGCGCGTCCGTCACATCGTGGCGCGGGCTGTCGCCCTCGATGTGCTCGTTCGCTTCGCGAACGTCGCACATCTTCGGGAAGTACTCCATGCTAGCTCTACGTCTCTCCAAAATCGGGAGAGCCGTTCGCTCGCACGTTCGTACTTCCCGCGCCACGTTGTGTGCTATCTTATTCATGTTTTATTTAGTTGAGTATAAATTGAACTAGAAATAGCTCCAATATTATTCTTATTCTGATTAGTGAATAATCGTTGGAATTATTGTACTGAACAAGAAGGAACAAACGAAATGTCATATTCTGATATGTTAAAAAGAAAATATCAAGTTTTTATAAGTAGTACATATAAAAACTTAGTTGAACATCGGCAGAAAGCAATTTTAGGTATAACAAAAGCTGGACATATGCCAGTCGCTCTTGAAAACTTTACTCCTTCCAGTGAATCAAAGAGACAAGTATTCAGACAAGCACTTCAATCATGTCAATTTTATGTTATTATCCTAGGAGCTTGCCTCGGATCACGGCCTGATGATGACCCAGAGGGTAGATGTTATGTTGAAATTGAATTGGACCTAGCAAAGGAGCTCGGACTTGAAATACTGCCTTTTGTTATGGATATGAAATTAGTTCAGGAGCAACGCAAAACAAACGAATTTCAAAACTCAAGCGAACTAACACTCATTTCCAAGTATGATGCACTGAGAAAAAGATTGACAGATGGTTTAGAGGGCCCATTCTACAAAATATTTGAAACCCCTAAGGATATCGAAGAAGAACTTTATGCTTTTTTCTCGAGAGATCACAAAGTACCGGGTTATATTCTAGAGCCTCGGGAAAAATCAGATACTGAGATCCTTCGGATTTATGCAAGGAATCAGATAATCCGTGATGTCGTTCAGAGATTAGTACAATTTGAAACTATCGAACAGAGATTAGCCTCAGAAGCTGATAAAAAACTTGTCCTTGCCAAAGCTTTTGCTGATCTCTATGGCGATCATATCCAGAACAAATACGAACGTGTATTCCTTGAATCTGGAAGTACTATTACTTACGTTGCAAAAGCATTAGCAGAACACTTACCTCATCAAGGGCACTGTAGTGTCTTGACAGAGGTGATCACTAACAACGTATTCGCATATCTTCATCTATGGTTGTGCTCGGGTATCTTGTGTTATCCAGTACCAGCTGGTCCACCTGACAATAAATATGGTGCTACATACGGAGAACTTACAAATCGACGAAGGGAACCCGATTACAGTTTATCTCCATTGAAAAGCTATGACCCCGAGGCTCCCGAAATTATAAATCATCTATGTAAGGAAGTTTTTGGCAATGATAATAACAAGAAAACCCTTATTCTAGCTGCGATCTCTAGTATTCAACTAACAGGCGAGATCAATGCAGTTACAATTGATTCCGATGGCAAAGAAAGCAAACTTGAATCCGACAATTCTATAAGCAAACAACTTACTAATTGCCGAGGATTTCATGTTGGAAGCTATGAGAATCGCCTGTTCAAAAGAAGCTACTATCTTTCTAATTATCCATCTATAGTGTTCGTACATGACGATAAGATCGACAGTAAGATCGTCGTTGGGAAATGTCATTTCTTGTTTGACTTGGAATATCAGTGGGACACTTTTGCTTCTGCCTATCCACTCTCAATATGGATAGCTTGTACACAAACCAGTTACCGAGACATTTTATCTAAATTCAAAAATAATCTATCCAGAGATGGAAAATGGAAATTTAGAGTTTATGGAGAGGGAAATCGATTTCCTGTAGTCATAGGTCATAATGAAGCGTTCAGAAATGCTAGTAAAGAGATCAGAATTGAGCAACCATCGTTGTCTTTGGATTGATCTATACATTTATTTGTTTATATCATCCTATTACAAAAGACAACATAGCATACAACAACAAATATGTAAAATGCAGCATTGTTTCGCACACAATAAATTCGTTTACAAGAATTCGATTTACGACGGCATTTATGTTTCGAACATTATATGCTAGAACGCAATTAGTTTAAATTTGTTTATTTATAAATTATAAAATCAGGATTAATTTTATGCCAACAGATCTAAGACGTAACCAATCCACAGATGATTGGTTTGAGGATTATGCCGATCAAACTGAAGAGTTCCAGGTAGAAGAGTATGATATCAGCGCAACACCCAATGACTTCAATGTATTAACCCTCTTTAGCTTCATAGAATCTGGTGCTGTTAGGATACCTGGGTTTCAAAGAAACTACGTGTGGGATTTGGCGCGCGCCTCAAAACTCATCGAATCACTCATACTTGGATTGCCTGTTCCACAAATATTCTTGTATGAGGAAGCCAAAAATAAATTTCAAGTTATTGATGGTCAACAACGGCTGATGTCACTGTATTACTTTATCAAACAAAGATTTCCTCATAAAGAAAAACGAGCAGAACTTCGAACGATATTCGACAAATACAGCCGGATACCTGACGAGATACTTTTCAATGATGAATATTTTTCAAATTTCAAACTCAAACTCACTGAGAAGCTCCCAGATCATCCCAATAAGTTTAATAATTTAAATTACGCGACCCTTGTTGACCACAAGACAGCTTTTGATCTCCGTCCTATACGTAATGTTATTGTTAAGCAAAATATTCCCAAAGATGACGATTCATCTGTCTATGAAATCTTCAATCGTTTAAATTCGGGAGGCATCAATCTTACACCACAAGAAATTAGAATGAGTCTTTATCATTCCAAATTCTACGATACATTATATCGGTTGAATTCGCTGCCAGCATGGCGCAGACTACTCAATAATCCTGAACCTGATTTGCATATGAAGGATGTAGAAATACTACTCCGAGGATTTGCGATGCTAATCGATGGTGATTCCTATACTCCATCACTTGTTAAGTTCCTGAACCAATTCTCACGCAAATGTCAGACCCAGAACGAGGAACAGAATCAATATATTGCACAATTGTTTGAGTCCTTTTTAACAAATTCGTCGCACCTTCCTCAGGATGTCTTCATAAATAAGAGAAATGGACGATTCAATATGGCGCTGTTCGAAGCTGTATTCAAGGCCATCGCAAATAATCCCTTTAAGGGTCGTCAGTTTATCATCCAACTTATTGATCTTGACAAAATACAAAGGTTGGAATTTGATGAACAATTTTTAGCAGCATCCTTAGAAGGTACAACGGGTACAAAGAATGTTCAAATACGATTGAAACGTGCGAGAGAAATATTTGGCAGTAATTAATTTCTTGGAGTATTAATGACTTCCACTATTGTTGACCAACTATATATAGAATATCTTAGATTGGTCACTTTTCTCGATGAAAACAAAGAACCATCATTACGCATCTCCGTGAATGAGACTTTTCGCAAAGCATTACTTCTTTCTGCTGCTAGTTACTTTGAACTCAAGGTAACTCAATCAATAATAGACTTCTGCAATGAACAATCCTCCAATAATTCTATTCTTACAGAATTCGTAAAAAATAAAGCATTGAAAAGGCAATATCATACCTTATTTGATTGGGATAAGAACAATGCAAATCACTTTCTTGCTCTGTTTGGCAATGATTTTAAAGATTTAATAGTAGAATCAATTAAAGCAAACGACAAACTTGACATTGCCGTTAAGGCATTCCTTGAAATTGGCCGAGAAAGGAATTGTCTAGTTCATCAAGATTATGGTAGTTTTACAATGGAAAAAACAGCAGAAGAAATTTTTAAAATGTATCAGGATGCTTTGTACTTTGTTGAATATATGCCTGAAATGTTTCGTGTGTTGATAAATTCACGAGTGAATAAAGAAACTAGTACGTAGCGAACATGAGAATATTTTGCGCACCGTCGTATAACAGAACCTATATTGTTCCGAAGTAACACCAACGGTGATAGAATACTCGTCAATCAAAGGTTAAAATAAAGTTTGAACTCAAATGGATGCGGCATGGTTCCAATTGATTTAATCTCTTGTTGTTTAATGGTAACCCATTGATCGAGTAATTCATCGGAAAACAGATTCCCTCGTTTGAGGTACTGGTTATCAACTGCAAGTGCATCCAATGCTTCGGCAAGATTTCTTGGCAGAAAATGAATGTGCTCACTCAGAGAATCCTCATCTATATTTTTATCGGAAGGACCAAACCCTTCTTTAACCGGATCTATTTTATTTACTATGCCGTCGATACCCGCAAGCAGCATTGCCGATAAGCAAAGGTATGGATTGGCAGTCCCATCAGGCGGGCGATATTCTATACGCGTTTCATCGGGATTATTTACATACTTAGGAATTCTAATAGCAGAGGCGCGATTTCCGCGACCGTACGTCAATACAACCGGAGCTTCAAAACCCGGTACAAGTCGCTTGTAAGAGTTCGTGCTTGGGTTTGTAAATGCCGAAAGTGAAGGTCCGTGTTTCAACAAACCGCCGATGAAATATCTGCCCGTCGCGTTGATGTTGCCGTACTCCCCTTTTTTATAAAAAGCATTCTTTTTGTTTTTTGTTAAATAAAGATGGAAGTGCAAGCCATTCCCTGCTTGCTGGTACATTGGCTTAGGCATGAAAGTGATGAATAAATCCTTTTGACGTGCAAAGTTGAAAAGAGCATATTTAACTGTGATGATGTTATCGGCTGTGGTTAAGAGATTGGTGAAATATGTTTCAATCTCTTGCTGTCCTCGCTCCCCTGTTTCGTGATGGTGATACTTTACATTGATACCGAATTGCTTGAGGAGCTTGCATGCATCGTCTCGGAAATCGTCATAGACATCGAAGGGGTTCGCAGCATGGTATGCGTTTCTGAAAAACTCTTCAGCATGTTCGATCTCATAGAACGATAAAGCGGTTCGTGTATCAAATTTCACTTTTGAAAAAATATAAAACTCGAACTCAGGTCCCCACCAGGATTTATCCAGCCCGGTCACTTTTTTCAAGATCAGCTCTGTTTGTTTGGCAAGATGTCTGCCATCCTGTGAGAAGGGTGTTCTCTTCTCATCGGTGAGAAAAATATTAGCGTAAAAACTTAGTGTCGGTGTTGTCCGGAATGGATCTACAACTGCCGTTGTAAGATCCGGGACCAGAATCATGTCGCTATTTTCAACTTTTCTAAAACCATAACTCGAGCCATCAAAACCGACACCTTGAGCAAGGAGCTTCTCCAAAATGTTGGGGATAACAGGTAACGAGATGTGGCGAAGATAACCTGTCAGATCGATGCATTTCAAATCGATCATTTCAATTTTATGCTGCTTAATAAGATTGTTACAAACCTTGATTAATTTACTATCCATAGAATGCCCAAATTAAATATGTAAAGAAACGATGAATATGAGACTTCTAAAAAATTGTTTTAGTCAACTAAAAACCGTCACGCTGAGCTTGTCGAAGCGTGATATTGTAGCGGAGTGTCATGGTTCGACAGGCTCACCAGGACATTTATTTTATTTTCCAGATGTCTCAATATTATTTTTTTAGTGACTTAATATAACAATTTTTCAGAATATTTGACGAGTATTGACTTTAGTGGCTACAGTTGATCAAATACAAAAGCCCTGATTATTGCTAACCAGGGCTTTGATTTAGAGATTTTATGCTGACACAAATCCTTACTTCAGCAATAGCATCTTCTTAACCTGTGTGAATGATTTACTTGGATCTGCCATAGAAGTTGCTTCTAACCGATAGAAATATATACCGCTTGCAA
>CAYGZC010000057.1:0-7091 GCA_964354225.1 uncultured Chlorobiaceae bacterium | reverse complement strand
AATCAGTGCATTTAGTCGAGCATGAAGTTTGGCGGTGTGATAAAAACTTTGTATTTCCGACTAAATTGGGTCGCCGCATTCATTGCTTCCTTCTCGTCTGTATAAAATCCGTAAACTGATGAACCGCTGCCCGACATCTGGGCAAATTTCGCTCCAGTAGCATACAGCGATAGTTTAAGATATGCAATGGATTTATGTTTGTGCAAAACAAGCGGCTCAAAATCGTTATGGAGAAGCGGATTTAACTGTTGAGGATTGTTGATGTTCTCGAGAAGAAGAGTTTTGAGATTTGAAGTTTGAGTTATGAGTTTTGAGTTATGAGTTTTGAGTCGTGAGCTGTGGATTTCCTGATATGCCCACGCTGTTGAAACATGTATGTCCGGGCAGACAAGAACAATCCAGTGAGGATTATTGATATTGAAATATTCGAGAATTTCTCCACGCCCGGTTGCGTAGGCGGTGCCTTGATTAAGAAAGTACGGCACATCAGAACCAAGTTGAAGTGCAAGAGCAGAGAGTTCTTCTTTCGTTATGCCGATATCCCAAAGTTTGATAAGTCCTAATAATGTTGTTGCTGCATCGGAGCTGCCGCCACCAAGTCCCGCCCCTATGGGGATATTTTTTATTAAACTAATTTTAACTCCGAGGGAAATCCCTGCATATTGTTGAAGAAGTTTTGCTGCACGAATGCAGAGATTACTTTCATCTGCCGGGAGTGATGTATCATTACTCTCAAAGACAATATCCGTTGATGGTTCCAATCTGATTTCATCGTAAGGGTTGACACGATAAAAGATTGTCTCGATATCGTGGTAACCATCTTCTCGCTTCCGAAGAATTCGAAGACCGAGATTGATTTTAGCGTATGCCCTGAGAGTTATCAAATTTATAATTCTATATTCCTGTAAATATCTTTGCGATGAGCAATGCGACGGAGATAAATATTCAAATCATCATATGAAAAAATCATGCGATAATAATGCGAGATGACAACACGGTAGAATCCTTTTAAACCCGTCATGGGTTTTACATCGAATTCTTGATCAAAAACGTTACGACAAAGTTTTTGTGCTGTATTGAATGCCTCTTGTTGTACTTCAACAGGAAGGGTTTTAATGTCTCTACTAAATCGATTTGTACGTTGTAGAGTACGTTTAGGAGATAAAGTCATCGAATGATTTGACTTCTTTTAAGTTTCCTTGTCGGATATCTTCGTCAGATTCACGCAAGCCGTCTAAGAATTCTGCATGGTATAATTCATTTGGCGAGAGGGCTTTCGACAGAAATTCTTGGATGGTGCGATAAGCTTCGATGATTTTTGTGAGTTGTTCTTCAGTTAGTTTTATTGCAATCGTCGACATCTTATTTTCCTTTATGTTTTGTATGTAAAGATATAAAGATGAAATTCAAAAAACAAAAAGAACTGCCGAATTGCACTGTTTCAATATTAGGGGATTAATCTTCTCGTTTCCGAAGAATGCGGAGACCGAGATTGATTTTAGCGTATGCTTTTATGGTAATCATTGTTCAAGAAAATACGGGAAAGAGAGATGAGATGCAATATTTGACAATCTTCGTTTTCTTTTGTACCATTATAGTAAAAACCAAAACATTTTAACATTGCCATTTCAACGATATGATGCGAATTGTCGAAGAAGGTAATCGAAAAATTGCCATACTAAAATTAATTGGTAATCCACTTGGCGAGCCGGATGCAAAAAGATTACGTAGTAAGATCCACGATCTCGAAAAAGAAGAGGTAAAACATGTTATCCTCGACATGAGTGGTGTAATGCATATCAACAGCTCTGGGCTGGGTGGTTTAGTCTCAACGATGTTTACAATGTTGAGAGCAAAAGGTGATGTACGTTTCGTCTGCATAGGAAGACATGTGAAAAACATTTTCAGAATGACTCGCCTTGATAAAATATTTACTACAGACAAGACAGTCGATGAAGCGTTGAAACATTATCGACTTTAGTGTGAGTGGATATAAAGCTGTTTCAGTTCAGATTATTAAACCGCCAAGGACACTAAGGACACAAAAAACACTCTGCGATCTTTGTGGCTTTGCGGGTAAAATCTTGATTTGATTTATTCACTTTGTTTTACTAACTTCTAACAATTGGGATCTGCCATTTCCTTTAGTGTTGATAATACTGTAATTGCAGTGGTAGTGGGATTGGTAGCATTTCCAAAGAAATATAATTTTTATAAAAGAGAGGGTACCATGAAATCATATACAAAATATTTTGTAATTCTTACGGGACTTATTTTTTTCTGGCATTGTAATTCTTTTTCTCAAGAGTACACACCCGATGCTAACAAAGCCACGCGTTACCACGCTGTCTCTGAAACGACCGCTCACGGAAATCTGTCGCTGGGAATACCTACTCTAGATCTTCGGATCAGCAACTCAGGATCCGATAGTAAATGGCTATTTATTGATAGTACAGTCCCGCGAAGATTTGGTATGGGCTTGGTGTATGACCGTGGGCGAAACCGGACTGTTTTGTTTGGTGGGGACGATTACGGAATACAAGGTGATACTTGGGAGTGGGACGGAACAGTGTGGACTCAAACTGCAACGACCGGTCCTCCTGCCCGTGTGAACGCCGCAATGTGCTACGATGCAGCCCGGGCAAATGTGGTTTTGTTTGGAGGCTGGACGACGCCCGATAACTATTATGGAGACACGTGGATCTGGGATGGTACCACATGGAGTGATAAGCAGGTCAGTGGTCCACCATCCCGAGCAAATGTGGCAATGACATATGATAAGCAACGCGAAAGGATAGTTTTATTCGGCGGATCGCTATATCAAGAAATTTATGGTGACACGTGGGAATGGGATGGAACACAATGGCAACAAGTAAGTACGACTGGACCCAGTCCAAGGATTTTTTCAGGCATGGTGTACGATACTGTCCGCCAACGCTGTGTCCTCTTCGGCGGTCAGACGACGTACGATGGTGAGAGTCTCAATGATACGTGGGAATGGGATGGTAGCAGTTGGACACACGTCGGTACTGGAGGACCCCCGAGGCGGATGTGGCACATGATGACGTACGACCCTCTGCGGAATCGAACAGTGTTATTCGGAGGAAGAGATGGATTCTTCACGTGGAATCTCTTTGATGATACATGGGAATGGGATGGAGTTCAATGGCAGGAAATTGTTACTGATGGACCGAATGCAAGATTCGGCGGAGGAATGGTATTCGACGAGAGCTTGAGAAAGATCGTACTCATAGGAGGAATCGACTCCACTCAGATTCTCAGAGATGCGTGGGTGTACCGTCCGGGACCATCGATTACTGGTAAGGTGTTCCACGATCTAAACAGTAATGGAATATTCGACGAAGGAGAATACGGGATTCCAAATTGGAAGATAATACTTTCAGGAGTAAAAAATGATACTGCGCTTACGGATGCGATGGGTTATTATGTATTCGAAGATTTACCAATTGGAACGTACACAGTAATTGAGCAACTTCATACCGATTGGGAACAAACATTTCCGGCTTCTCCGGGAACTTATTCACTTTCAATTGTAGATAGCAGTACATATTTTTCAGATATTAATTTTGGGAATAGAAATACACTGGGTCTTGTCGCTTACTACCCCTTCAACGGCAATGCGAATGATGAGAGCGGGAATGGGAATAATGGAAGTGTAAATGGAGCCACACCAGTGATAGACAGATTTGGGATACCAAACAGAGCATACAGTTTTGACGGCGCGACGAATTACATCGAAATTGGTGATAGTCCGGATTTTCATTCGTTGAATCAGGTTACTCTAAGTGTGTGGTTTAAGACTACTGATTCAAGTAGGTTCTGGACTAAAATGGTTGGCAAACACTATGATGCTCAATTCGGCTCTTTCTATATCGTCTGGGAGCATCAGTACGTAAGATTTAGTGCGATCACACCCCATCAGTATCCTGGAATCGCCTCTGGCAATATAGCGTATGGAAATTGGCATCACGCATGTGGCGTTTACGACGGTACTCTGATGTCACTATATGTTGATGGGGTATTGGTGAATTCCGCTCCCAACTCCGGTGCTATCAAAGAAACAAACTATCCAGTCACAATCGGGCGAAGCGAAAAATGGAATGAATACTATCATGGCTCCATTGATGACATCCGCATTTACAACCGTGCACTTGCAGAATCAGAAATCCAAGCCCTATACATTGAAGGTGGACTCGGAAGCTCTATCAGTGGTATGAAGTTCAATGACCTGAACGACAACAGCGTGAAAGACTCGGGTGAAGTTGGGCTATCACATTGGAAAATCAAGATCTCCGGAGAAATAAACGACTCAACTTACACCGATGCAGATGGAAAATATTCATTCGCTTTTTTACCGTTAGGAAGTTATACAATCTCTGAGGAATCGAATTATCGCTGGGAACAAACTTTTCCTTCGTCGGGTAACTACTTTATCTCTCTTACTCATGAAGACAGTATAACGGGAAAAGATTTTGGTAATTATCTCTACCAAGGTTCTATCAGTGGTAAAAAGTTCAATGATCTTGATGGTGATGGCGTGCTTGATGCGGGCGAGCCCGGTATGGAGGGTTGGCTTATACACATCTCACCCTACGATCTTTATACAACTACCAACATCAACGGAAATTACAAGTTTGAAAATCTGCCGCCCGATACATATACACTGGATGAATTTCCAAAACCATATTGGCGTCAGACTCTCCCACCGCAATATGGTGTGCATCAAGTTATCTTATCGAAAGATCAAGTTGCTGAGGATATAAATTTCGGGAATCAAATTATCCCCAATATCAAAGATCTCGCAGTTTCCGTGGCTGGTGGAGTGGCTCGCCCCGGTTTTCAAAAGAATTTCGGCATCATGTACTCGAACAATGGAACAGAAGCACGTAATGCAACCATTAAATTTGTGCATCCTTCTAATACTACATTTCTTACTGGCTCAACATCTCCGCCTCATACAAACTATGATTTAGGCACGCAAACTGTCACTTGGGATATCGGCAGTATTACACCCGGAACAATTGGGTTCCTCAGTGCCGCAGTATTGATTTCTCCTCCACCCATTGTGAATATTGGGGATATCTTAACTTCGTGTGTTAGCATCGAGCCAATATCGGACGATATAAATCCGATAGATAATAACGATTGCGAGTCGGAGGTTGTACGTGGTTCGTACGATCCAAATGATAAGCAGGTAACTCCGGCAGGGGAAGGAGAAAATAATTCGACGCCAATAAATTCCGAGCTTGAGTATTTAATTCGTTTTCAAAACACAGGTACCGATACAGCATTTAATATCGTCATTAAGGATACGCTCGATCCAAATTTACTTCTGCCCATGTTAATCCCCAATGCAAGTAGTCATCCATACAAATTTGAAATTACGGGAGAAAGAGAATTAAAATGGACATTTGCCAATATTCATCTGCCCGATAGCAACGTGAATGAACCGGCAAGTCATGGTTTTGTAAGCTTCAGAATCAGACCGAAACCAACCGCTGTCGGAAAAGTTATTGAAAATACTGCAAGTATTTATTTCGATTATAATCCTCCACTACAAACGAATACCGTGAAAAATCTTCTCACTGAGACTCAGCCCAATGAATGGAATATGATTTCAATCCCCGTCATTGTATCAGATTATCGCAAGAGTGTGCTTTTTCCATTAGCAGTCTCTGATGCGTTCTCTTATGAGAGCAGCTACATTTCATATAATATTTTGCAGAATGGTGTTGGATACTGGGTGAAAATTCCAGAGTCAAATAACTTACCTATCGTCGGTCTACCTATCCTTGCCGAAACAGTGACCGTTAAGCAAGGATGGAATATGATTGGCTCAATATCGGTACCTATTCCCACCATTTCTATTGCAAGTGATCCACCCAATATTATAACTACTGAGTTCTTTGGCTATAAAGGAATTTATGAAATAGAAGATACAATACACTCGGATAAAAGTTACTGGGTAAAGGTAAATCAAAACGGTTCGCTAATTCTCTCTTCTGATTTTTCGAGTACAATCGCGAGTCGGATAAAGATTGTGCCAACATCTGAGTTACCACCTGCCCCTCCATTAGAAGATGTTGTTGTAAAGGAAACACCGAAACAATTTGCTCTTGATCAATGCTATCCTAATCCTTTCAATCCAGTTACAACAATAAATTTCCAGTTACCAACTGATAGTAGAGTTACACTGAAGGTTTATAATGTACTTGGACAATTAGTAACGACCCTTATAGACGAAATTCAGCAAGCTGGATATAGATCGGTAGGGTGGAATGCAAGTAGTATGGCAAGTGGTGTCTACTACTATCGTTTTGAAACGACCAACATAAATGATCCAAGCAAATCCTTCATGCAAGTGAGGAAAATGTTGTTGATCAAGTAAAAGGAATATGTGATTAATTAAGATTATCAGAGCCGATCTTCACAAGAGTCGGCTCTTTTTTTTCATTCCCCTATCCCGGTTGAATGTTTGTTACTTTCTAACATTCTTATTACATTTCGTCAACAATCGACAACGGAATATTTATTTAGACAAGGAGAATATCTATGATAAAAAGATTCTTACTGATACTGCTTTTAGCCATTTTGCTAATTACCATCTCATACGCTGGTGAGATATTCGGGACCCTTCGTGAAGACGGAAAAACCGTAAAGAAGGGAATCAAAGTTGAGATCATCTCACCGAAAAAAACATACAGTACGGAAACTGATAACTACGGGTCTTATCGCTTGTTCGTTGTAGAGAAAGGTAAGTGTTTGTTTAAAACATATTATAATAATAAAATTCCAACTTTTGAGGTGTACTCATACGATAAATCAACCCGATACGATTTCATCATAGAGAAAAAGGACACAACCTATACCCTGAAGAGGAAATAACCATGGAAGAGACCGAAAATATTAAACCACGAAAGAAGGATGGCTGGGATATTGCGAAGGTTGTGCTTGAGCCGGTCGGTGGATTGCTCACCGCGATAGCAGTTGCACTCCTCGGATTTTATGGATCGCGGGTTATCGAGCAGCAGCAGCGGTTCGATTCGAATTTCCGACTTTATTCCGAGTTG
>CAYGZC010000056.1:0-5306 GCA_964354225.1 uncultured Chlorobiaceae bacterium | reverse complement strand
ATCTAATAAAATTACTCCAATCATCTCAAACTTGCAAAATTCAATGAAACTGCTTTCAGAAATGAGAAATTTAGGTCTGAA
This sequence comes from uncultured Chlorobiaceae bacterium, assembly GCA_964354225.1. Taxonomy (GTDB): domain Bacteria; phylum Bacteroidota; class Ignavibacteria; order UBA10030; family SZUA-254; genus CAYGZC01. Next base: position 5,225 of record CAYGZC010000056.1, on the reverse strand, counting down.
ATAACTAATTAATTTCATTATTCAGCCATCTATTTCATACATTTGGTGGAATGATTCTTGCCTTAGGTGAGACCACCAAAGTGTTTTAATTTATCAATTCCTAACAAGCAAATATATGGATAGAAAAAATAATCGCGTAATGGTAACAATCGACGGCAATGAAGCAGCTGCCTACGTTGCGCACAAATTAAATGAAGTCATAGCAATTTATCCTATCACTCCATCTTCACCAATGGGTGAATGGTCAGACGAGTGGTCGGCACTTGGAAAGAAAAACCTATGGGGAACAATTCCCCAAGTCATAGAAATGCAAAGTGAAGGTGGCGCATCGGGTGCGGTTCACGGCGCTTTACAAACAGGTGCGCTCTCGACTACGTTCACATCCTCACAGGGACTTTTGTTAATGATTCCGAACATGTTCAAGATTGCAGGTGAGTTAACATCAACAGTCTTCCACGTTGCGGCAAGAACAGTTGCTACACACGCTCTTTCTATATTTGGCGATCATAGCGATGTCATGGCTGCCCGATCGGCCGGTTTTGCGATGCTTGCTTCTAATTCCATTCAAGAAATAATGGATTTTGCTTTGATATCCACTGCGGCTACACTTGAATCGCGTGTACCGTTCATTCATTTCTTCGACGGTTTCAGATCGTCCCATGAAGTAATGAAGATCGAGCAGCTATCTGAAGAAGACATGCGTTCGATGATAGATAATGAGCTTATTCTTGCGCACCGAGCGCGCGCAATGTCACCCGAACATCCTGTCCTACGCGGTACAGCTCAGAATCCAGATGTATTTTTTCAGGCACGCGAAACCGTCAATCCATACTATACGGCATGTCCAGGTATTGTTCAAAAAATAATGGATAAGTTTGAAAAAATTGTCGGGAGAAAGTATTCGCTATTTCAGTATGAAGGTGTGGTAGATCCAGAGCGTGTTATCGTTATGATGGGTTCAGGTGCAGAGACTGCACAGGAGACAGTAGAATACCTTAATGCTCGAGGCGAAAAAGTCGGTTTGATTAAAGTACGCCTGTGCCGACCATTTTCCGTTGAACACTTTATTAAAGCAATACCGAAAACGGTCAAAACAATTACGGTTCTTGACCGCACGAAAGAACCCGGCGCTACGGGTGAACCGTTATATCTCGATATAGTAACGGCAATCAGTGAAACGTTCATGAACGGGCAGTTGCATTTGGTATCCTACCCAAAAATCATCGGTGGACGTTATGGCCTTTCATCGAAAGAATTCACGCCTGCAATAGTTAAAGGTATTTATGATGAAATGAAAAAGCAGCAGCCAAAGAATCATTTCACTGCAGGTATTCTTGATGATGTCACTAAAACGAGTATCGATTACGATGCTTCATTCACTACCGAGCCGGGCGATGTTGTTCGCGCAATCTTTTATGGATTAGGCGCCGATGGAACCGTAAGTGCGAATAAAAACTCAATTAAAATCATTGGTGAAGACACCGACTTCTACGCGCAGGGGTACTTCGTGTATGATTCTAAGAAATCCGGATCAACAACTGTTTCACATTTACGCTTTGGACCTCGACCTATACATTCGACGTATTTAATTGATAAGGCAAGCTTCATCGCGTGTCACCAGTGGTTCTTCCTGGAAAAATACGACATACTGAAACCGGCGATATCGGGTGCAACTTTCCTTTTGAACAGTATTTTCGGTCCGGTGGAAGTCTGGGATAAACTTCCACGACATATCCAGAAAGAAATAATTGAGAAAAAAATCAAGTTTTTCGTAATAGATGCATACAATGTTGGACGCCAAACCGGCATGGGTGGCAGGATCAATACTATCATGCAAACGTGCTTCTTTGCCATCTCTGGCGTGTTGACGAAAGATGAAGCAATCTCTGCCATTAAAAAATCTATCGAAAAAACGTACGGCAGAAAAGGTGCAGATATTGTTAAACAAAATTTCGAAGCGGTTGATAAAACACTTGCAAACCTTTTCGAAGTGAAAGTTCCCAACAAGATAACCAGTACAATGGAGATGCCGCCGACAGTTTCAGAGAAAGCTCCAAAATATGTGAAAGATGTTTTAGCAAAAATCATTTCAAATAATGGCGACAGTCTTCCGGTAAGTGCAATGCCGCTTGATGGCACATTCCCAACAGCAACAGCGCAATGGGAAAAACGGAACATCGCGCTCGAAATTCCTGTGTGGGTAGATGAGATTTGTATTCAGTGTAATAAATGCGTCATGGTCTGCCCCCATGCGGCAATCCGGGTGAAGGTGTACGATCCGAAATATCTGAACAGCGCACCGCCTACATTCAAGTCGATGGATTTCAAAGGCAACGAGTATAAGGGCTGGAAATATACAATTCAAGTGGCACCTGAGGATTGTACGGAATGTGGATTGTGTGTTGATGTTTGCCCGGCAAAGAGTAAATCGGAAGCGAAGGTGAAGGCGATTAATATGAAGCCGCAGCCACCGATTCGGGAAACAGAGCGAGCTAATTATGATTTCTTCCTCCAGATACCAGACGTTGATAGAAAAAGTGTAAAGATTGATACCATCAAGGGATCACAATTCTTGCAGCCTTTGTTTGAATATTCGGGTGCATGTGCTGGATGCGGAGAAACTCCGTACGTTAAGCTTGTTAGTCAATTATTCGGTGACCGGACAATTATCGCAAACGCAACCGGATGTTCTTCTATCTATGGTGGAAATCTACCAACAACACCTTGGACAATAAATAATGACGGCAGAGGACCTTCGTGGTCGAACTCTCTGTTCGAGGATAATGCTGAATTCGGATTAGGTATGCGACTGACTGTGGACAAACACACAGAGATGGCAAAAGAATTAGTGCAAATGCTTTCGGCATCTATCGGGGCTGAACTCGCGGCGACAATAGTCGCAGCAAAGCAATCTGACGAAGCAGGTATTTACGAACAACGACAGCGTGTTCAACAATTAAAAGATAAACTGAAGGGAATAAATTCACCGGAGGCCAAAAGTCTATTGAGTCTTGCCGACAATCTTGTCAAACGAAGTATATGGATTATCGGCGGCGATGGTTGGGCTTACGATATTGGCTATGGAGGTCTTGATCATGTTTTAGCATCCAGTAGAAATGTGAATATTTTAGTTCTCGATACCGAAGTTTATTCAAACACTGGTGGACAGATGTCGAAAGCGACCGCGCGATCTGCAATTGCAAAATTCGCCGCTTCAGGCAAACCAACTGCAAAGAAAGACCTCGGCATGTTGGCAATGACATACGGTAATGTCTATGTCGCCTCAGTTGCAATGGGTTCTAATGATTTGCAAACTCTCCGGGCATTCATCGAAGCCGAAGCATATGACGGACCATCATTAATCATCGCATATAGTCATTGTATAGCTCACGGCATCAACATGACAAAGGGCATGCAGAATCAGAAACTTGCAGTGGATACGGGCTACTGGACACTGTATCGGTACAATCCTTTGTTGGCTAATGAGGGGAAGAATCCGCTCAAGCTCGATTCAAAAGCACCTAGCCGACCACTGAAAGAATTCACAGAACTGGAGACTCGCTTTAAGATGTTGGAAAAGAGTTATCCGGCGAGGGCAAAAGAATTGAGCATCTTAGCACAAAAAGATGTTAATGTGCGCTGGAAGATTTACGAGAACCTTGCACAAACTGGTATTGAAGAAACTAAAAAGTGAATTTGATGGACTGGCATAAATCAATATTAAGATTGGAAATAATATTATGGACCTGACAACAACATATCTTGGATTGAAGTTAAAAAATCCTATCGTGCCATCGGCATCTCCACTTTCATATAACCTAGACAGCATGAAACAATTAGAGGATGCCGGGGCATCTGCTATTGTTATGTACTCACTGTTCGAGGAACAGATTGCACACGAGAGATCCGAGCTGCTCCATTATCTTTCACGAGGTACCGAGAGCTACGCCGAGGCGTTATCATATTTCCCAGAGGTTCATCAATACAATTTAGGACCCGAAGAGTATATCGAGCTGCTCTCTGAAGCGAAAAAATCTTTGGAGATTCCAGTAATAGGAAGCTTGAATGGCGTCTCCGTTGGTGGATGGATCGATTATGCTAAGAAAATTGAAGACGCTGGAGCGGATGCACTAGAATTAAATCTTTACTTCATCCCAACCGATCCAAAAATCTCGGGCACCGAAGTTGAGAACCGCTATATCGAATTAGTTCAAACTATTAAACACACTGTTAAGATACCGGTCGCAGTGAAGTTAAGCGCCTTCTTCAGTGCAATGGCACACATGGCTCAGGGCTTTGATAACGCTGGCGCAGATGGATTGGTTCTCTTCAATAGATTTTATCAGCCCGATTTCGACCTCGAAACATTGGAAGTTAGACCGAATGTTATCCTTAGTACTCCACAAGCACTGCGGTTACCACTTCGCTGGATTGCTATCCTTTACAGTAGAGTGAAAGCCAGTCTTGCGGCAACAAGCGGTATCCATACCGCCGAGGACGTTCTTAAAATGCTAATGGCGGGCGCTGACGTCACGATGATGTGTTCCGCCTTACTCAAGCATGGACCGGAACATATCAAACAAGTTCTCCAAGGTATGGAAAACTGGATGACAGAGAATGAATATGTTTCTGTCAAACAAATGAAAGGAAGCATGAGCCAGAAATCTACAGCTGACCCGGCTGCCTTCGAAAGAGCAAATTATATGAAATCGCTACATAGTTACATTTAGTTGTACTTGATTTAATTAATTAATATTCTTAATTTAAGACCAACATATCTGATATAACATATGAGCATTATATTCAGCCGTCAATGTGAGTACGCTCTCCAAGCAGTTCTCTATCTTGCACTGAGACCGAAAGGAGAAATGACCTCGATAAGAGAATTGACAAATAAGTTAGAAATCCCTTATCATTTTGTTGCAAAAATTTTGCAGGATTTAACTCGGAAGAAGCTACTCACCTCACATAAAGGACCTTCAGGTGGTTTTGCATTAGGTATGCCAGCTAAAGAAATCACTATATATAAAATTATTGAAGCTATTGATGGAGATGGTTTCTTGCATAATTGTGTTTTTGGATTTCCTAACTGCTCTGGCGATAAACCTTGTGCGGTTCATGATCAATGGGGAGATATTCGAGATAGAATATATAAAATGCTTATTACGAAAAATATTTTAGAAATGGCTAGTGACACGCGAAAACCACAATATAAGTCTTGATAA
>CAYGZC010000055.1:0-2259 GCA_964354225.1 uncultured Chlorobiaceae bacterium | reverse complement strand
TAAAAAAGAAAAAGGCGAGCCGGGACATTACCCAAAGTACGTTTCCCATGATGAGTTCTTTTAAAGTTATAGAATTTGATAAAAGAATAAAGGTCTAAATTAAGTTCATCGAAAGACAAATAGATTTTAGAGCGGAAAGCGATTTGGTAGAACTCTTCCAAAATTGTTCTGTTGAGACGTTCGCAGGCACCGTTAGTCCAGGGGCTGCGAACTTTTGTAAGACGGTGTTTGATATGTAATGATGAAAGTAGTCGCTCGAAATTATGATTTTTTGATGAATGATGTGTTGTGAACTCCTTGCCATTATCAGTAAGGATTGATTGTATAGGGATTTGGAGACTGTTGTTGATAATGTGCATCATGAAATCGCAAGCGCTTAAAGCAGACTTGTCGGTGTAGAGTTTAGCCCATGCATAGGATGAGAAAGTGTCAATGGCGGTAAACTGGTAAATGCGTCCGACACCTTTAAGTGTTCCGACATAGAAGACATCGATACCGATTATATGTCCCGGATAACGGGTATCAAGAGAACGGTACTTTGATTTTTCGCGTTCGCGATCTAAATCGGAAAGGTTTGAAACTAAACCGGCCTTTATGCGAAGGAGCTCGAGTCTCATCTTTCGCTTATTCAGATTATGCCGTTTAAGGACATTATACACAGCAGACCGTTTAATCGGCACACCGTTTTCGGTAAGCTCATCGGCGATGCGCTCAGGTCCTTGTGAAGGATGCTGTTCGATGTAATGTAGTATTTTCATTTCTATGTCCAAGGGTGTCTTGTTCGGCATGGCGGGCTGCCCCCGCTTAATGTCCCTGAGTCCATCTTTACCGTAAAGCTTATATCGGTGATACCATTTGTAAAACCATGTCCGTGAACGACCGAAAAACAGACAGCATTCGGTCACCGTCATAGACTTTGAAAAAAAAGTATTGAATATGTTGCAGCGGTCTTTGTAAATTTGAGTGTCGCTTGTCATAAGATTTTCTCCTTTGTTTTTTACCTAATTAACAATACAAAGAATTAATCTCTCTGGCAAGCGACTTTCATGGGGTAGGCTAGCCTACCCCATGACCTCTTATCTCGCTCTTAATTTCACAGACTGTAAATACGTATGCAAGATAATTCAAATAATAAATTAACTGGTTATCCAGTTTACTAAGCATTTCGCTTGACATGACATGAAAATAATTATATGTTTCTCCTGAAATCATATATAATATATTACACATCAACAAGGAGAAGCAGTATGAAACCAATTCTTTCTTTATATGACTTTCTAAAACGTTTTCCGTCAGAAGATGACTGTTTTCATTATCTTATTGAAAAACGCTGGCCTGATGGATTTCGGTGTTCTAAATGCCACAATCAAAAGGCCTACTTCATTGAAAAACAACGTCGTTTTCAATGCACATTGTGCCGACATCAAACGTCTGTTACTGCTGGAACAGTGTTTCATCGCTTACGGCATCCGCTCTTGACGATTTTCTGGGCGGTCTATTTGGTTGCCACATCGAAAAAAGGAATGTCTGCTATGGAATTGAAACGGAAACTCGACATACGATCCTACCAGACGGCCTGGCTTCTATTACATAAAATTCGCTCTGCTATGGCATCATCACAGATGTTCCCTCTTACCGGGGATGTGGAGGTCGACGAAACCTTTGTCGGAGGCCGCCGACCAGGCAAGCGCGGTCGCGGTGCTGAGGGCAAGTCTCTGGTTGCCGCTGCTGTTGAAACAAATGGAAAAACCATGGGACGCGCGTACCTTGAAACAATCGGTAGTGCGTCAACAGATAATCTAATGAGCTTTATCTCTCGTAATCTTACTCCAGGTGTGAAAGTAACCTCAGACGGTTTCAAATCATATGGATTCCTTGCTGAGTATTTTCGACATGTTCCGGTCAATACATCAACGAGTACTTCTGATACTGTGTCTCTTCCCAAAGTACATATTGTGATAGCCAATCTCAAAATGTGGCTTCGTGGCACATATAACTGCTTGCCATCAAAGCACTTGCAACATTATCTCGATGAGTTCATCTTCAGATTCAACCGCCGCTGGAACCTTGACAATATTTTCGATAAACTGCTTCTACGTTGCGTTTCAGGTGCTTCGTTCTCTTATGCTGAATTAACTGGATAACCGGATAATCTATTACCACCAGTCTCGTATTTACCAGGTTATAATAATACTGAATAAATTGTTTTAAATAATGCTTGCATTATTACAACTGACTATTTATATTATAACTGACTGG
>CAYGZC010000054.1:0-3590 GCA_964354225.1 uncultured Chlorobiaceae bacterium | reverse complement strand
AGTTTGGCAGGCGGCGGTGGAGAAGTACTTCCAAATGTATTCTGGAGCAATCCATCTAAACTACCCGGATCAAATACTGTGATGCGATGGATGCCGGTCAATCCTTCCCTGATCAGGATTTGAAGTGAACCGGGCCATAGGCAGATCGCGGTATCATTAGACGCGATGGTAAATTTCAGTACTGCAATTCCTATTTCTTTTCCATCAGTCAATTTATAATCGGGTGGTTTATAAATTAGATAAGCAATCACAACACTGACGATCAGAAAGATACTGGTGAAAATTACAATTCGTTTTGGTAAGCGAAGGTGAATCTTCAAGGATTTTCCTTCTAATATTCTAATTATGTCGTTTGCTGTTTGGATCCTTTGATTTTTATTTTTTTGGAGGCATTGATTTACAAGTATTTCTAACCTTTTGGGAATCCCCTTACGGTATCGCGAAATCGATTCGGGATTTTCGTTTACAATGGAGTAGGACATTGCAAACGGATGTTCACCTTTGAAGGGTGTTCGTCCAGTTAGCATCTCGTAGAGAATGATACCGAAAGACCAGATATCGCTCCTTTCGTCTACTTTTTCTCCCTGAAGCTGCTCGGGTGACATGTAAGCAACAGTTCCCAGTGTAGCGCCGGTTTGAGTTATGTTTGTCGCGTTTATTAATTTTGCCAATCCAAAGTCAACTATTTTTACTACACCTTCATTAGTAATCATTATGTTGGCTGGCTTTATATCGCGATGGACGATTCCATGATGGTGGGCATCCATCAATCCCCGTGCAATCTGGATTGATAAATTAATAATTTCAGAGAATTCAAGTCGGCTTTTCCCAATTTTTGTTTTCAGTGTCTCACCCTCACAAAACGACATACAGATGAACAACTGTCCATTCTCAGTTTCACCTACTTCATGAATCGTGCAGATGTTTGGATGATCAAGAGCTGAAGCAGCTTGTGCCTCATGGATGAAGCGTTCTTTGGCTGCGGTATCACCAGTAAGCTCGCGAGGCAAGAACTTCAAAGCTACGAACCGCCGGAGCTTTGTGTCTTCGGCTTTATAGACGACGCCCATTCCACCTTCACCTAACTTTTCGATAATCTTATAATGTGATATTATCTGGTCGATCATACTGGAATCTCAATCTTTCGGCTTCACGAGTTCCTGATATGGTGGATAATCCTTCAATGGCTCAAGATCCATATCTGCATGAAGCCTTGTGTACGACTGACCCTGTCCCAATGCTTGCCGTAACAGCATTATCGCTTGTTCTTTTTCCCCGAGCAGTGATGAAATGCATGCTCGCCAGTATGTGTTGTTTCCGTATATATACTGTTTTTGAACATTATTGAGCGCGTCACTTATTCGCCGCGCTCCGGTTGAATCTCCAACTCTCGCCGCGATAGTTCCAAGATAACCCTGGTAACTTATATTATCAGGATTCTTCTTTCTAAGTTCCTCATAGATTCTCTTTGCATCGTCCCATTTACCTGCAATGTAATACGCTCTGGCAAGCCTCATTTGATAGTCTGTTTGCTTTTGTTCGCTATCTGGTCGGCCTGTGTACCATGTGATGCCTTTTTCCGCCGCCTCATGTGAGGCATCAAAGTGACCATGAGCGCGGAGTTCACCTGCACACGCAACGATAAGATCCGCCTGCGTAAAGTCACTTTGGGTTTGCATTGCAATCGCGTCATCATAGATCTTCCAGATATCTGATACCTGTCCAAGAGTAGCGAGTGCTCTCATTTGATAATACATTGTCGCTTGAATATGGGGATATTGTACATGAGCCAAATTAGCCATGCGCATTTCTTCAGCATGTTCTCCTAAGAGGTGATAAGACATGGTCACCAGATCCCAATACTGATACCAACCCTTGGCCGAGGTGGTATCAAACTTCGATAAAGCGACAATCGCTTCCCTGGGACGATTGAAGTTGAGAGTAGTCCCGCCACATATAGATCCCCAACATTCAGGCCAAATCTTGAAGAGTTCCCGTAAATATGTAAGTGCTGCTGCATTGTCTCCTTTTAATAGCATCTTGGTCGCTTCAAGCTCTAATACTTCTATCTTGTTCAATCTTGGTCTTAATTGTTCTACAACTTGTAGTATCGAATCAGCCTGCTCCATTTTACCCATATTGCTATAAGAATTCAATATCCAAAATAAGCTTTTAACTATCCTGGGATCTTTCTTGTAGGCTTCCCTCCAATGTTCTATCGCACCAGTCCAATTCGATACTAACCAGAGTTGGCTTGCAGCGCGAAATTCGCGCAACGCATCATATAGTACTGAATAACTTGGAATATCCCTGTAAGGGACGAAATCCCAAATGTACAAACTAGCTATCCCACCCATTATCCGTTGCCGCACTTCCTCGATTATGAGATCACGATGTATTAGTGAGCCCGAAACAGGCTCTACCAATCTGATTATTCTACCATTATCGGCATTAATCACACTAGCACGAATCTGAAGTGAATCTCCAACTTTAGTAAATGATCCGCTAACTATCATATTCGCACCGACGGTTTTAGCGAATGTGGTAATCAGATTTTGCACCTCATTATTTTGCGAATTGGATTTAATGATCTGCCATGACCGAATCGCCACAGCTGAGGGAACCACTTCAATTGAATCCACTGCATTTGATCCACTCACGAGCATTTGTGATCCACTAGCAGTGAGCCCCTGTATTACTGCCTCTGTGATGAGTCTACCCAATCCCACCAGCGATGGATCACCTGTCCTGTCCTCGAACACTGCAACTGCAACACGATTGGAAACTAACACACTTGGTTTATTAAAAAAGATAAAATAACCTAGTATCGAGAGCAGAACGATTCCACAGCCAGCCAAAGCTATCCACATCCTCTTACTCCCCAGCATTCTTCTCGCCTTCCCGCTTACAGGTTGATATCCCGTCCCCGATGTATCTTTCTTTAATCGCCTCAAGTCTATGAGCATATCCTCTGCCGTCCGATACCGTTCAGCGGGATCCTTTTCCAAGGCACGCCTGATGATATGCACCAATTCCAGCGATGCATCCGGTACATATATTTCTATCGGCTGCGGTTCTTCGTTTACAACCGAGTACAATATCGCAACTTCATGTTCTCCACGAAATGGCATCTTCCCTGTAACCATTTCATATAACACCACACCCAGCGACCAAAGGTCAGACCGGTGATCTATTGAATCTCCTCGTGCTTGTTCGGGCGACATGTACGCGGCTGTTCCAACTGTTGCACCTGTACGTGTAAGCTTTGTCAACCCGGCTAACTTTGCCAATCCAAAATCAACAATCTTCGCGATGCCATCATTTGTTACAATAATATTAGCTGGTTTGATATCCCGGTGAACAATACCATTTTGATGCGCTTTGTCTAAACCTTGAGCAACCTGAAGTGCTATATCAATTGCTTCATCCACCTTCAGTGGTCCACGTTCTATTTTTTTCCTGAGTGTTTCGCCATTATAACATGCCATTGCGATGAACGATGAGCCATCGTTGGTTTCGTTTACTTCATACACAGTACAAATATTCGGATGGTCTAACGCTGATGCTGCCTGGGCTTCGTGTATGAATCG
>CAYGZC010000053.1:0-42511 GCA_964354225.1 uncultured Chlorobiaceae bacterium | reverse complement strand
GTCTAACACTGGAAAGATACTGGTATCAGAGCCGTTGGTTTTATTCTTCGGATACACTTGCATGGTTGAGAATAAACCAAGATCGTTGAACTGTTTGGATATATATTCTTGATTGCCTGCACCAAAAGAGAGCATCGAGACAAACGCTGCAATTGCGATTAAGATGCCGGAGATAGTAAGGAATGCACGAAGCTTCATACGCCACAGATTACCTGTGGAAATCACGACAAGATCACGTAATGTCACCGCTGCTTCCCTCCTATCGGTTTTTCTGTTCCGCTATCGAGGACGTGGCCATATTGCATTCGAATAGTTCTATCTGCAATCTGCTGCGCCATTTCTAAATTGTGTGTCACCATCACGATCGTAAGTCCATCACGATTCAATGATGAAAGAAGTGATGCAATCTGTTGAGCATTTTCGTAATCAAGGTTTCCAGTTGGCTCATCTGCAAATAGAATTTCCGGTTTCTTCACGATTGCACGTGCAACTGCTACACGCTGTTGTTCGCCGCCGGAGAGATCAGCTGGTCTGTGCGTCATCCGATCATCCAATCCCAACCGATCAAGCACAGCCGCAGCAAGCCGATGACGATCTTTAGGTGATGAGCCGTCAAAATACAAAGCTGTCTCCACATTTTGAAGCGCAGTGTAATGAGAGATAAGATTAAATGATTGGAACACCATTCCCACCTTGTGAGCGCGATAAGCGGCAAGCTGGCGTCGCGACATGCTGGTAAGCGGTACTTGCTCAAACTCCACCAAGCCGGAGGTTGGGGTATCCAAGCCAGCGAGAAGATTCAAGAGTGTTGATTTACCGGAGCCGGAGGAACCAACAATACCAAGAAACTCACCGCGCTCGACTGCTAGTATTACACCATCCAGTGCCCGTACCTCTTGTGGTCCACGACGATAGTAGCGACATAGATCAATTGTACGTAACCAGCTATTAACGCTCATGAGGTAAAACACTCATTGTTTATAACGTATGTATGTTACAATTGTTAAGATAAGAAATAAATATTTTACTTGTTGAACGATTATTCTGGGGTAAAGTTGCGACTTGGATTAACTTTTTACCAGTGATGATACATTTCAGCTATGACGGATCGAAATGATATCTCCTTCTTTAACGATGTATTCTTTTCCTTCCAATCGCCATACGCCGTATTCTTTCACTCTTGCGAAGGAGCCGCCATGCTCGATGAAGTCATTGTAACCAACCACTTCTGCACGAATAAACTTATTGACAAAATCGCTATGAATGACACCTGCTGCTTCCTGTGCCGTCATTCTTTTCCTTATTGTCCAAGCGCGGCATTCATCTTCGCCAACAGTGTAAAACGATTGTAAGCCAAGAAGATCGTATGCCTCACGGATGAGCATATGAAGAGCAGATTCTTTTATTCCGTATTCACTCATGAAGAGCGAGGCATCTTCATCGGAAAGTTCAGAAATTTCCATTTCTATCTTACCATAAAACGACAGCACCTTAGTGTTCTTGCCTGCCTTCATTTTCCTGACAGATTCAACGTATCTTTCTGCATCGACACGCTGAGTTTCATCAAGATTCAATGCAATCAGCATTGGTTTCAAAGTAAGCAACGAATATGTTTTTAGGAGAAAAAGCTCGTCGTTAGCAAGTTCAGCTTCACGCAAGGGAATTTCACGATGAAGGATATCGTACGCCTTTTCGAGTGTGGGAAGCTCATTCTTGAGAAATTCGCCGCCAGATTTTTGGAACTGTTTTTTAATTTTATCGATACGATTTTCAAGAATAGAAAGATCGGAGATGATGAACTCTGTTTCAAACGATACGATATCTCTCATCATATTAATAGAGCCATCAGGATGAGGAACAGCATTGCTCTCAAACATGCGAACAACCTGAACGAGCGCATCATTAGTCTTGACAGTCGATAGAAAATTATCAGTAAACTGAGTTGATCCCGAATCACCCTTCTTTAAACCAACAACATCTACAAGATCAATAGTTGCATTGCTTGTTTTCTTTGGTGAAAAGATTTCGATTAACCTCTCTAACTGCTCATCAGGTATCTTGATGACAGCTCTGTGTGTTTCATTTTTCCCAAACGCTGATGAATCTAGGTGTGTTTTCGTTATTGTCTGAAATAATGTTGTCTTTCCAGAAAATGGTAATCCAACAATTCCAATTTGCATAATTAACCTATAAATCTCAATGAAATTAATAATGAACTAACTAATGATTATGGCGACGTTGAGTCGGTTATAGAAGAATTAACTATCAAAGATGCGGATTGAGCGAAGAAAAGTAATGCTCCTGAAGAAGCAATTATGCCCAGATTGGCACTACCAAGGCAACAAACCAAACACCATCAACATCGCAACTGTACATACCACTCGAAATTCCATGTCAGTCGTTGAACAACCGAAATTCTAAACCAGCTTAATAAAAAATGTTCGTGAACCCGATCTGGCATTAACGAGCTGTATCCGGAACCATTCAATTTTGTAATTATTTAATCCGAAAGATATTCACTATCGAATATTTTGCAGAAATGATCAAGTCTGAGAGTTAATATACAAAATATTTTTTACTGCAACACTATATCATCAGCAAAAACAATCATTTGTCTTGCAAAGCCTTTTAAAACGACTTACTATAGATGATAGCGATCTCAGCAATACAGTTGGAATCATCGGAAGAGATGCAACAATTAGTGGGGTGTTTTGGGGTGCCGGAATTCAGTTTGGATTTTAGCAGAAGGATAATTTTCGCTACCCTTCAACATAAAAAATCTCAACAAGAGATATTCTCGATAAATTTTATTATATATACAAGTCATTGTAATCTAAATGCCTACACGAAATCTGGAATTATTCCTATTGATACTACAGTTTTTTAGGTTTACTTTTAAAATAGACGATGTTGGTATCGTTCTTGGGAAACCCTGCCATATTCTGTATCATGACAGGGTTTTATATTAAGTATATTAACATAAAATAATGAGGTGGGCTCGTTCCCCGGTCGCACCTGGATAACCTCCACCGGTTCGATCATCGAGCCCACCATTCCTATACAAATCCCAACCGATAAGGTTGGGATTTTTTTAAAAGAAGTTGTAGTTTCATTACTAAAGCTCTAATCAGCAATATCTGTTGCAGATTAATTCTGCATCTGAAACAATCCCTCTTTCATGCGAGACAAGATTCTGGGTACTATCAATAATTTCTAGTTTTGATACGAGATTTTATGTTTTGTCTTACTCAGTTTCATTAGATTATCACCTTTCTTAAAAGGTGTTATTCTAAATTCATATGAATAGCTATTTGCTAACAGGCAATACTGTGAGTGCGGTTTCGACCACCACGAATCATCGCCGCCCACACCCCGCTGCTTCCAATCGAGATTTAGGAAGACTTCACCCAGCTTATGTAAATCAATTGTATGCTTTGAGCCCCGGCTTTCTTGTGTTAGATCCTCAATTGTATAGTGTAGAGCTGACATGCTTAGGAGCGGCATACCCACCGCCATTAAGCCAATACCTTCGTTATTTGTGAATGCAGCCCACCGCACGTCTGTTTTGTTGCCGTTCTCCTGCGGACTTACATACGGGAAGTATTGCTCGTTTACTGTACTTTTGTAAACACCGACTTGTGCAGCAGTATTACGGTCGCAGTAATTTTCTTGAGGACCTCTTCCGAAATATTCCATTTGTTCAAAACCTTTCGGCAGAACCATCTTCACACCAAAACGCGGTATTTCCGGAAGCTTCGCTTCATCTGTTATGAAATCGTTCTTTACAACAACATCACCATTTCCGAAAATGGTATATACAATCTGAAACTGCGAACGTACGTCTGGTAAATTGTACTCGACCGATACCTTTGCAGTTTGATCGTTGAGTTTCTTCGCTACGAAATTCTTCAGCACGCGATTATCACTAGCTTTTCTCCAAACACCGGAAATCTTTGGCATCTTGTTACCGAAGTCATTATCTGTTGGTGGACGCCAGAAGTTCGGCTCCGGTCCTTTCTCAATCAACTTTTTTCCTTGATACATAAAACTCGAAACCAATCCTGATGATTTATCGAAGGAAATAACGAAATC
The DNA here is from genome assembly GCA_964354225.1 of uncultured Chlorobiaceae bacterium. GTDB lineage: Bacteria > Bacteroidota > Ignavibacteria > UBA10030 > SZUA-254 > CAYGZC01. The sequence goes on along the minus strand of CAYGZC010000053.1, from coordinate 38,419 downwards.
ATTACCCTTCATCTCCACAATTCTATTATCTTCACTTACATCGAGCTTCGGCAGCAACTCGAGTTTTACCGGAGAGATCCGTTCTTCGATAGGGAGTTTATACTGGTCGATTGCAACAATGTGTCCGACCGGGACAACGGGCGAAATCTCAGTTGTAGTTGTTGTAAAGTTAATAAAGTACTCTACACCATGTTTCGGTTTGATAGTTGGAAATTTCAGCTCGAATATTTTACTTGTATGCGGCTCAATGCCCGTTCTGGAGATTTCTCCTTTTGCGATCTGTTTCCCGTCAGCGACAATCTCCCAGTTGATGTCGAACTTTATCAGGTTTGTAAAATCGTACTTATTGAAAACTTCAAATTTATTAGGAGAAAGAATAACCGGTTTTATCTTCACGGACTGATACACTTTTTTCACTTCCCAGATACCGGGATGTGGAGTGCGGTCGGGAGAAACAAGACCGTTGCACATGAAATTCTGATCAGATGGCGTTCCCGGCGGCCCCCAATCACCGCCGTAAGCCCAATATTTTTTGCCTGTTGCAGTTGTTTTCGCAAATCCCTGATCGACCCAGTCCCAAATTAAGCCACCCTGTAGCTGGGGATATTTCTCAATTAAATCCCAATAATCCTGAAAGTTGCCATTACTGTTTCCCATCGCGTGAGAGTACTCGCACATGATGAGCGGTCTGTCATGTAACTGACTTCCATACCCTTCAAGATAATCCCACGCATACATCGGACAAACAATGTCGGTGTTCCATTCTTCACCTGCTCGCTCGTATTGCACAGGACGGGATGAATCGCGTTGCTTGATCCATGAATAAGTTGCTTCGAAGTTTGGTCCGTTGCCGCTTTCATTGCCGAGCGACCAGATGATAACAGACGGATGATTTTTATCCCGCTCGACCATATTCTGTGTCCGGTTGAGATGCATGTCATTGAAGTCGGGATTCTTCGCCAAAGTATTTTCACCGTACCCCATTCCGTGCGATTCAATATTCGCCTCATCAATGACGTAAATACCATAACGATCGCAGAGATCGTACCAGCGCGTATCGTTTGGATAATGAGAAGTACGAACAGCATTGAAGTTGAACTGCTTCATCAATTTTATATCAAGCAGCATGAGACTATCAGATAGAACATGCGCATTATACTCATCATGCTCGTGGCGGTTGGTTCCTTTGATCCGAATTGGTACACCATTGACCAGTAATTGACCATGTTTTATTTCCACTTTGCGGAAACCGATTGGACAAGCTATCGCTTCACTGATCGTGCTGTCAGTATTTTTCATATGGATGAATACATAGTAGAGATGCGGATTTTCTGCTGACCATTTTGCGGGATGTGAGATGAACTTTTCAAATGTAACGGTGGTAATATCCTTTCCACCAAAATCAACCGGCTTCTCATCGCTCACAAGAGCTCCGGTTCTATTCCATAACTCCATTGCAACAAATAATTTCTGGGTGCCAATATTGGGAAGATGATTTTTTAATTCAACATCAATCTTCAATTTCCCATCCTTATAATCATTCGTTAGGTCAGAATGAATGAAAAAATCTTTTATTCTCACCTTTGGAGTTGAATACAGAAAAACCTCTCGTTCGATACCGCTAATTCGCCACATGTCCTGACACTCAAGGTACGATCCATCCGACCAACGATATACTTCGAGCGCAACACTGTTTTGTCCGTCTTTGAGATATTTAGTAATGTTCCACTCGGCAGGTGTTTTTGCATCCTCACTGTAACCGACAAACTGTTCGTTGATCCAGATGTAGAACGCCGACTTTACCCCTGCAAAGTGAATGAAAATTTCTCGGTCTTTCCATCCTTCCTGTGTAGTAAACCAATGCTTGTATGAACCAACGGGATTATTATCATGCGGTATGTGCGGGGGATTCCAAGGCGGAAACCATTCGTATGGCTGGTTAACATAAATAGGAATACCATACCCTTGAAATTCCCAATTGGATGGCACATCGATTTCCTTCCAAGAACTTACATCGAACGCATCTTTGTAGAATTCAACTGGTCGGTCAGCAGGCTTCGGAACCCAGTTAAATTTCCATTTCCCATTGAGGGATTGGTAAAAAGGTGTTGGTTTTCGCTCTAACAACCTTTCGACGTCAGGATATGGAATAAGTGACGAGTGCGGTGCTTCCGTGTTGATTTTGAAGATATGTGGATTCTCCCACTCGTGAACAAGGCATGAGTCTTGAGCAAGCGAGAGATTGAATAAAATTAGAAAGATTGGTACGGTTGAAAAGATTGTTCCGGTTAATTTCATTGGATATTCCTTTCTATTTTCGATTGACTAAAACATATCTAATACCATGAGCGGGTATACTGATATTTTCTATAATTGCTGCCCCTTTATTTTCAAAAGCGTCACTGAAATATTGTATCGCCTGAATTGAGGTATTCCATAAAATTTTTACCTCCTTGTTCTTGCCTGAAGCATTGTACAACTGCACATGCCATCCATTATCAATCGGTTTGCAAGAAGTAACGAGAACTTCTGGCGGGTCAATAGTAAATAGTGAAGGGGAAATTTTATTGCTTGTATCGGCAACGATTGCGATTAGCGGTTCTCTCTGTTCACGACTAAATCGTATAGCATCCTCTGATTTATATTTTCCGTGAAGCAAGATTGAATAGTGAATCGTAACAGGTCCTTCCTGATCCGCTTTGTAATTTGTGTGCCAATAGTTGTTCATCGCGTATGAGTAGAATGTCTGAGACGGTTCAATCGATTTCATCCATGGCTTTTCAGCATTGATTGCGCCAATTTCGATGAGTGGTGCATCTAGTGTTGCCCAGGTGAGACCGTAGTCGTTATTGGATATGTCGACGAAACTTTGGACGGAGAAAAAATTCTTGCACGAACCGGGAAGCTGATCTTTCTCCGGCTGCACAACTCCCCACGCAACATCATATCGAAGCTGACCACCGGGGATATCGAAAGGAAATTCAAAATGAACTCCTTCCTTTTCCCGAATAGCAATCTTATCAAGATGATTGATTATATCAACTCTTTCAATACCGTCAACGATTCGTATCTCTGTTGAATATTTCTCACATCCCAGCGCATCCGCTTCAATTAGAAGTGAAGCTACTAACGGTCCGCGCTCTTTAACTTTTACCTTCGCGTTCATTAAAGATTGAGCGCTGTCGGGATTTTTTCCGGGAACATAAAAGTAGCGATTTAGACCGGTTGAACTGATAGCGTCTATGAATTGTTGACCGATTTTCTTCCATGTCAGTTCTTTTATTGTACCATTCTTTTCATCGACTGTGAGAGAAAGTGACTGATTCTCGATTGTTGTACCTAATAATTGTGCCGATCCTTTGCTGAAACATTTGCCTTTTTTTACAAAGTATCTTTTAATAGAAAATGGTGGAACGTTAGCGGCAACAAACGCAAGCTCACCAGTTGAAAGTCGCTGTGAAGCAATTTTTCTACCCTTGTCATCAACGACAAGCTCACCGATTGTACTTTGTTCTTTTGAGATTAGAACCACATCTGTCCGCGTCCATGAATTAGTGTTGTAAATGTCTATTTCGTTACCATTTCCCTTTTTCTCCCCAATCGCTTTTTTTAGAAGCGCATGAGATATGCTGTCTGCATCAAAGGCGAATTGCCGTTTGATATTCCACTGACCCTTAACAAAGGAAGAGTCCGGATCGGTGATACTGTTATGAGCACCCCATGTATGTTCATTATATAGAACAACTTGCCGCCAAGCATCATAATATTCTGATGCATAATATTTTTCATGTGAACGCATTGACCAGATAATTTCGCTTTGAATCAATCGATCTGCTGCATGACGATTGAGGAATGTTTCTTTCGCAGTCGAAAATGCACCGTCTTCCCAATATGGGGTGAAATCTCCTTTCATCATCGGAAGTGTTGAGCCGTAACGCTTCTCAAACTCTTTGAACATCTGTTCGTGTGTCGCAATGATTAAACGAGGTGAAATATACTTTTCATTCCAACGCTTCACAAAATCGGAGAGATTTGGATCTGGTGGACCATTATCTCCACCGATGGTGTAAGGTAGTTGAATAATATTGTACGGATAATTATTCTCATCAAGTTTACGCATCAATTTCAAAAGTTTCTCATCGCCAAGTCGGGCGATATCACCCTCGTGGAAACTGGAGTAACTTGCCGCGGCAACCCATATTAAAATTTTCTCCTCACCCGATTGCGAAGTCCAATAAAACGGTTTATCTCCAAGTTCATAAATATGACCGACACGATCGCCATTGTTTGGCGCACTGGCAAAGTACTTTACTCCGCTCTGAGCAAGCGTTGTAACAAGTCCCCACGTGAATCCGGGAATATCAGAAACGCAGGCAGTAGTTATCGGAATAGAATATTCCTTTGAAAATTTTCTCGCATATTCTGTGAAGTGCATCATTTCCACACCGCTTGCAAGTCCGGTCAGTACATTTGCATAGAGAGCATTCAAACCGATGCTACCGTTTTTAATTGCATCGATGACCTCATTTCGCTTCTCCTCAGATGCTTTCTTCATATAACTTTCAAGTGCCCAGATTACTTCCATATTCCACTTGTATTGTGCCTCGAGTGGATAATCTTTCGTTTGCTTGATTAGTTGTAGTGCATCATCGAGATTCTTCATTTGCTTCTTCTCGATATTCGGCTGTAAATCGGTGTAACCAATATCGTTATGAGAATATGAAAGGAGGTATATATCACGTTTTGCAATCGGAGTTATTTTCGTATAACTTTGGCTTGTCGTCTTTCCATCAATTCTAAAAATAATCAGAATCTCTTGTTCGGTTTTCACTTCCTGAATTGGAATGAAAATAATATTACCACCAACCTCGAGTGGTTTTTTGATTGGTTCCTGGTTTGGTATAATAATTTCTATCATTCCTCCATCAAGCAAGTTGTCAAGACTCAATCGCAGAATCTGCATTGGAATGGTTGGTGTTCGGAGTATAGCCGGCTCTAACCGTAAACGGGGAAGAAAATTGAAACTGTATTGAAATGTCATATACCAATCAGGACTATCTGCATCTTCTCCAGCGACTTCAATAATAAGCGGTTCACCTGGTTTGGAATCTTTCTTCGGTAACTTTAAGAACATATATCCGAAAAGATCACCAAATCGATCCTCCACAGTTGACATGAAAGATAATTCACTCCCATCCTTGCCCGCAACCGTCCATTTCCGCGCAGTTGAATCTTTTAAATTCCTGAATGTAAACCAGTGCTTGCCATTAATAGATAGATCAAATTTATGGGGTGAACTTTGCTGCCAGCCGCTTTTCTCAATACCTGCAATCCAAATGAGATTATAAAAATCACCATCAACATCCCCAAGCGTATCTGTTTCCCACACAATTGATCCAATATCGCGCTTCGCCCTTACTAACAATGCCTTATCGGCATCGGGGTGAGAAGAATGATACTCGATTGTTTGACCGCCGATCAATTTACGATAACCATTGATAAAATTATCTGATGGCAGGTTAGATTTAAATCGATCAAGCTTCTCATGTGTAACGTTGATGACAATTTCTCTCTGTTGAGCTTGAAGTGTGAAGATAAATAGGAGGCATAAAGGGAAAAACTTTGTCAAGAGAATAAAACAAGATTTCATACGACTTTCACTGCTGTTATTCATAATGGATTTCTAAGTAAATCATGTTGGATTTAAATCACCCCCACTAAACACATAAACACGATTATTAAAAACTGGGAAACTCTTTCCTCAAATATTTTTTAACTTCTGGAATATCTCTCTGACTCGTCAAATCAATCACATGTTCTGAGAGAGGAATTGTAAACATCGATCGTGGATATTTTGCAATCATCATCTTTACTGCATGTGGTAATTCTTTTTCTTGTCGGACTGGATGTAATGGGACAGATTCAAGAAACGGGAATATTCTGTCATACGTGAATCGGAAAATATTCATGCTTATACCAATTCTTCCGTTCGCATCCTTTGCATTTTCGATATCTGAAATGGATGGTTTCTCGATAATATCCAAAAGGAATCCATCATTATCTTTCTTGATCACAGAAAATTGTTCGAATCGCTGCGGCTCGAATTGCAGTGCAGAACGGTCATAATCGATCATTGCATTTTCGTGTACATCCTCCATAAGCAGTTGAAGAGCATGGATAGAATAAATATTATCACTGTTGCAAACGCTGAACGATTGCCCTCTCCATTCTAATTTTGATTTCAACCCCTCAATAAGCGCATCCGCAGTACCAAGCGGTTTTGTTCTGCCCTCCGGAATTTTTTGAATTGCATACGAAATTGTCAATTGTTTGAATTGATTCTTCTCACCTTGTTGTTCATAATATTCATATATCGTTGGATCTTTCTCACCCACAACGATGACGACATTCCGATAACCGGCTTTTTCTATATTGTAAAGAACGTAATCAAGGAATGGATGAGCACTATCTCCAACGTTAAGCATCGATTTGGATTTTGTATGGGTTTCTTTTAAAAGTGTTGGATCAATCTTCTCAAATGATTGTGTCGTTTTCTTCATTCGTGAGGAGATACCGCCCGCAAGGATGAAGATATTGGGTTCTTTCATCATTATTCTATCATTTGTTCTACACGTGTTCCTTCATCGACATGCACAATGTACGCTTTTCCCCCAACCTTCTCAATTGCTTCTACAACTTTTTCCGGATGTCTCGGCGCATACACGAACATACATCCACCACCGCCAGAACCGTTGATTTTCCCGCCGCATGCACCGGCATTAAGCGCGGCATCAAGCATCTGATCAATTTTTGCAGTGGAGATTTTAAGGATATCACGAAGAACGGATTGGTGTTCGCTTAATAATTCCCCAAATTTATGTTCGTCAAATTGTGGCTGAAGAAATAACTTTATGGCTTCTCGTGTGATATCTCGATTATGAATAGTGCCACGAAGGAGTGTCGCCTGTCCTTTATCTATGTTCTTTAGATGCCAATCTAGATTTTCGATTGACACGGTTTGAAGAGAAAACTTACGATACTGTCTAGCTATTCGCTTTGAGATATCAAGCACTTTGTTCTTCATATGAGATAACATAAATTTTGTATCTTTGGATTCACCGGAATTTCCAAGCACAAACGACTTCAGTTGATTTGGTAATCGTTGAACTGTAAGTTTCGGATGGAATTCAATAAAAAGCACACCGCCAATTGATGTGCAATATTGGTCCATCATCCCACCCGGCTCGGCAAATTCTAAAACCTCTGCCTGGTGAGCAATACGGGCAATCTCCTCAGAATGCAATTCCATATTCTGGTCGCTTATGTGCGAAAGGAAGTTTACCCAAGTCACCACAAGAGCGGATGAACTTGAAGTGCCTGCATTGATCGGAATCTCACCTCGTACCACACAGTCAAATCCATTCGAGAAAGTAAATCCTTCCCGACGCATAACGTTCAATGCACTTCTGAAATAATCACGCTCAGCAACGTAGGTAAGTGAGCCATCAATAGAAAAAGTGTCTCTTGAATTTATATCGGGCAAATCGAGTTGTACGATGGAATCGTTCCAACGTTTACCTTCCAACGAGATACGAAGAGAGATGGCGCAGGGGATGACAGGAAGGTTCAGATAATCCTGATGCTCTCCGAAGAGACAAACTCGACCCGGAGCTGATATTTTTAAATATTTAATAGAATTTCGCAATGAAGTTTTTCAGAAATTAATTCGAATAAGCGCGCCATATACCCCCGATAAAATAAATAACCATTCCGCTTACAGCTACAACCGATGCTGTTGATGCTCCGGTACCCCCGAGGAACACACCGATAAAGAAAATAACCAAGCCAACAAAAAATATCCCAAGACTTACCCTGCCTGATGAAGTTCTTGGAATAATATGATAAAATTCTCGACTCTTCTCTTCTTCATCGCTTGTGTGTTTAGCTTTCCAGATAGACGCGACTTTTCCCTCATCTGGTTTACTCGTTATTATACTAATTACTGGAGTAACAACCAGCGCCACACCAGCAGTAATGAATGTTGTTAGGTTAAATCCGAGATCAAAATAAAACTGACAGATGATGCCGGCGATCGCCCCCGCAGCATATCCACTTATAGCACCCTGCCAGTTTGCACGTCGCCAAAGAAATCCATAAACAATAGCGATGATAAATAGCGGCATATCCATAATTGCGATGATAGTGAGATAAGCATTCACCGCACCGCCGAGTTTTGGAACAAGGTAGGCAAACACAATCATGGCGATGCCGGTAATAATTGTAACGATGCGAGCAATACGTAGAACATCCTTATCGGTTGCTTTACGATTTATGATGTTTTCGAAAATATCACTTGCAAAGATCGTCGCGACACCATTAAGGTTTGCGGAGATTGTTGAGAGATGAGACGACATTAATCCACACACTACCAAGCCTAAGACAATATTGGGCAAGAGGTGAGCAAGTAATGTAGGAATTGCCGTATCTGCATTTTCCAAGCCAGGATACAAAACACTCGCTGCAAGTCCGGGAATATTCCAAAGCAACGCAAATGGTGTTGTGATAATTCCAGCAAGCACCAAACCTTTGACAACAGTTTTTGTACTTTCTGCACCGAAAGCCCGTTGAAGCAATCCTTGATCGACAGAAGCCCATTCGATTCCTAGAAAAAATATCGCAAGGATGAATTTCCAGTTATATGGTCCTTCTATCGGAACAAGTGTTAGGGAACCCGCCGGCAGATTTGCACTAAGTCCGGGCCACCAACCAACTTTACTCATCGCAAGAGGCAGCACGATCAATGCGCCAGCAAGCATAAATATAAATTGCATCACATCTGTGAACGCAACAGACCACATACCACCGAGCGCTGTGTAAATGATTGCGATAACGGAGAATGTTAAAATCCAAAATGTAAAAGAATTATATCCGGTAATTGGCTGGGCTGCTATAGCAGCAGTATAAGAAATAACTCCGAGCCAGAATGCAAGCCGGAACACCCAGATGATTGCTACAAACGTCCGGACGCCTTTGCTGTATCTCATCTCAAGAAATTCAGGGATCGTTTTAATTCTTAATCTTCTAAGAATGGGCAGCACAAACAAACCAGAAAACACAAGCGCCATATTTCCCGTCCAGGTTTGCCAGAGGATTGAGATGCCGTGTTTGTAGGCAATTCCTGCTTGACCAACGAAGCTGTAGAGGTTTACATTCGTTGCTGTCAAAACGGCTGCGAGTATAAAAGGAGTTAACTTTCTTCCGGCAACATAAAAATCGTCAGCGCTTCCAACCCATTTATAAAATATGGAACCGACGTAAAACGTCAAACCCATGAATCCAAAGACAATGAGGTAATCGATGTAATTCATTCAGTTTTCTTCTGCTTTCTCTCGGCTAGAAGCTTCTTGAATTCCTTTAACGGAATCCAGATCCAGACGACCATGATGATAAAGCCCAACATCCAAATGCTCCAGGTGACCCAATCGATATACATGATTATGATTTCATAAAGTTATCTTGGTTCTAAATATAAAACTTTTAATTATGAATCTCATTAAAAATATTTTGATTAAAAGAAGGCAGCAAAATATTTCATTATTGACTAAATACAACTCTATTTCAGCACTTTTTGGTTACTCAAGTTGAAAGAGAAGTTTTTTATTCAGATATTACTCAAGCTTATTCACAGGCAACTCAAATAATCCAAACGAAAGGAATTGTATTGTGAGACCAGTTGTTCGATTTCTATCTGATGAATTGATACAGAAAATAATTTCTGAAGGGAGGCATATCATGTGTAAACTCGGTATCGAGATTCACAACGAAAGAGCTCTCTCAATGTTCGCAGATCATGGAGCACGAATTAATAAAAATACTCGACGTGTTTACTTCACACAGAGTTTAATCGACAAAGCTCTCGCTACAGTATCTCATTCGTTCAAGATGTTCGACGTTTTGGGAAACGAAGCTGTTGATCTCTCAGGTTTCAACGTGAACTTCACCCCCGGTTCTGCCGCAATCAATATCCTTGACAGCCTAACAAACAAAATCCGAAAACCTTCGACGGCAGATTACGTTCGTTACTCAAAGCTTATGTGCAAGATGAAGAATATCGCTTCACAATCAACTGCTATGATTCCAGCTGATGTTCATGAGAATATTTCAGATAGCTACCGATTGTATCTCAGTCTTCTATTTTGTGAAAAACCGGTTGTAACTGGCGCTTTCACTATCGAAGCGTTTGATATCATGAAGAATCTACAAATAGCAGTTCGCGGCTCGAAAGAAAAATTAGCGGCGAAACCTCTCACCATCTTTTCTTGTTGTCCAACATCTCCGCTGAAGTGGAGCGATGTTACTTCTCAGAATTTGATTGATTGTGCAATGTACTCGATTCCAGTCGAGTATATATCCATGCCGCTTTCTGGTTTCATGTCGCCAGTTACTCTCGTTGGAACTCTCGTTGAACATACGGCCGAAACATTAAGCGGACTCGTCATGAGTCAGCTTACAAATCCGGGGACACCTGTTTTATACGGCGGCTCTCCTGCATTCTTTGATGTTCGCTATGAAACAACACCGATGGGTTCCATCTCGACAATGATGATTGATGCTGCTTATAATGAAATCGGAAAATATCTTGGCTTACCAACACAAGCGTACATTTCTCTTAGCGATTCAAAGCAGCTTGATGCACAAGCAGGGATCGAATCATCGATGGGGGCTACACTTGCTGCACTTGCTGGAATAAATAACATATCGGGTCCCGGTATGCTCGACTTCGAAAGCTGTTTCAGCTTAGAAAAGTTGATCGTAGATAATGAGATTTGCGGAATGACTCTACACATGCTTAAAGGAATCGAACCGAAGGACGATTTTCCATCGCAGCCGATTTTTGAAGAGCTATTAAAGGAAAAACATCTTTTGATTTCCGATCATACACGGAGATACCTCAAGCAGGAAGAATATTTCCCCGGACCTGTAATCGACCGAGCCAATCATTCGAGATGGGAAGAAGAGGGAAGCATAACACTGCTTGAGCGAGCAACGAATGAAGTTGAAAAGTGCATAAAGCTGTGGCAACCCACTCGTCTTCCTGATGACATTAATAAAGAATTAGCAAAACTTATGGAAAAAGAAGCTCGACAATATGGAATGGATAAATTACCTTCGCTCGGATGATAAGCTGCTGCTGTTAAAATCCTTGCGGAATATATTTTGGTTGAATGCGAAAAATATACAACATACCAATCGATAAAGTAAAGCCAACTGTTCAGGCAGTTTTGGAAGCACAAGGTATTCCTCACTCGAAGCTGTCAGAAGAACGACTTATTAATCTTGCTAAGCAAGCGATTGCCATTTACAGAGAGTTCGCTATACCAATCGGCATCGTGATGGAAATATCTAAAAAAGATTTTGCAAATATTTTTGTTGGTGATGGAAAAAATGACGGTGAATCTCCAGTGAAACCAATATATGAATCATCGGATGAATTAGCCCTCTTCGCAGTTACAATTGACGAAAATATTTGTGCTGAAATCTCACGATTATTTAAATCTAACGACTCCGCTCTTGGTTCGATGCTCGACTCTGCAGCATCAGAAGGAACGGAGATGGCAGCACAAATAATAGAGAATATTTACAGAAAACACCTATCAAAGATTGGGCTGATGAATCAGAAAAATGGAACCCTCCGTTTAAGTCCCGGTTACTGCGGCTGGCACATCGGTGCACAAAGGAAATTATTCCAGCACCTCAAACCAGAGGATATAGGAATTACCCTTAATGATAGTTTTCTCATGCAGCCTTTGAAATCGATTAGTGGCATTATTATTTTCGGTCAAAAAGAAATTTATGAATTTGACGACACATTTCCATTCTGCCGAGATTGTGCAACTCATAGCTGTAAAGAGAGGATTAAGGCGGTGTTTAATGGATGATAGATTGAAGATGTAAAAAGCATAAAGCACGAAACATGGAACTTAAAGCGGTAATTATTTTTATTTAATCAGTATTAAAACATTTAGAATTCAGCATGAATATTGTCCAAGAACTTTCAGAGCAACTTCAGCAAGGCAACCCGAAGAATGTTGCTGAACTTACACAGCAAGCGATCAATGCAAAAATTAATATTAAAACAATACTCGACAAAGGACTCATCGCCGGCATGACTGTTGTTGGAAAAAAATTCAAAGCACATGAGATTTTTCTCCCTGATGTTCTTCTTGCTGCCAAAGCGATGTATGCCGGAATGGATTTACTGAAACCGCATCTTATCAAAGAAGGAATTCCAGCAATCGGCAAAGTCGTAATCGGAACAGTGCAAGGCGACCTTCACGATATCGGGAAAAACCTCGTTGCAATTATGTTGAAAGGCGCAGGTTTTGAAGTGATTGATCTTGGAAATGATGTTTCACCTCAAAAATTTCTCGACACGGCAGTAAGAGAAAACGCCGATGTGATCGGCATGTCTGCCCTACTCACCACAACCATGCCCGTTATGAAGAAAGTAATTGATTTAGCCAAGGAACAAAATCTGCGCGGCAGGAAAAAATTCATCGTTGGCGGTGCGCCGCTCTCTTCCGAGTATGCAAAAGAAATTGGCGCTGACGCTTATTGTTTTGACGGTATGAGCACAGTCGAAACAGTAAAACGCTTCATGGGTGTTAGTTAGATGCTATCGCTCCCCGATCGTTTAAAACAACATGGTGTGCTCGTTGCAGATGGTGCAATGGGCACAATGCTTTTCCAGCGCGGCTTGAAACCCGGTGAATGCCCGGAGCGGATGAATCTTGAGCATCCAAATGTGTTAGAGGAAATCGCTCAACTCTATCTAAATGCCGGAGCGGAGATTGTTCAGACGAATACTTTCGGCGGTTCGCCGCTTAAGTTATCAATGTATGGTCTTGATAATAAAACTGAAGAAATCAATACGAGAGCTGTTCATGCTGTCAGAAAAGTTGTTGCGGGTAAAGCATACATTTCTGCGTCGTGCGGTCCTACGGGAAAATTACTCGAACCGTTTGGTGATACAAATCCAGAAGTTATATATAAAGCATTTTGTCGTCAGATGTCTGCAGTCATAGGCGAGGGAGTTGATATGATTTGCATAGAAACAATGACGGATTTGAATGAAGCATCGCTTGCAGTACAAGCAGCACGATCAATTTCATCGTCAATACCAGTTTGTGCAACAATGACATTTGATCCAACGCAGCGTGGATTTTTTACAATCATGGGAGTAACCATTGAGCAAGCAGCAAATGGACTCACCCAAGTTGGGGCAAACATCATCGGCTCAAATTGCGGAAATGGTATTATGAACATGATAATAATTGCGAAGGAGTTCAAGAAACATACAACACTTCCAGTCATCATTCAGTCTAACGCTGGCGTACCGATATTGAAAAATGGAATATCAACATTTCCCGAAACTCCGGAATTCATATCAGAAAAAAGTCGCGAGCTAATTGATCTCGGTGTAAAAATTATTGGTGGCTGCTGCGGAACAACACCTGAACACATCGCAGCTATCAAGAAAGTTGTTGATGAATATAAATCTAAATTCGCTTCCTAATTTTTCTTTCTGATTCTCCCTCCTCTTATCAGCGAACAGAAGATAAACTAACAAAATTTTTAATTCTTAGCTGATCCATAATAAAAACAGGTAATTGGTGGAATAATATGGATAAAACCTCATCAAGGCAATAATTTAATAAACAAACCAATTATAAAATCCCTTTAAATAGGTAAATTTAAGGGTTTTTATTCTAATAGTAATTCCCCACCAAAAAATCCTTCATTATCTATGAAAATAACTTGACTTTCAATGAAAAATCCCTAAATTAGAACTTCACGTGGGGAAAAGTGGGGAATACGAGAACCACGATTTTTACATTATTTAAAAAGAAAAATTAAATGTCTTCGTTCAAGGGTTCATACACATATTCAGTTGACGATAAAGGAAGAGTTAGCCTTCCCGCAAAGTTGAAAAAATATGTTTCTCCGGAAGCAAATGAGACTTTCGTCATAACGCGTGGATTTGAAAAATGTTTGTTTATTTATCCCCACGATGAATGGAACAAAATTGAAACAAACCTCCGCAAGCTCTCCTCCTATGATCCTGAGCACCGCCTGTTTGTTCGCACATTCCTCGAACCTGCTATCGAATGTCAGTTGGATGTGCAATCACGTCTTTCTATACCACAGGAGCTTCGTGAATATGCAGGTATTCAAGGTGAAGTGCGAATCCTCGGTGCATTGGAGCGGATTGAGTTGTGGAACCCTAAAGTTTATGATGAATACAGGAGCAATCAATCGGAGACGTACGAATCTATTGCCGCTAAAGTAATGCGGTGAAATATATCGTGAATAATTGTTCTTTGTAGCTCTGTGTGATGCCGGATTGTTCCCTGAATGAACAGTAACTATCATACACCGGTCCTTGTTGAAAAAGTAATTCGCTATCTTCAAGTTAATCCAGACGGAATTTATATTGATGGAACACTTGGAGGAGGCGGACATGCAGAGACGATCCTGATGGAACTTTCTTCAATCGGGCGACTCATCGGATTTGATATGGACATTGATGCTATCGCTTTTTCTCAAAACCGACTGAAAAATTACGGTGATAGAATTGTTTATATGCAGAAGAATATTTCAACCATTAAAAATAGTTTGGATAATCTTGGCATTACTGAAATTGACGGTCTCCTATTGGATTTAGGAGTGTCTTCTCGGCAGATAGATATGATGCGCGGATTTAGTTTTATGCACGAGGACAAGATTGATATGAGAATGAACCAACGTCAGGAATTAGATGGCTGTTATGTTATCAACAAGTATGATGAAAAAAAACTTGCTGATATCTTTTGGAGATATGGTGAAGAAAGAAATTCGAGAAAGATTGCAAATAGAATCGTCGAAAAGCGAACTTTGAACCCTCTCTCGACCACAGGTGAATTAGCGATAATTATTGAGTCTTTAGTAGGAAAACATTTTTTGAGTAAATCACTTGCGAGAATATTTCAGGCAATCCGTATAGAGGTGAACAACGAGCTTGAGAATCTTAGCAATACGTTAAAAGAAACGATGCAATTATTAAAAACTGGTGGAAGAATTGTGGTGATATCATATCACTCACTCGAGGATCGAATTGTGAAAGAATTCTTCAAGGAAGAATCCAAAACTATCATCAAGTCGGGAAATCGATACTTGCCAGATCAACCGAAGACAGCCCGTTTGAATATTCTGACAAAGAAGCCAATTATCCCGGATGAAAATGAAGTTAGAATTAATTCACGTGCACGCAGTGCAAAATTAAGAGCGGCGGAGCGAATATGACTATTGCCAAATTCTCATCAACTACAGATGAAATGGTGATAAATCCAGAGCTAAAAGAGAAGCGTTATGTTTACAACGGTGAGACAGTGAACCGGAAGGTTGAGTTTCCCCAAAAAGGTAATAGACCTATGAAGTCGAGAAAGCGATCACCATTTAATATCATTTTATCACTTTTCTTAATATCAATATTGATTGTTTTATATATCTGGAATAAAATCTGTGTTAATCGCTTGGCAGTCGAGGTAAATGATTTAAGGAATCGTCATGCGAAAATTTTAAATGCGAATGAATTTCTAAATGCAGAGATAAATAAAAAATCAAGCTTAGAACGAATCGAAAAAATTGCAACTGAGCAATTAGGTTTGGTTGCTCCAAAAGAACAGCCAGTTTGGTTCGAGGTTGATCTCGGCCGTGCCAAAAATTTTTATAAATGAGTGCAGACAATGAACGATCCTCAGTTATACATATCATCATCGTTTAATACTGAGCCAATAAAAGCAGGGAAGCTTCGTCTGCATCTCTTAAAAATTGCAATATTAATCCTGTTTGTCGTTGTTGGATTACGTCTCGTCCAAATTCAAATCATCGAATCCCAAAAGTATCGGGTAATAGCACAAAAACAATATCAATCGAAAATCAATTTGCCAGCAGAACGAGGATTACTATATGACCGCAATGGAAGCCTTATTGCAACTAATTCAACCCTCGTCTCTTTCGCAGCCGATCCACAGGTGGCATTAAATGAAGCTCGGTTAATAGCAAATAAGTTCTCAAAACTTTTCGGTAAGCCGAAAAGTTATTACCTGGAAAAACTCAAATCAGATTCTCGTTTTGTTTGGCTCGAGCGTCAGGTTGATTTCAAATACTTGAAAGAAATTAATCCTAAAAAAGATTCCGGTATTGTTGTTCGTTACGAGCCAAAAAGACTTTACTTCCACGATCAAATTGCAGGACAATTAATTGGCACCACGAACATCGATAATGTTGGTTTAGCGGGTGTGGAAAAGCAATTTAATGAACAGCTGTGCGGCATTGATGGATATGTTATCTTCCAACGAGATGGTCTTGGTCATGCACGACCGTCCGTAGATTATCCTCGGGTCGAGCCAGTAAATGGGCACAATGTCTTTATGACAATAGATATGAAGATTCAAGCTTTTGCAGAAAAAGAGCTAAAGAAAGGCGTTGAGCAAAATAAAGCCGACGGTGGATTGGTTGTGATTCTTCAGCCGAAGACGGGAGAAATATTGGCGCTCGCACAATATCCGAATGTAGATCCAAATAATTTCGGTAAATACGAACTGCAAGATCAAAGATTGCGCGCGGTGACAGATCTATTTGAACCCGGTTCTATATTCAAAGTAGTTACTGCTGCCGCAGCACTAGAAAGCGGAGTTGCATCACCCAATAAACAATTCTTCGCCGAAAATGGAACTTATTTAATCCATATTACTCCAACCAAAACGCGACCCATTACAGATACACACAAAGAGGGCTGGATAACATTTAGACGAGCACTTGAAGTATCAAGCAATATCGTGATGGCTAAGATAAGTGATCAAATTGGAAGCGAGCGGTTTTATAAAATGGCGCGCAGCTTTGGATTTGGAATTGCAACAAACGTAGATTTCCCTGCTGAAGTTAAAGGTGCTTTGAAAAAACCGATGAAATGGTCTGCTACAACCTTAAACACTCTCGCATTCGGATATGAAGTGGGTGTTACCGCATTACAAATTGCCACAGCTTATGCTGCGGTAGCTAATAACGGTATATTAATGAAACCATATTTGTTTAAAAAAGAAGTCGATGCCTCAGGGCGGGTAATAAAAGAATCCCAGCCGCAGCAAATCCGAAGAGTTATCTCTGAAAAAGCTGCAAGAATCTTAACCGATCTTTTTGAGGGTGTTGTTGAGCACGGAACTGCAACCTCGGCAAAGATCCCGAGCATGAAAATCGCTGGAAAAACCGGGACATCCAAGCAATACATCGAAGGTCATTATGAAAGCGGAAACTATATTGCATCTTTTGTCGGATATTTTCCCGCCAACGACCCACAAATTGTTTGTCTGGTTATGATAGATAATCCCAAAGGGAGTAGTTATTATGGCGGGACAACAAGTGCACCGGTGTTCCGTGCTATCGCCCAACAAATCATCAATACTATAGAACTCCTTGCGCCGCCCCGATACCTTGCTGCGGATACAATCAAACCGACTTCACCAGATCATCAGGATCAGTATATGATGTTATCTCCTGCTGGTGTAGTTCCAGATGTTCGTGGCTGTAGTGTCAGGAAAGCTGTTTCGATTTTAAAAGATAGAAAATTACAACCGATCGTAAGCGGATCGGGAACGGTGATCAACCAAAATCCCGCGGCTGGGCTTCCGATAAAAAGTGGAATGAAAATAAATTTATTCTGCCAGCCAAAAATATCCGCTTCACTGAATTTAAACTAAGAGTTCCGGTTCAGGTATGACATTGTCAAAAATATTGGAAGGTGTAAAAGTTTTAAAGATGTTTCAGACCCTTTACGGTAAGTTATTGATGACGCAGGAAATTCATATAAATCACGTGCAGTATGATTCGCGGAAAATTGTTCCCGATGATGTGTTTGTTGCAATTCGGGGAACAGAATCTGACGGGCATAAATTTATCGAGAAAGCAGTTTCAAGTGGGGCAAAGGTTGTCGTGGTCGAAAATGATTCAACATTACCAGATTCATATTTTATGCATAGCGGTGTGGTGAAAATTGTAGTCCCGAACAGCAGAGCAGCACTTGCTCAAATGTCTGCAAATTATTTCGAGCATCCTTCGAACAAATTAAAAATCATTGGAATAACAGGCACAAACGGTAAGACTACTACCACACACCTAATTAAATCGATTTTGGAAATCAGCGGAGTTAAAACCGGACTCATCGGAACAATCGAATATAAAATCGGCAATGAAGTTGTTCCGGCATCACACACGACCCCAGAATCATTAGAACTTAATGAGTTACTTGCTCGAATGGTTCAAAGTGGATGCACATCGGCAGTGATGGAAGTTTCGTCCCATGCATTGCATCAATATAGAGTTGCCGGAATTAATTTTATTGCGGCAGTCTTTACAAATCTGACACAGGATCACCTCGATTATCATGGCACGATGGATGAATACTTTAAAGCAAAAAAAATTCTCTTTAAAGGTTTACAGTCCAATGCATTTGCAATAGTCAATCTGGATGATAAGTGGGGTAAAAGAATTCCTAACGTTACCTTAGCGAATGTTAAATCGTACGGGTTTGATGTTTCGGCAGATTTTTTTGCAAAAAATATCTCCATCTCAATGAAAGGAGTTAAGTTCACTATTGTTTACAATGGTGAAGAGACGGATGTTGAATCGCGGCTTATTGGTCGTTTCAACGTAAGTAACATTCTTGCCGCATTCAGCACCGGCATTGCGCTTGGTATTCCAAAAGAGATTGTCCGGAATGCCATCAGCAAGGCAGAAATTGTTAGGGGGCGATTTGAGCAGATCACTTCGCCAAATGGCTGGACTGCTGTTATAGATTATGCGCATACACCAGACGCACTGGAAAAAGCTCTCAAAGCGATTCACGACGTTTTTGACTCAAGTAGTCGGGGCAGGATTATCACTGTCTTCGGCTGTGGCGGGAATCGAGACCGAACGAAGAGACCGAAAATGACTAACATTGCAACAACTCTGAGTGACATTACAATCGTTAGCTCCGATAATCCTCGCCACGAAGACCCGGAAGCCATCATTGATGAGATTATGACTGGAGTTAAAACCGGTGCAAAAGTTTATCGTGAAGCAGATCGAAAGCAAGCGATATTCATGGCTCTTGATATTGCGAAGATCGACGATGTTATTTTGATTGCAGGAAAAGGTCACGAAGATTATCAAGTTGTTGGTGACCGTAAAATTTACTTTAGCGATAGAAAAACTGTTGAAGAATTTCTTCAAGCACATGTATGAATATCACTATCCAGGGTTTGCAGAATGTTCCCCATGTTGCTTTTTACAATTTTGAGTCATTAGACATCAAACGATTTACTGGAATCTCAACTGATTCCCGCTCGGTAAAACCGGGTGAGCTGTTCTTTGCCATACGAGGTGAAAAGTTCGATGGTAACAATTTTGTCATAAGTGCTTTTTCTAATGGAGCATCGTGTGCGGTTGTTAATTCAAAAGCGAACAGATCACAATTGATGGAAAAGCCATTATTTGTTGTGAAAGATACAACAAGAGCATTGGGCTATCTGGCGAATATATACAGAAAGAAATTTGATATCCCATTTATAGCAATTGCTGGCAGTAATGGAAAAACAACCGTCAAGGAAATGATCGCCGCCGTACTTAGTACTCAATACTCAGTACTCAGTACGGAAGGAAATTTGAATAATCACATCGGTGTTCCACAAACATTATTTCGGCTGACAAGGAAACACAATATTGCAGTAATCGAAGTCGGAACAAACCATTTTGGCGAGCTGCAATGCCTCTGTGAGATTCTTAATCCAACTCACGGATTGATAACAAATATTGGCAGAGAACATTTGCAGTTTTTTAAAACTTTGAAAGGAGCTGCAATAGCAGAAGGTGAACTTTTTAATTCCCCGGCAAGACCAGGGGTTGGTTTCATCAATAGCGATGATGCACTTGTTGTTGCACAGACAAAAAAATTAAAAAGAAAAATCAATTACGGATTTGAAGCAAACAGTAGTCAATTTCGTGGAAAATTATTAAAAGTTAATGATAATGGCTGTTCAGAATTTTCAATTATATCACGAAAGGAAAAAGAGTTCGGTATTCAGCTATCCATTCCCGGTACTCATGCCATGATGAATGGATTGGCAGCAGCAGCTGTTGGATTATCGTTTGATGTTTCAAAAAAAAATATTCAGCGTTCGCTAAAAAACTTTTTAGGTGTTGAAAAACGAGTGGAAGTAATCAAAGTTGGAACAGTAACAATTCTGAACGATACCTATAATGCAAATCCCGATTCTGTGGTTTCGGCGCTGGAAACGCTCAAATCTATGGAATGTAAAGGAAACAGAATAATTATTCTTGCTGATATGCTGGAACTTGGCGATGTTGCGAAGAAAGAACATAACCGTATCGGTAAGATGATTGATAAAATGGGATTCGAATACTTGCTCACCTATGGTGAGATGGCAAGATATATAAACGAAACTGCTACTGTTAAGATCAAATTACACTATAATCAAAAAAATATGTTGTCTGAATATGCGGCTGAGCTTTTATCGGATGGGGACGTCGTGTTGGTAAAAGGTTCTCGCGGTATGAAGATGGAAGATGTTGTTACATTCCTGGTTGAGCGACTTGGGAAAAGGTCGGATAGAGGATAGCGATGCTTTATCTTTTACTTGAATATATCAATCGTACCCTTCATCCACCAGGATTTGGAATGTTTAGATACATCACATTCCGTGCCGGGGCAGCAGCAATTACTGCGCTAATCATTGCTTTCTGGATTGGACCGAAAGTAATTCGACTGCTGAAGAAATATCAAATCGGTGAAGCTGCAAAAGTTGAAGCGCCGAAGACACACTTAAGCAAGGCGGGAACACCGACAATGGGCGGACTGATCATACTTGGAGCAATACTAATTCCCGCTCTCCTCTGGGCTGACCTGAGAAATGGATACGTATGGCTGATTATTTTTGTGACTGCCTCGCTTGGCGCAGTAGGATTTTTGGATGATTATTTAAAAGTAGTTAAGAAAAAATCAAAAGGGTTGATTGAAGAATACAAACTTAGCGGCCAATTGCTGATTGGTTTGATTGTTGGAAGTGTTATTTACTTTTTTCCCCAATTGATCGATGCTGATTTATGGAAATTTAAATCTAGTACGACCATGCCGTTTTTCAAAAACATGGAGGTTAATTTCGGAATTTTCTATATCCCGATGGTTGTCTTCATCATATCCGCAACAAGTAATGCAGTTAATCTTACTGATGGGCTTGATGGATTAGCCGCCGGTTTAGTCGGAATTGTTGGCATAACATTGGCGATCATCAGTTATGTCTCAGGTCGTGCCGATCTCAGTCAATATCTCACAATTCCATTCTTGCGTGGAAATGGTGAACTGAGTATTTACTGTGCCGCGATGGTGGGGGCATCACTGGGATTTCTCTGGTTCAATGCGTATCCTGCCCAGGTGTTCATGGGTGATACCGGCTCACTCGCGCTTGGTGGCGCCATCGGTACATTGTGCGTTTTGATTAAAAAAGAACTGCTGCTACCAACGCTTGGCGGTGTGTTTCTGATAGAAACAATTTCAGTCATTATCCAACGTGCATATTTTAAGTACACAAAACGCAAGTACGGCGAAGGAAGGCGGATTTTCAAAATGGCACCTCTGCACCATCATTTTGAAATGCTTGGCTGGCCCGAGCCGAAAATCGTTACCCGTTTTTACATCGTCGCAGTTTTATTGATGATCTTGAGTTTAGCAACATTTAAAGTACGATGATACCGGAATATGGACATTCGGGAAAATAGTTTAACTATGATCGCAGCGATAGATAAAGATGTTTCTGGAAAAAAGATCTCCGTTATCGGCGCTGCACGAAGCGGTGCCGCCGCCGCCCAGCTTCTTAAAACAAAAGGGGCAAAAGTATTTGTCAGCGATAGTGCACCGAAAGAAAAACTCCAGTCTTCAATCTCCCTTCTCCAATCGCTAGGGATCGAGTTTGAAACGAGCGGGCATACGGACCGAGTCCTTGAAGCAGACATCATTGTTATCAGCCCTGGTGTTCCATCAAATATTTCAATTATTGAAGAAGCTGAACGGTGTGATATAAAAGTTCTTTCCGAACTTGAGATAGCAAGCTGGTTTTGTCAGACACCAATTATCGCAGTTACAGGAACAAATGGTAAAACAACAACAACAACGCTCATCGGTAAAATGTTCGATGACGCAAAGAGGAAAAATATTGTCGGTGGAAATATTGGAACAGCGTTCTCATCTTTTGTTGATAGCAGTAATCCGATGACGGTTGTAATTTTAGAGGTAAGCAGTTTCCAGCTTGATTATTGCGAGACGTTCCATCCAAAAGTCTCGATCATATTGAATATAACACCTGACCATCTTGACCGATATGATCAGCATTTTGAAAGATATATCGCCTCCAAATGCCGCGTATTCGAGAACCAAAAGACCGATGATTACCTGATCTATAATTACGATGATCTTGAAACCAATGAACAAGTTCGTCGTTTTGCCAGCATGCATGTGCACACATTACCATTTGGCATTAAGCGGCGCTTTGAAGAAGGTGCCTTTGAGGAAAATGGGAAACTTGTAACAATACTCAGTGGAATTAAAACAGAGATCCTTGAGACAAGCCAGATTGGAATAAGAGGAATTCACAATCGATACAATTCGATGGCTGCAGTGCTCTCTGCGCAGGTAATGGGTATTGAAACGGCTTCTATCAGTTCAACGTTGAAAAGCTTTAAAGGTGTTGAGCATCGTCTCGAGTTCGTTCGCGAGATCAATTGTGTGAAATATGTGAATGATTCCAAAGCAACAAATGTCGATTCTGTCTGGTATGCGCTTCAGGCATTCGATGAGCCGCTAATCGTGTTAATAGGTGGACGTGATAAAGGAAATGATTATTCCAAGCTCCAAGACCTTGTGGCTAAGCATGTAAAAACTATCGTGGCAATAGGCGAATCAGCTGAAAAAGTTTATCAGGAATTCTATTCGATTAAGAAAGTAATTAAAGCAAGCTCAATGGATGAAGCAGTTATACTTGCCAGCAAGCTTGCATCGGCGGGAGATATCGTATTGCTCTCGCCCGCTTGTGCATCGTTCGATTGGTTTCAAAATTATGAGCATCGCGGACAGGTATTTAAACAAATAGTAAATAAATTGTAATGTCATTTAATGAACGCAACCATATCGATCTTGCTATACTGATTGCAGTGCTAACGCTTATGCTGCTGAGCTTGGGTATTGTGTATAGCGCATCCGCGAGTTATGCACAGGTAAAATATGGTGAAAGCGAGCATATGCTTACAAGCCATGCAATCAAAGTCCTTTTGGGTATTATCGGTTTGTTCATTGGCATGCGAGTAAATTATCACATCCTCATGCGATTTACAAAAATAGCAGTGATAGCAGCAGTTGGCTTGTTGTGTGTGACGCTTATTCTTGGTGGTGAAATAAAAGGGGCAACAAGGTTCTTACGTTATAGTACTATCGGATTACAACCATCGGAATTTGCAAAGTATGCCTTGCTTTTTCATTTATGTACTCTTATCTCAATCAAGGGTAAAATTGTAAAAGATTTTAATATAGGTTTTTTACCGATGATGGTGTGGGTTGGGGTTGTAGCTGGGCTCGTTATGGCTCAGCCAAACTTCAGCATGGGCGCTATGATTTTCTTTCTAAGTTTGACCATGCTGTATATCGGTAATGTGAGATTAAAACATTTGGCTCTAACTTTTGCAATTCTTGTTCCGATAATAGTGATATACATGTTGAGTGCTGAATATCGGATGCAGCGAATAGAAGGTTTCTTTAATGGTGTAAATGGAACGCCTGCCAAAGCCGACTACCAGCCTCGGCAATCAATTATTGGATTTGGTAATGGCGGAATTTTTGGTGTTGGTCCAGGCGAAAGCAAACAGCGAGATTTCTTTCTTCCAGAGTCTTTCGGTGATTTCGTTTTTTCAATCGTTGGCGAAGAGTATGGCTTCATCGGCACTACGTTTTTTATGCTGCTGTTTTTGCTGATAATGTACCGCGGCTTCAAAATAGCAAAGTATGCGCCAGATCCATTTGGACATTATTTGGCAATTGCAATTACATGTGCCATTACTTTTTATGCGCTGATAAATGCTGGTGTTACTTTGAGAGTTTTACCAACAACCGGTTTACCAATGCCGTTTGTAAGTTATGGCGGCTCATCGATGGTGTTCTCCGCTTGTGCAATCGGGGTGTTGTTAAATATTTCATCTCAAACCGATCTACATCCGAGAGCGAGAGAAGTACCTATTGTCGGTTTGGTAAATGCCGATGAGATTTCTACAAGGAAAGTATATTAATGTGGCATCTTTACGCGTTATATTTGCGGGCGGTGGAACAGGCGGGCATTTATTCCCTGCAATCGCTATTGCAGATGAGATTAAAAAGCTGCAACCTGACTCAGAATTTTTGTTCGTTGGCACAAAAGGGAAAATCGAAGCGCGAGTTGTTCCGGAAAAAGGATACTCATTCCGCACAATTTGGATCAGCGGATTTCACCGGAGCTTACGGATTAGCAATATATTATTTCCATTGAAAGTAATTGTGTCGTTTATGCAATCAATCTCAATCATAAAAGATTTTAAACCGGATGCTGTTGTAGGAACCGGTGGATATGTTTCAGGACCGGTTCTTCGTGCAGCAACAGCACTGAAAATACCAACATTGATTCAGGAACAAAACAGTTATCCCGGTGCCACAACTCGACTGCTTGCAAAAAAAGTGAATGAAATTCATCTAACATTTGAAAGTTCAAAGAAATATTTTCCGGGAATAGAAAAAGTTTTTATCACTGGTAATCCCACAAGGGGAAATTTGGATAATGTCGACTTGAGTTGTGCGTATCAGCACTTTGGATTTGATCAAGCTGAAAAACTAAAAACAATACTTGTGTTCGGTGGAAGTCTCGGCGCTCACACAATCAATCATGCCGTTGAAAAATATCTTGAGCAATTGATTCAGCGAAATGTGCGAATAATTTGGCAGACAGGTAGAGAGGATTTCCTTAAAGCGAAAGATTCTGCCGCAAAGTTTTCAAGAAATCATGTTTGGGTAAATGCTTTTATCGACCGTATGGATTATGCCTATGCAGTCAGCGATCTTGTTGTTTGCCGTGCAGGAGCCACAACATTGGCTGAGTTAACTCGACTTGGAAAGCCAGCACTGCTTGTTCCATATCCACACGCAGCTGCAAATCATCAAGTTGAAAATGCAAAAGCATTGGTAGAAGCAAGCGCTGCTGAAATCCTATATGACGATGAAGTATCAAAAAAGTTATTATCAGTTTTACTCAACCTGATTGAAAGCACAAAGCTGGAACAGATGAGTATAGAAAGTAAAAAACTTGGAAAACCGAATTCGGCAAGAGAGATAGCACAAAGAGTTATTAAACTAGCAAGGTTTAATTAACAATGGAAGATCGTAAAATACCTAACGGTGCGAAGGTTTTCAAATACAAATTGGATTTTTATTACCAGCAATCGCTGCTGTATCTTATAACGCTTTTGTTGTATGCTGGAATTCGCGGCACTTTCAACTTCGATCGGCTTCCATCGCTCGAAGCCGATCCGATATTATACATCATCATTCTTTTTGTGGTGATATCATTTGTTGTATTGATGTTGAACCGGACGCGTGACCGAAAATTAATCATGGCACCAGATAAAATTATATTCTATCATAAATTCCATGAGCGAGAAATAATACTTTCGGATATTGAATGGTTTCATATCGGTCGTGAGCGGCGAGTGCAAACCGCAGGTATCTCTCAGATGATAGTTTTTAAAGTTAAGAGTCGGCGGCGACTATTTCGGATCAGGATAGGACGGTATGAGCATGAAAAAGAGCTTATTCAAGAAATGAACCGAATCGCACAATTAGTACCCAAAGGAAAACGTCCGACGTTCGGTGTTCGTTAGTTATTAGAAAGGTTGAATCATTATGCAGGTTGTACAATTTATCATATTAGGGCTCGCCGGAGGAGTTTTAAGCGGCATACTCGGAATAGGTGGCGCGGTTCTCATCGTACCGGCTTTAGTGTATCTGTTCGGTTTTGATCAAAAAATGGCTCAAGGTACAACGCTCGCAATGTTGATTCCACCTGTGGGTCTCTTGGGTGTATGGCAGTATTACAATGCGGGCAATGTTAATTTCAAGGTCGCCAGCTTGATGTGTATTGGCTTGTTCGTTGGTGCATATTTTGGCGGATATCTTGCAAATCAGGTTTCGAGTGACACACTCCGAAAAATCTTTGGTGTTGTACTTTTATTGATTTCTTTAAAAATGATTTTCGGAAAATAATTTAATTGATATGTTTAGTTCAATCAAAAAAATACATTTTGTTGGCATTGGAGGAATTGGAATGAGCGGTATCGCGGAGATATTTCTTGATCAAGGTTTCAAGGTCTCCGGATCGGATAAAATGTTAGGCGAGATAACCGAACGGCTCGAAAAGCTTGGTGCTAAAATATTTGATGGACATAATCCAGAGAATATTGCTTCCGATATCGATGCACTGGTTTATTCATCGGCAGTAGCTTTAGATAATCCGGAAGTTCTTGAAGCGCAGCGAAGAAAAATTCCGATCATCCGCCGCGCCGAGATGCTTGCAGAGGTGATGCGGCTGAAATATGGAATCGGAATCGCAGGCACACATGGAAAAACCACTACCACTTCTATGATCAGTCTCGTTCTTATGGAAGGCGGTATGGATCCAACGGTCATTGTTGGTGGAAGATTAAGCGGTCTCGGCGGCTCGAATGCACGGCTCGGTCATGGTGATTTCATTGTTGTTGAAGCTGATGAATTTGATCGATCGTTTCTTTCCATCACACCAACAATTGCCGTTTTGACTACGCTTGAAACCGACCATCTCGATTGCTATCGCGATCTTGAGGATATTAAAGGTGCTTTTATTCAATTCGCCAGTAAAGTACCATTCTATGGTTTTGTTGTTTTATGTCTCGATGAACCAGCGCTTCAGGATATTATGCCGCAACTCAACCAGAAAAAAGTGCTCGGTTATGGTATGAATCCACAGGCAGATATCCAGGCGGTCGATATCCACTATAAAGATAATACAGCGATGTTTACTGTTCTAAAGAACGGAACTGAATTCGGTCGGGTTATACTTCAAATTCCAGGTAAACATAATGTTCAGAATGCACTTGCGGCAATAACCGTGGGTCTGGAGCTTGGTATCTCGTTCGAAAAAGTAAAAGCTGGGATTGAAAAGTTCACGGGCGTGAATCGACGCTGGGAAAAGAAAGGCGAAGTGAGCGGCATCAGTGTTTACGACGATTACGCCCATCATCCAACAGAGTGCCGTGCAGCACTTTCAGGTGCAAAAGCCGGTTGGCGGCGGCGGACAGTTTGTGTGTTTCAACCGCATCTGTATTCGCGCACAAGAGATTTCTACGAAGATTTTGCTAAGGCGTTCTTATTAGCTGACGTTCTTCTAGTGACGGATGTTTATCCCGCCCGTGAAGAACCTATCCAAGGCATAACAGGTGAATTAATTGTCAATGCTGCCAAACAGTACGGTCATAAGAATGTCCATTACGTCCCCGACAAAAAAACTGTTCCCGATGCACTCCTCACTCTTGCAAAAAAAGATGATCTCGTGATCATGATGGGCGCAGGAGATATTTGGAAGTACAGCGTTGAATTTCTAAAACGATTACAAGCCAAAAATTAAGAAAAATATTTTTCATTGTTTATTTTGAAATGATCAGTATCGATAACATAAAAAAGGTTTTTCAAGGCAAGATTCTTCTAAGCGAGCCTCTGAATAAATTTACATCTTTGCGGATTGGCGGTCAGGCAGATTATTACTTTGAACCTATGGACAAGGAAGATACCGTAAACATTATCAGTTATCTGCAGAAACAAGATGTTTCTTTTATTGCGCTTGGTAAGGGAAGCAACCTGCTTGTGAACGATGATGGTTTCCGTGGTGCTGTGGTAAACATTGAAAGCTCGCTCAAATCAATCTATGCTGAAGGATCACGAATTGTTGCCGAGGCAGGTGTGAGCTTAAATCGCTTTGTTGATTTTTGCATGCAGCGTGGATTGCGAGGCGTTGAGATGCTGGCAGGAATTCCCGGTACAATCGGTGGCGCGGTGATTATGAATGCCGGGGCATACGGTGGAGAAATCTCGAATTATATGATAGATGTCGAAGTTATCCGAAATGGAACAATCATCATGTTGAAAAAAGAAGAGATTGGCTTTAATTATCGTCATGCATCGCTTCAAGATAGTGATGTTGTTTTAAGTGCAAGCTTCATACTTCCTGCCGGTAATAGAGATGAGCTGATGAAAATGCGTAACGATTACGTCATGCAGCGAAACCGGAAACATCCAATCAATCTCCCAAACTGCGGCAGTGTGTTTAAAAATCCTTCCAGTTCCTCTGCAGCTAAATTGATTGAAGAAGCTGGATTAAAAGGATTCAAGAACGGCAATGCACAGATTTCAGAAAAACATGCGAATTTTATTGTGAATCTTGGCGGCGCAACGGCAAAGGATGTTCTCAATCTCATTGAACTTGCAAAGAAAACGGTGCGCGAAAAATTTAATATCGAACTTGATCTTGAAGTCAAATTACTTGGTTTTCCTCAGCATATAGATAAGAATGTGATTATGTGATGGATCAAAATCGGATTGAAGGAAATACAATACAGCGAAAAAAAATAAAACGATGGGGAGTATTTTTATTGATTCCTCTCATTATCGGTGTTATCGTCCTATGTGTTCTCGCACAGGAATGGAAGAGATCTCTTAAAATCCAGCGCGTTGTTGTTGAGGGTTCTCGGATAATTTCTGCTCAGCAAATCTTCGCGCTGGCTAATGTACCGCTTAAGTCCCCTATGTTCCAAATAAATGTATTTGAAGTTCGCAAGCAAATTCTCCAGCAACCATTTGTGAAGTCGGTGCAGGTAAACCGACATCTCCCTGACGCTCTTCATATTCAGATTGAAGAAAGAGATCCAATTGCGTCGGTTAACAACGGTCAACTTCGGTATATCGATAAAGAAGCATATCTTCTTCCCCAGATCGAATCTGCGATTAAGCTTGATGTACCAATCATCAATGGAGTTGATGGTATCCAACAAGCAAAGGTTGGTGAAGTAATATCAAATAATGAACTATCGGAAGCGATTGAGCTTCTCGTGACGGCGGCATCTATTGATTCCACAATGTATCATTTTATTTCCGAGATCACTATGAACAACGGTAAGGATATCTTACTGTATTCAACCGATGTTGGTGTACCGATAATTGTCGGCAGAGGAGATTTTAGAAAAAAGCTTCTGACGCTGCATACATTTTGGAACAATTTTGTGAAGTCGCAAAACACAGAAAAATTACAATACGTTGATCTTCGATTCGGCGATCAGGTCGTCGTAAAATGGCAGTCGGAGCCAAAAGCGAGAGCGACTCTTTAAGAATTTATTCCCGAAAGGTTAAGGAATGGAACAAGAAATAATGGTTGGTTTAGATATAGGCACAACGAAGGTATGTGCAGTTGTCGCATCTTTGGATGAAAGTGGAAAGTTCAATGTGCTCGGTGTTGGTCGAAGCCCGTCTGATGGCTTGACGCGGGGCGTTGTGACGAACATCGATAAAACAGTCCGCTCGATTCAAAGTGCCGTAGCGGAAGCCGAGTCGCGGTCGGGTATCAAAATTCAATCCGTCATCGTCGGGATTGCAGGCGATCATATACAAAGTTTTCAAAGTCGTGGTGTTATTGCGGTAAGCGGACCTGAGAATGAGATCTCTCAGGCAGATGTCAATCGGCTCATCGAAGATACAAAACGTGTTGCACTACCGTCCGACCGAAGGATTATACATGTTATTCCACAAGAATTCATAATCGACGGGCAGGATGGGGTGAGCGATCCTGTTGGAATGTCGGGTGTACGACTTGAAGCAAACGTTCATATAATTACAGGATTAGTAACCGCCGCACAAAATATTATTAAATGCACTCAGCGTGGCGGACTGCAAATTAGCGATATGGTCCTTGAGCCGCTTGCATCCAGCTATGCCGTTCTCGACGAGGAAGAGAAGGAAGTGGGAATTGCTCTCCTCGATGTTGGCGGCGGTACAACTGATCTTGCGGTTTTCGAGGATCGTACGATCCGTTATACCGCTGTAATTCCAATCGCTGGCAATCAAGTTACCAACGATATACGAAAAGGATTAGGTGTGCTAACCGAGCAGGCGGAAAAATTGAAGTGCCAGCACGGCTTTGCATATTTACCCGGCGTCCTCGACGATGAACCGATAATAATTCCAGGAATTGGTGGACGCCCACCGCTTGAGATCGACAAGAAGCTGCTTGCACAAATCGTTCAGCCAAGGATGGAAGAGATTTTTGAGATCGCAGCGATGGAAATTAAACGCTCGGGTTATTCAAGACATCTTTCTGCCGGTGTAGTCCTAACGGGCGGTGGCTCATTAATTAAAGGTGCGGCGGAACTTGCGCGCGAGGTTCTCGGCTTACCTGTGAAAATTGGTATTCCCGGTGGTTTCAGCGCCGGACTTGTTCGTGAAATTGAAAATCCAATCTACGCTACTTGCGTCGGTTTGGTGCTGCACGGTCTAAGGCATAAAGATAAAACAACACTTGATTTCAACAATGTTAAAGGTGGTAAATCAGTTAAAAAGATTTTTGGAAAAATGAAAAGCTGGTTTGATGAGCTATAGATAAATTCTAAAAAAAATCATTTTAAGATTGAAATAAGAAAAGATTTTAAACAATAAACAAATAACCAATAACTATTAACTATAAAAGGAGATACGATAGTGATAGAATTAGATAATTTCTTCGACCACGGCGCGAAGATTCGCGTGGTTGGAGTAGGCGGCGGTGGCGGCAATGCTGTCACCAGTATGATTGATAAACGATTGCAAGGAGTTGACTTCTTTGCAATCAACTGCGATATGCAGGCATTAGAGCACAACAAAGCTCCCAACAAAATTCAGATTGGCAAAAACCTGACACGCGGTTTAGGTGCCGGTGCCGATCCATCAATTGGGCAGCGCGCAGTTGAAGAGGACCGTGATGAAATCGCGCGTGCACTTGCAGGCAGTGATATGGTGTTTGTTACTGCCGGAATGGGTGGCGGTACGGGTACCGGCGGTGGACCAATAGTAGCGAACGTTGCAAAAAGTATTGGTGCACTCGTAGTCGGAATAGTTACAAAACCGTTTACCTGCGAAGGCAAGAAGCGCATGGGACAGGCGGAAGCAGGCCTCGAAGAGATGAAGAAGCAGGTCGATACACTGATTGTTATACCAAATCAGAAGCTGCTCTCTATTGTTGAACGCAATACACCGTTGCAAGAGGCATTCGATAAAGCGAACGATGTTTTATACAATGCAACCCGGGGAATTTCTGAATTGATTACAACTCCGGGTCTAATCAATGTGGACTTCGCGGATGTTCGAACAATAATGAAAGAAATGGGCGATGCTCTGATGGGTTCCGGTGTTGCGACTGGCGAAAACCGCGCAATCGAAGCGGCACATGCGGCGATTTCAAGTCCGTTGCTCGAAGGCGTCTCGATTTCTGGTGCACTCGGCGTTCTGGTCAATGTCACCGGAGGTCCTACTATGTCGCTGGTCGAAGTTGATGAAGCAGTCAGTGTTATCCATGAAGCTGTCGGTGAAGAAGCTAACGTTATCATGGGTGCTGTCATCGATGAAAATCTTGCAGATGAGATGATGGTTACAGTGATAGCGACAGGTTTCAACAAGCGAGGTGTTGGTGGAGTGCGAGTTGCAAAATCCGCAGCGAAAGTTATTGATCGCATTCCTGCCGGTCTCCATGATTTGCAAAAGCTTGATGAGCCCACGTTTATGAGGAGAGGTATTAATTTACCTTTCAGCTCATCCAAAGCTGAGGATACAGATCAGCCCAAAGCAGTTGATACAATTGATATGGAGAAGCCGGCGTTCTTACGGAAAATTATGGATTAAATAGCTTAGAGCGGACAGCTTTTGTGTTCTAGACTTTGGATCTCCTCCAAAGTAGAAACAACTATCGTACACTCCTTGAGGGTAGCGTGCATATTACACACGCTATCCTCCATTGATTATTATATTCGATACACTTAATCCGAAAGGGTATCTTCGGAGATATTCTTGAAATGGTAGCTAAGTTATATCAATGATATCTATCGTTTCCAGTGAATTCATTTCATTTGCTTCTTCATCCTCCTTTTCATACCTTTTTATTATATGAAAAAGTTTTTCCTCTCTATTGTACTACTTGGAATTCTTCTTCCAAACATTATGTCGTCGCAGGTTGTAAAGGCGAGCAGCTCGTTTAAAATTGCGCGCTTGAAGTACGCGGGCGGTGGTGATTGGTACAACGATCCGAATGAGGAAGTCAATCTGCTCAGGTTTGTTCAGCAAAACACGCTGATAGACGTCAACCCGGTTTACGAGTTCGTCGAAATATCGGATGATAAGTTCTTCACTTATCCATTCATATTCATGACAGGTCATGGAAACATAACTTTTTCTGAATTTGAAGTGAAGCGACTAAGAACATACCTAGAGAACGGCGGTTTTCTTTACGCCGACGATGATTATGGGATGGACAAGGCATTTCGCCGCGAGATAAAGAAAGTTTTCCCTGAGCAAGAGTTGGTAGAGCTTCCATATTCGTATGGTTTGTACCGCAGCCATTACGATTTTCCGAACGGTCCGCCCAAAGTCCATGCGCATGATGAGAAGCCGGCACAGGGCTTCGGACTTTTTCATAACGGGCGGCTTGTTGTTTATTATACTTATGAATCTAACCCCAGCGATGGCTGGAACGATCCGGAAGTTCATGGCGATACACCCGAGAAACACGAGGAAGCTCTCCGTTTCGGAATAAATATTGTTGTTTGGGCGTTAACACATTAGAGATTACAGATTACAGTCGTCAGATGATAAATAAAGAGACATCAAAATTCTATTCAGAAATCCAAGTGCGGTTAGATGGTGTTCGGAAAAAAGAACATTCCCTCGCACTTGTCCATGGCATCATGGCTGTGATTCTAATTACGATGATCCTATTGCTGTTGGTTTTGATGATGGAAGGAATTCTATCTTTCGATACACTCGGACGATCCATCCTGTTTGTAATTACTCTTATTGGAATCACCGGCTTTATCGGATGGTTTATTGTTCATCCACTTTTGTATGTATTTGGTGTATTAAAATCTGTTGATAACCGTACACTCGCTTTAAAAGTTGGCAAACATTTCCCTGACATCAAGGATCGGCTCCTCGACGCACTCCAGATGTACGAAGGAAAAGAGGATTTGCGGCATCATTATTCTCTTGCATTGATCGATGCCTCGTTTAGCGATCTATACTGGCAAATAAAACCGTTAAATTTTTCAGATACGATAAGTGATGTTAAAGTTCGGAAGATGAGAAAACTCACAGCTTACACCTTCGGAGTTTTTTTGTTGGTGTTTGTGATTTTCCCTTCGGGGTTCTTCGGCTCGCTCTATCGTATTATCAATTTCAATAAAACGTTTGCGGCACCACTGCTGGTTCAGTTCTTCATCGAGCCGGGAAATGTGGAAGTTATCCGCGGGCAGGACGTTCCTATCATAATCCGCACACAAGGAAAGCCGATAAAAAGTCTTTCGTTCTTTACCCGACAGCACGGTCAGCTTGAGTTTGATACACAAAACCTGAGCGCTTTCGACGACGGTGCTTTCAAAACAATAATCAATAACATAAAAAACACAACCGATTATTATGCTTCAGTTGATGAGATTAAAAGCGAGAAGTACACGATTAATGTTCTGGATCGACCGCTAATCCGTTCGATGCAGCTTAAGATTACACCGCCATTATATACTCACATCCCGCAAAAGCTTTTGGAAGAAAATATGGGAGATGTCGATGCTTATCCCGGATCGAAAGTAGAATTCAATCTTCTCTTAAGTAAAGAACTTTCGGTAGCAACAGTCGTTTTTAATGATAGCACAATTCTTTCGCTTACCCCCACGGGTGCCGCGGCAAACGGATCATTCAGCATCCAAAAAAATACCACGTACCATCTTCTTTTAAAAGATAAAGATGGACTCCCCAATATCGATCCGGTAGAATACGTTATAAAAGTCATTCCCGATGAGTATCCATCTGTTGCAATCCTCTCGCCGGGAAAGAATATCGATCTTACCGAGGAGATGAAGCTTGATCTTTTCATTCGCATGAAAGATGATTTTGGATTCTCATCTTTGCGGCTCGCATATCGTCTTGCACAGTCGCGCTACGAGCAACCCGCCGAAGAATTTACATATATTGATCTTCCGCTTCCGAAAAAAGACCAAAGCCAGATTGATACTTGGTACCAATGGGATTTATCGAATTTATATCTTGTGCCGGAGGATGTTATTGCCTACTATGCTGAAGTATTCGACAATGATAATGTCAATGGTCCAAAATCTGGAAGAAGTGAAATATATATCGTAAGACTGCCATCGTTAGAGGAAGTATTTTTCAATATCTCTCAAAGTCATGATCAATCGACGGAATCAATGCAGAATGTCGCTAAAGAGGCACAGCAATTAAAGCAGGATGTTGAGGATTTACATCGTGAAATGAAAAAGAACCGCGAGAAAGCCGACTGGCAGCAGCAGAAAAAAGCTGAAGAGATGCTGAAGCGGTATGATGCGATGAAGAAAAAGTTGGAAGAGACAACTCAAAAGTTAGATGAAATGGTGAAGAAGATGGAAGATAACAAACTTCTTTCACCTGAGACGCTGGAGAAATACCAGGAACTTCAGAAATTAATGGAACAGCTGAATGCACCCGAGCTTCGTGAGGCGCTTAAGAAATTACAAGAATCGATGAAGCAGCTATCTCCCGAACAAATGAAGCAGGCAATGGAGCAGTTGAAATTTACGGAAGAGCAGTTCCGTAAAAGTCTTGAGCGGACGATCGAGCTTTTGAAGCGCATACATATTGAGCAGAAACTTGATGAGCTTATCAAGCGAACAGAAGAATTGATGAAACAGCAGGAGGCGCTAAAGGAGCAAACCTCTAAAACCAACCCATCCGATCAGCAGAAACGTGACGAGCTCGCCAAACAGCAGGAAGATTTACAAAAACAGATGGACTCATTGGAAAAGGAAACTTCTGACTTAAAAGATAAGATGGAAGAATTTCCAAAAGAAATGCCGCTCGATGAAATGAAGAAAGCTGAGCAGCAATTACAGCAAAATCAAATCGGCAAGAAAATGAAGAAGTCATCGCAGCAGATGCAGTCGGGTGATATGCCGGATGCCCAGCAAAGTCAGAAGAAAGTGCAGGAAGATTTGAGTGATTTCAAAGATCAGTTGACAGAGGCACAAAAGGCATTGAGGAGTCAGCAGATGAAGCAGATTGTCAACGAGATGCGGAAACAGGTGGAAAATATGCTGGAGTTATCGAAACGTGAGGAATCATTAAAAGACGACACGAAAAATTTGAATCCAAATTCTCAGCGTTTTAGGGAAAACGCTCAGAAACAAAATGAGGTGATTAGCGATCTGAATAATGTTGCAGATGCAGTTGGTAAGCTTGGCATGAAGACATTTGCTGTAAGTCCTGAAATGGCGAAGGAGATCGGCAATGCAATGCGGCAGATGGGTGATGCGATGCAGCAGATGCAAAACCGCAACCCCGGCGGTTCATCACAAAAGCAAGGCGAAGCGATGGGTTCGTTAAATCGGGCGGCAATGATGATGCAGGGTGCATTGAATGGTATGATGCAAGGTGGTAAACAATGCAGTGGAGGAATGGGCATGGCTGGTTTGATGTCTATGCTTCAACAGATGGCGGGTAAACAAGGCGGAATTAATGCAGGCACCCAGCAAGCTATGGGAATGGGACAGGGACAAGGAGGCAAATTGACTCCTCAACAGCAGGCAGAGTATCAGCGACTTGGTGCACAGCAAGGTGCAGCACAAAAATCTTTAGAAGAACTTGCACGTGAAGCGAAGAATGCGGGCGAGTACAGCCGCCTTCTTGGTGATCTTGATAAGATTGCACAGGAGATGCAAGAAGTTCAAACAGATTTGCAACAAGGTAATGTTAATCCGAACACGCTGCAAAAACAAGAGCGCATTTTATCTCGACTTTTAGAATCCGCGCGCTCGATGCGCGAGCGTGATTACGAGAAACGCCGACAAGCAGAGGCAGGAAAAAATATATTGCAACCAAGCCCTGCTGATATTGACCTCTCCACTCAGGAAGGAAAGAATAAGCTTCGCGAAGAGCTTCTCAAGGTGCTCGAAGGAAAATACACGAAGGATTACGAAGAGCTTATCAAGAAATATTTTGAACAGCTGGAGAAGGAAGAGATAAAGAATTAATTTTATTTCTTCCAAACTATATGAGAATTGATTTTGTTTTTCTCGTAGATTTCTAAAACTTCAGTAAAAAATTTTACAAGCTCATTATCTTTCTCTTTCTTTGCTAATTCGTAGAGGCGGATAAACATTTTCTTTCCTGTTTCTGTTTGCTTCAGAGCTTTTTTCATAATGTTATGCTGTGAGCAAAGTGTTTGACCATTTTCAATCGTTGCCTTACCGCCAAGTTCTCTTGGTTTGATATGGTCAGCGTGTAATTCAAAACCTTCTTTCTCACCTCGACCGCAAATGACACACTTGTAACCATCTTGTTCAAAAATTATTTTCTTTTGGGAAGCTGTGAATTCTTCAAGTTCGCGGTTATTGATCGCATCGGGTTCATAGCGATAAACACCCTTGGAAACCTTGATAAGGCAGCCTTGCTGGGAGAGCTGTCTGATTTGTCTGTCAGGGTCTCTGAAAACTTCGCCAGTTCTTTTCTTTAACTCAGAAGTTGCCCAGTCAACGATTTCTGGATGCGGAATATCTCTGTTGGGATGTTTTTGGAAATACTCCATTATCAGGTTTCTTTGAGATACTTATCTTTCGTTCTAATGTAGATAGAAGCCAAGAAAGACTTTCTGATGGTATCTTCCTCTTTGCAATGTAAGGTTAGTAAATTCTGTGCAGCGAAGAGCAATTCTTTTGTTAGATTGGATTTATTGCTCTGATGCAGTTGATTCGTTTCAGAGCAGATAAAGTCCCATTCCTTTTTTGGTTTTACTTGATTCATATATATTATGAATGGATGTGTGATGTTAGGGAATCTATCATTTCAATACTCTTATGAAGCTGAAGCATTAGTATGAATCTAAATCCCGCAGGTGTGATTACAATTTGTTTACCTATTTTTCCCAACAGTTCAAGATCGACTGCAAAGTTCAGAAATGTATAAGTTGCAGTACTTAGTGATTTTTGCGCTCTCCATTCGGATGTTTTTCCACTTACAGTCTGGAACATCTTTCTCAAGTCTTCTAATTCTATTGGATACTTGTTTCTTGAAAGAATGAAGGCACTTTCTACAATCGAATAGATACCAAAAACTGTTGAAGAATAGAACGGATCCTTTGCTATGAATTCTTTAAGAATCTCAATTTGTCTTTTACTAAGTATGTCATTCAAAATTCCCTGATTTGAAGATTGGATATACTTGTCGCCAAGGTCAGTCAAGAAATGATTTTTCTTGCGTTCCCTAACTAATCCAAACTCTTGCGCTACTCTAAGGTGGTTATGAACGCTTCCTTTAGAAAGTTTTATATTCGAGGCGATATCATTTTGCTTACTAAGTCCTCGGCCCAACTCTAAAAGTGCTCTGTTTATCAAACCAATATTGAATACGCCGTAATCATTTGGTCTTATCTTTAAGAAGGGAGCTATCGCTGAGAGGTTCTCGTAATAATTCTTCAATACATCTAAAGGCTCATAAATAATTAATTCAATTCCTTACAATTTGCAGCGCTCAATATCATTTCGTCTGGCATCTGTTACCAACAAATAGGGCTTTATTACACCATCGACTAATCGTCCTTCCATCTGTAAACTAATCAGTTCATTTTTATATTCGGTAGTCTGCTTGAGGAAATCATCAGAGTATCTTGTTACTTTCAATTCAATCAAACAAAGTTCTTTACCGTTAGCAATCAGCAAATCAATACGCTGTTCACCGTCTTTTAATTTTAATTGCCGTGCGATGAGCTTTACATCATTATTTAGTCCAAACAATTCTTTCAGGTACAATAAATTAGTAACAAGTGCCTCCTCTATCTCACTTTCACTAATATTATTATGACGTTTTAGTTTCATTTGGAAATGGATTTAATTTGGGAGTGTGTTATTTTTGACGAAGATTTTTTTACTTTTGACTGGTTCATTAATTCTCAAG